>DVGV01000051.1 GCA_018712545.1 Candidatus Coprenecus merdigallinarum | reverse complement strand
GGATCGCGTAAGAAACGAGAAAGTATATGTTGTGGATACCGCATTTGTAGCAGAACGTGAAGATAGCTTCTCATTGGAAAATCTCGGATGGAAACTGGAGAACATAGTGTGTATAGAGCTGATGAGACGCTATAAACCTCTCTTCTGTGATGTTTTCTACTATAAGGAGGCATCCTCGCAAGTTGATTTTGTCATTGCCAGGGACGGCAATGTGCAGGAGTTGATACAGGTGTCATATGACATCTCGACTGAAAGGACACGCAATAGGGAGATAAGAGGATTGAAGAATGCTGCAAAGAAACTTAAGTGCGGCAATCTTACGCTTGTAACATTTGAGGAGCAGGAAACAATTGAGGAGGAGGACTGTACAATAAATGTTATTCCTGCTACTGAGTGGCTGCTTGGTAGATAAATGATGCTGACAACACGGCAGGCCTGGCGGAATTTGGAGTTATCCCCCGAAAACACTAAGTTTGCCCCGCATTTTAAAGGAACCGTTATATGAAAAAACACATCGTGACGATAATGGCGCTGATGGCGCTGGTGACAGTGGGGGCTGGGGCGCAGGCTCCTGAGGCTCAGGAGGTGAAATCTATGCTTAGGATTGTGGCTGACTGGGAGAGGGCGAATCATCTGATAGATGAGGGGGAGCACGGCGATCTGGCCTGGACGCAGGCGGCGCTGTATGTGGGGATGCTGGACTGGGCCGAGGTGGCTGAGATGGAGGACGGTGATGACAGCTACTATCAGTGGATAAGGAGGATAGGGCGGAGGAACAGCTGGCAGACGGGGAAGATGATGTACCATGCGGACGACATTGCGGTGTCGCAGGCGTGGCTGACGATGTATGAGAAATACCGGGAGCGCAATATGCTGCTGCCGACCTTGGCGCGGACGGAGTTCGTGCTCAGATATCCCTCGTGCAGCACTCTCGACCTCGATTATTCAATCGCGGCGACTCTCGAGCGCTGGTCCTGGTGCGATGCGCTGTTCATGGCTCCTCCGGTGTATGCGAGGATGTATGTCCTGACCGGAAGGCCGGAGTTTCTGGAGTTCATGGACCGCGAGTACAAGGCGACCTATGAATATCTGTACGATAAGGATGCCCGGCTTTTCTACCGCGACTGGCGGTATTTCGATGACCGGGAGGCCAACGGTGAGAAGGTCTTCTGGGGCCGCGGCAACGGCTGGGTGCTGGCCGGCCTGGCGGAGCTGCTGCAGATTCTCCCGGAGACAAACGCCTACAGGGATTTCTACGAGGACCTTTTTGTGGACCTGGCCGCGAGACTGGCCGGGCTTCAGAGTCCTGACGGTTACTGGCATGCGAGCCTGCTGGATCCGGCGTCCTATCCCTCGCCCGAGACCAGCGCGACCGGCTTTATCGTCTACGGCCTGGCCTACGGGGTAAACGCCGGACTTCTCGATGCGGAGACTTTCACCCCGGTGATTCTCAAAGGCTGGAAGGCCCTGACCGACGCTGTGGAGCCGGACGGCAAGCTCGGCTGGGTGCAGCCCATCGGCGCGGATCCCAAGAAGGTGACCCGCGAGATGACCGAGGTCTACGGTGTCGGAGCCTTCTTAGCTGCAGGAGTTCAGGTCTATACGATGTTGGGCGGTGCCGGGGACAATGGAAAATAAGCGGAGGATAGAAGTGGTGGCGGCGGTCATCCATGACGGCAGCCGCATCCTGGCGACTCAGCGCGGCTACGGGGAGTTCAAGGACAAATGGGAGTTCCCGGGCGGCAAGATGGAGGCCGGGGAGAGCCGTGAGGAGGCTCTGCGCAGGGAGATCCGGGAGGAACTGGACACTGAGATCAATATCGGGAAGCTGCTCTGTACGGTGGAGTACGACTATCCCGCGTTTCACCTGACGATGCACTGCTTTCTATGTACTGTCGCCGCCGGAGATCTTAGGCTCAAGGAGCACGAATCCGCCCGCTGGCTGTCGGCGCAGGAGCTGAATGCGGTGGACTGGCTGCCGGCGGATGTACAGATACTTCCGGCTATTTCCGCGATGCTTGTCTGAGGGCTGCATTGTATTGGGAAATTTCGTACATTTGTCACCGCAAAACACTAATACGCGACGACGATTATGACGAAATTATCCTTATGGGCAGCATTCTGCCTGACAGCCCTCACCGGGATATCTGTATCAGCCGCACCTGCATCGGCTCAGCAGTCTGAGGATCCCGGCCGGGAGGGCCTGACCCGTTACGTGGATCCAAACATCGGCACTGCGCACAGCCGCTGGTTTTTCTACACTCCTGCCTCCCTGCCATTCGGCATGGCGAAGGTGGCGCCCTCTACCAACGGCCATTATGGCAACAAGGACGGCTGGCAGGCCGTGGGCTACGATGCCCGCCATACCTCGATCGAGGGTTTTGTCAACCTGCATGAGTTTCAGGTCGGAGGTATCTCTGTGATGCCTTCCACAGGCACTCTCAAGACCGTTCCGGGCAGCCTGGACGGTACGGAGGACGGCTACCGCTCGGAGTTCGACAAGCAGGATGAATATGCCACGGCGGGATATTACTCCGTCATACTCAAGGATTACGGCATCAGGGCAGAGCTGACGGCCACTGAGCGGGTCGGCTTTCACCGCTATACGTTTCCGGCCTCGGACCAGGCTCACCTGATATTCGACATCGGGCGCCGCTGGGGCGAGAGCGGCAGGGTAGTGGACGCCGAGGTGCAGTACAACGGGGACGGTACCCTTCAGGGCTGCGTGATAACCGAACCGGCATACGTCCAGAAGTATCAGCCCGGTGCCGTGGTGCCACTGTATTTCTATGCTCAGGTCAGCCGCAGTCCAGAGGAATGGGGCACGTTCGCCGGTGAGGCTGTCCAGCCCTCGGCAGCCCGCAGCATGGGACCCGGCTCCGGCATCTACATGACATTCACGACAGTGCAGAACGAGACCATAGAGGTCAAGGTCGGGGTATCCTACACCTCCGTCGACAACGCTAGGAACAACCTCATGACCGAGGCTGAAAACCTGACCTTCGACCAGGCCCGTCGGAAAGCCGACGGCATCTGGGAAGAGGCTCTGGGCCGCATCGTGGTCGAGGGCCCTGACGAGGCCGACAAGACCAAGTTCTACACAGGTCTCTTCCACGCTCTCCTGGGTCGCGGCCTGGCCAGCGACGTGAACGGCGACTATCCCCGCAACGACGGCACTGTAGGCCACATAGAGAAGGATGCCGACGGCCGCCCCCTGCACCACCACTACAACACGGACGCCATGTGGGGAGGCTGCTGGAACCTGACCCTGCTCTGGGCCTTGGCCTATCCCGAGTACTACGCCGACTTCGTCCAGAGCCAGCTGCTGGTCTACAAGGAGACCGGATGGCTGGCCGACGGCATTGCCAACAGCCGCTATGTTTCCGGAGTGGGGACCAACTTCATGGGCTTAGTCATCGCAGGAGCCTACAACTGCGGCATCCGCGATTTCGACATCGCCACCGGATATGAGGCGGCCCTGAAAAACGAGCTGGGCTGGAAAGACAGACCCGTCGGTGCCGGCAAGTCCGATGCCGGAGCATTTGTCGAATACGGCTATTCGCCCTATGTTCCCAGCACCGGAGTCAACGACGAGCACCACCGCGACGGCTCTCCCTTCGGCGCCTCGCACACCCTCGAATACTGTTTCAGCGCCTATGCAGTGGCCAACTTCGCCGAAGCCCTCGGCCACAAGGAGGACGCCCGTCAGCTGATGGAGCTTTCCCACGGCTGGAAGAAACTCTACGACCCTTCTACCGGCTTCATCCGTCCCAAGGACAAGGACGGAAAGTTCATTGAGCCCTTCGATCCTTCCCGCCCCTGGGTAGGCTTCCAGGAGGGCAACGCCTGGCAGTACACTTTCTACGTGCCTCATGACGCCGCGACCCTCGCCGAGACCGTCGGCCGTGACGAGTTCAACACCCGCCTGGACAGCATCTTTACCATCTCCCGAGCCAATATCTTCGGCGGCGGCACGGTAGTCGACGCCTTCGCCGGCATCTCCGGAGTGTACAACCACGGCAATCAGCCCAATCTCCACATCTCCTGGCTCTTCAACTTCTCCGGCAAGCCCTGGCTCACCCAGAAATGGGTCAGGGCCATCTGCGATGAGTTCTACGGCACCGAGGAAATCCACGGCTACGGCTACGGTCAGGACGAGGACCAGGGCCAGCTCGGAGCATGGTACGTGATGTCCTCCATCGGCCTGTTCGACGTCAAGGGACTGGGTGACAGGGAGCCTTCCTTCCAGATCGGCAGTCCCGTCTTCGACCGCGTCACCATCCGCCTCCCCGAGGACGTCCGCTCCAGACCCTTCGTCATCGAGGCCCAGGGCAACAGCAAGGACAACATCTACGTCCGCAGCATGAAGCTCAACGGCCGTCCTCTCAAGACCTACGTCCTGCCTTACAGGCAGCTGGTCAAGGGCGGCACGCTCACCCTCGTCATGGACAGCGAGCCCAACACCAAGGCAACAAAATAACATATCCATCTATGCGCATATCAGGCACAATGACAATAATTGCGGCAGCCGGAGCCCTTCTCGCCTCGGCTGCCTGCACTCCCTCTCAGGAGGATTTTACAAAATATGTGGACCCGACAATCGGCACCGGCGGCCACGGTCATGTCTTCTACGGGGCCAGCGTCCCCTTCGGCCTGGTGCAGCTCGGCCCGACCAGCATCCCGCAGGACTGGGACTGGACCTCCGGCTACCACATCAGCGACTCGACGGTCATCGGCTTTCCCCACACCCACCTGAGCGGAACGGGCATAGGCGACCTGCACGACATCACCCTGATGCCGGTTACGGGCGAGGTGACATACGCCCGCGGCAGGGAGGATGACCCTGGCTCCGGCCTATGGTCCTATTCGGACCGCTCTAAGGAAACGGCCCGTCCGGGATACTACGCCACCCGTCTGACCCGCTACGACGTGGATGTGGAGCTTACCGCCACCAAGCGGGTGGGATTCCACAAATATACCTTCAACGCCCCGGACGACGCGGCAGTGGTCATCGACCTGGTGAACGGCGGCGGCTGGGATTCTCCCGTGGAGGCACGGATAACCCGGGTGGACGGCAGCAGGGTGGAGGGCTACCGCTTCTCGAAGGGCTGGGCCTCGGACCAGAAGGTGTTCTTCGCGGCAGAATTTTCCATCCCCGTCACCTCCCTCGAGGTTATCACCGACGGACAGTCCGCTCAGGACAGCGGCAGGGGCCGCAGGGTCTACGCCCGCGCATCCTTGGATGCAGCTGCCGGGGTACCGGTCTACGTCAAGGTAGCCCTTTCCCCCACGTCGGTGGAGAATGCCTGGGCCAATATGGCAGCGGAGCTGCCCGGATGGGACTTCGGAGGCTGCGTAGGGGCTGCCCGGCAGGCATGGAACGGCGAGCTCTCGAAGATCCGCATCGGCACTCGGGACGAGGAGCAGCGGAAGGTCTTCTACACGGCACTGTACCATACGATGATAGGCCCTTCGGAGTTCTGTGACGTGAGCGGAGACTACTACGGAGCTGACGGACAGATGCATCCCGACGGAGGCTTTGTCAACTACACGACCCTCTCGTGCTGGGACACCTACCGCTCCGCACATCCCCTGATGACCCTGATCCATCCGGAGAAGATGAGGGATATTGCCGAGACCTTCATGACGATATACGACCAGCAGGGCAAGCTGCCCGTATGGCATCTGATGGGCTGTGAGACCAACACCATGGTCGGCAATCCCGGCATCAGCATCTTAGCCGACGCCGTCCTCAAGGGCTACGTCGAGGACGAGGAGAGGGCCTACACGGCACTGAAGAACTCCGCTATGCTCGACGAGAGGGGCATGGCCGCCCGCAAGGAATACGGCTACATCCCCTGGGAGACAATGAACGAGTCGGTGGCCTTCGACATGGAATACGCCATCGCGGACTGGGCTGTGGCTCAGGTGGCCCGGAGGCTCGGGCATACGGAGGACTATGAGTATTTCATAGAGCGCAGCCGCTCCTACCGCCACCTGTTCGACCCGCAGACCCGCTTCATGCGCGGCAAGGGCCGGGACGGCAGCTTCCACGAGCCGTTCAATCCCATCTCCTCGGAGCACCGCAACGATGACTACTGCGAGGGCAATGCCTGGCAGTACACCTTCCTCGTACCGCAGGACCTCGAGGGTCTGATAGACTGCTTCGGCTCCCGCGAGGCATTCCTGAGCAAGCTGGACTCGCTCTTTACGATTGACTCCAAGCTGGAGGGCGAGGACGTATCGCCTGACATCTCAGGCCTCATCGGACAGTACGCCCACGGCAACGAGCCGAGCCACCATGTCGCCTATTTCTACACCATGGCCGGGGAGCCGGACAAGACCGCCGACATAGTGCGCTATATCCTGACAGAGCTGTATTCCGCCGCTCCAGACGGCCTTTCGGGCAATGAGGATGTGGGAGCCATGTCCTCGTGGTACATCCTCTCGTCTCTCGGCTTCTACCAGGTGGAGCCTGCCGGAGGACGCTATTTCCTCGGCTCTCCGCTCTTCGACGAGGCGGTGATCCGGGTGGCCGGAGGCGAGTTCACCGTAAGGGCCCTGAACAATTCCCCCGAGAACAGATACATCAAGAGTATCAGACTGAACGGACAGCCGTATGACAGGTGGTGGATCGACTTCAGCGACATCACTGCAGGGGGTGTCCTCGAAATAGAAATGACCGATGAACAAAAATAACCGACAGAAAATGAAAAAGACAGCTCTCCTGCACTTCGCATGTGTGCTGACCGTCCTTACGGTATGCGGGTTTACGGCCCGTACTGCCCGGGCTGAGGATACCGCCCGGGACTACACCAAGTATGTCAATCCCCTGATGGGAACCCTCTCCACATTTGAGTTCTCCACCGGCAACACCTATCCGGCCATAGCCCGCCCCTGGGGTATGAACTTCTGGACGCCTCAGACCGGAAAGATGGGCGACGGCTGGTCCTACGTCTACTCCCAGCTGGAGATCCGGGGCTTCAAGCAGACCCATCAGCCCAGCCCGTGGATCAACGACTACGGCCAGTTCTCCCTCATGCCCACAGTCGGAACTCCGGTCTTCGATGAGAATGAGCGTGCCAGCTGGTTCTCCCACAAGGCAGAGACCGCCCTGCCGCACTATTACCGGGTCTATTTAGCCAAGCCAGATGTAACTGTGGAGCTGACTCCCACGGAGCGTGCGGCCATCTTCCGCTTCACCTTCCCGGAGAGCGACAGTGCCAATGTGGTGGTGGACGCTTTCGACCGCGGCTCGTATATCAAGGTCATCCCCGGGGAAAACAAGATAGTGGGCTACAGCACCCGCAACAGCGGAGGGTGTCCGGACAATTTCCGGAACTGGTTCGTCATGGTCTTCGACCGTCCGTTCTCCTATACGGCGACCGTACGCGACGGGGAGATACAGACCGGAGCATTGGAGCAGGAGGCCGGTCATGCCGGAGCGATAGTAGGCTTCAGCACGGCCCGCGGCGCTCAGGTCCATGTAAGGGTGGCATCCTCATTCATCAGCCTTGAGCAGGCGGAGCGCAATCTGCAGGAACTCGGAGACAGCTCCTTCGAGGAGATAGCGGAGGCCGGCCGCCGGGTCTGGAACGACGTTCTGGGCCGGATAGAGGTCGAGGGCGGCACGGAGGAGCAGTACCGGACATTCTACTCATGTCTGTACCGCTCGCTGCTCTTTCCCCGCAAGCTCTACGAGATGGACGCTCAGGGCCGGCCCGTCCACTACAGCCCCTACAACGGAGAGGTACTGCCCGGATACATGTACACCGATACCGGATTCTGGGATACGTTCCGCAGCCTCTTCCCTCTGCTCAACCTCATGTATCCTTCGGTCAATAAGGAGATACAGGAAGGACTGCTCAACACATACAGGGAGAGCGGCTTCTTCCCCGAATGGGCCAGTCCGGGTCACCGCGGCTGCATGGTCGGCAACAACTCCGCCTCTGTCCTCGTCGATGCCTGGGTCAAGGGCGTGAGGGTAGAGGACGTGCAGACCCTGTATGAGGGACTGCTGCACGGCACCCGTAACGTTCATCCCCGGGTCTCCTCCACCGGCCGGCTCGGGCATGAATTCTACAACACCCTCGGCTACATCCCCTATGACGTCGGCATAGCCGAGAACGTGGCCCGTACCCTCGAATACGCCTACAACGACTGGTGCATCCTCCAGCTGGCCGAGGCCCTCGGCAGGCCGCAGCAGGAGATAGACACCCTCCGGAGCAGGGCCCTGAACTACCGCAATGTCTTCGACCCTTCCACCAACCTGATGCGCGGCCGCAACCGCGACGGACAGTTCCAGTCCCCCTTCTCACCCCTGAAGTGGGGCGATGCCTTCACCGAGGGCAACAGCTGGCACTACACCTGGTCCATCTTTCATGACCCCCAGGGCCTTATCGACCTGATGGGAGGCCGCGGGACATTTACCGCCATGCTCGACTCGGTGTTCTCGGTGCCTCCGGTCTACGATGACAGCTACTACGGATATCCTATCCACGAGATAAGGGAGATGGCCGTAGCCGATATGGGCAACTATGCCCACGGCAACCAGCCCGCCCAGCACATGATCTACCTCTATAACTACGCTGCCCGGCCATGGAAAGCCCAGTGGTGGGTGCGTCAGGTCCTGAACCGTCTCTACAGCCCCACGCCCGACGGTTACTGCGGGGACGAGGACAACGGGCAGACCTCCGCATGGTACGTATTCTCGGCCCTCGGGTTCTATCCCGTCTGCCCCGGAAGCGACCAGTACGTTGCCGGCTCCCCCTTGTTCCGCAAGGCCGTGCTGCACTTCGAGAACGGACGGAGCCTGACCATAGAAGCGCCTGAAAACGGTCCGGACCGCTGCTACATCCGCTCGGCCGAGCTCAACGGCAGGCCCTATACCCGCAGCTACTACACTCACGAGGGTCTGCTCGGCGGCGGCATCCTGCATCTGGAGATGAGTCCTGAACCGGATTACAGCAGGGCGACGGCTGATGAGGATTTGCCTTATTCATTTTCGAATAAATAATAAAACAATATCGTTAAAATAAGAAAACAAAATCGTTATGAGAATATCATTCCTATTGTTCCCTTTTACTTTTCTATTTTTGACGTCATTGTCCGCTGCTGCTTTCCCGGCAGACGGTCCGGAAGGTGCCCGACAGGTATTGTCCTTCAATGACAGCTGGCAGTTCCGCATAGCGGAGGCGGATGCATGGGAAGATGTAACCCTTCCCCATACCTGGAATGCCGATGACATGCAGCTGCGCCCGGGTCTATGTCAACGGAGTGCTGGTAGGGGAGCACCGAGGAGGATATTCGGCATTTGCCTGCGAGATACAGCAGGAAGTGCGCTTCGGACAGGACAATGAGATAACGGTCATCGCCGACAACGCCTCCCGGCCGGATGTCATCCCCGTCAACCACTTCCTTTTCGGAGTGTACGGGGGCATCTACCGTCCGGTATCGCTGATAGTCACCGACAGATGCAATATCGCCGTGACAGACCACGCTTCGAGCGGGGTGTACATCACTCAGAAGGATGTCTCCCGCGAGTCGGCGCGGATAACTGTCCGCACCAAATTGGACAACGGCGGACTGCGGACGGAGCCTCTCGTTTTAGAAAGCGTCATCGAGGATATGGAGGGACGGCAGCATCATAGACGAGGTGGTGCAGCCGTTGGGAGTGAGGAAGTTCGAGATAGTGGCCGGGGAGGGATTCTACCTCAACGGGGAGCGCTGGCCCATGTACGGGGTCTGCCGCCATCAGGACTGGCTCGGCTCCGGCAGCGCACTCACCAAGGAGCAGCATGACACGGACTTGGCCATGATCATGGACATCGGCGCCACCACTGTGCGTCTGGCCCACTACCAGCAGTCGGACTACATCTACTCGAAATGCGACTCGCTTGGCCTTATCGTCTGGGCGGAGATACCGTTTGTCAATAAAGTCACCGGGGAGGAATGGGAGAACGCCCACCGTCAGCTGCGGGAGCTCATCCGCCAGAGTTTCAACCATCCTTCCATCTATACCTGGGGCCTGCACAACGAGGTCTACAAGCCTCACGCCTACACGGCGGCCCTGACCCAGTCCCTTCACGACTTAGCCAAGACAGAGGACCCTGACCGCTACACTGCGGCCGTAAACGGTCACGGGCACGCAGACCATCCGGTCAACCTCAATTCCGATATCCAGGGCATGAACCGCTACTACGGCTGGTACGAACGGGAGATTACCGATATCGATGCCTGGGTAGAGGGCTTGGAGGAGAACTATCCTGACATGAAGCTGATGCTCACTGAGTACGGGGCCGACGCCAATACCGCCCACCAGACCGAATACCTCGGCGAATCCCTCGACTGGTCCAGGCAGTTCTACCCCGAGACCTTCCAGACCAAGACCCACGAGTACCAGTGGGCCGTCATATCGCGCCATCCGTACATCATCGCCTCCTATCTCTGGAACATGTTTGACTTCGCCTGCCCGATGTGGGAAAGGGGTGGTATTCCGGCCCGGAACATGAAAGGATTAGTTACCTTCGACCGTCAGGTTAAAAAGGATTCGTACTACTGGTACAAGGCCAACTGGAGCGAGGAACCGGTGCTCTACCTGACCCAGCGCCGCAATACCGACCGGGAGAAGCGCGTTACCTCCGTCACCGCTCCGGACGGGCAGACCCTCGAGGACCGTATCGAGTGGACCTACACCGGGGAGAAGAACCGCGGTCTGGAGAGCCGTGAGAGGCTTCAGGAGCATGCCGGCTTCTGAAGCGCCCTGTTGTTACAAAGCCGTTAAAATACCGTTACGGAAAGATGAAACCTGAGGTCAGCCTCTTGCGGACTCGTAAGAGGCTGATATCTTTGCGGCCTGTCGGGACAAATCCCGGCGTAGAATACAGAGATGAACCGTAAAAAGATTCTTATTTCCGTATTTGTCGCAATGCTCGCTGCCGGGTCGGCTCAGGCCCAGCGGGTCAAGGGCAGCGACACTCTTCTCCCGCTTACACAGGAACTTGCTGAAGACTACCTCGAGGAGCATCCCGAGGGGGAGGTCATCGTCACCGGCGGCGGCTCGGGAGTCGGCATAGCGGCTCTGATGGAGAACACGACCGACATCGCGATGGCTTCGAGGCGCATCAAGTTCGGGGAGAAAATGAAGTTTGCCGAGGCCGGTCTGGAGGCCCGGGAGGTCATAGTGGCCTACGACGCCTTAGCGGTGGTGGTCAATCCCTCGAACCCCGTCACTCAGCTGACCCGCGAGCAGCTCGAGGACATCTTCCGCGGCAAGATCACCAACTGGAAGGAGGTGGGCGGCGAGGACCGCAAGATAGTGGTCTACTCCCGCGAGACATCCTCCGGCACATACGAGTTCTTCAAGGAGAGCGTCCTGGACAACAAGAACTACATGAGCAGCATCCTCTCGATGCCCGCTACCGGGGCCATCATCCAGTCCGTCAAGCAGACCAAGGGGGCCATCGGCTACATCGGCCTGGCCTATCTCAACCGGTATGTGAAGCCTTTGGCGGTATCCTACGACGGAGGTAAGCACTACGCGGTGCCCTCGGTGGAGACAGCGGCCGACGGCTCCTATCCGATAGTGCGCCCGCTGTACTACTACTATGACGCTGCCAAGGAGCAGACAGTCAGCTCCTTCATATCATACGCCCTCTCGCCCGAAGGGCAGAAATCGGTGCTGGAACAGGGTTTCGTGCCGGTGAGAATGGAAGGTGACGGCGGGGAGGCCGTGCAGAAATGAAGCGCTTCCTCGAGAAGGCCGTCAAGTGGCTGCTGACCGCCAGCGGCTTCGTCACGAGCCTCGTTATCCTGCTGATTATCGGCTTCCTCTTTACGGAGGGCGCGGGTCTTTTCCGTGAGAAGGTCATCGAGGAGGGCTACGTCTTAGCCGTACACAAGGACAATCCGGTAAAGGAACTGACCGCCGCCGAGATCAAGGCCGTCTTCGACGAGGACATCACCCGCTGGAGCGGACTCGGCGGTCCGGACATGGAGATAGTTACTTTCCGCCTGGAGGATGCGGACGAATATTTTACCGAGGAGGAACTCGGAGCGCAGTACGAATATGCGGCGGTGAAGATCGACTCCCTGATAGCCGCCACTCCGGGGATGATCGCCTTTATCCCAGAGAGCATGGTGGAGGAGGGGGCGCAGCTTAACCTTATAGAGGACAATTCCATCTCCCCGGCCGAGGTGCTGGGCGGCAGCGAATGGTTCCCGACCGCCACCCCCGCGCCTCTGTTCGGCATGTGGCCCCTGCTGGCCGGCACGCTGTGGGTGAGCTTCTTCGCGATACTCTTTGCCCTGCCTTTCGGCATCAGCATAGCGGTCTATATGGCCGAAGTGGCCCCTGAGCGGGTGAGGAATATCCTCAAGCCCGTCATCGAGCTGCTTAACGGCATTCCCTCGGTGGTCTACGGCTTCTTCGGCCTGATCATCATCGTGCCCCTGCTGCAGCAGGTATTCGGCCTGCCGGTGGGAGAAAGCGGATTGGCCGGCAGCATAGTCCTGGCCATCATGGCCCTGCCGACGATAGTCACGGTGGCGGAGGACGCCATGCGCAACTGCCCGAGGGCACTGCGGGAGGCCTCATTGGCCTTAGGCGCCTCGAAGTGGCAGACCGTGTCCAAAGTGGTGATACCCTCGTCGATGTCCGGCATTGCCTCCGGAGTGGTGCTCGGCATCGGCCGTGCGATAGGAGAGACCATGGCCGTGCTCATGGTCACAGGCAACGCCGCCGTCATCCCCCATTCAATCCTCGAGCCGCTGAGGACCATCCCCGCGACCATTGCCGCAGAGCTCGGCGAGGCCCCCGCCGGCGGAGCGCACTACCAGTCCCTCTTCCTGCTGGGCGTAATCCTCTTCTTCATCACATTTTTCATCAACCTCTGCGTGGAGTACATCTCCCACCGCAACAAGGCCAAAAACTCGTAACGACCCATGAATACCCCAGTATATCCCACCGGCTACCACCTCCGCAAGCGGCGCTCGCAGGCCGCAGCCTTCGCCGTATTCCGGGTGCTGAGCTATTTTATTGTCTTAGTGCTCTTCGCCATCCTCGGCTTCATCATCTACAAGGGCGCCGGAGTCCTGAGCTGGGACTTCCTGACCAAGGCCCCGGAGGACGGAATGACCGCCGGCGGTATTTTCCCCGCGATAGTGGGAACCCTGCTGCTGATGCTCGGAAGCGCCGTGGTGGCCTTCCCGATAGGCATCATGAGCGGCATCTACATGAACGAATACGCCTCAAAAGGGTGGGTGGTGCGCTTCATCCGCCTGATGACCAACAACCTCAGCGGAGTGCCCTCGATAGTCTTCGGACTCTTCGGCATGGCCCTGTTCGTCAAATACCTTGGATTCGGCGACAGCATCCTGGCCGGCTCCCTGACCCTCGGACTGCTCTCCCTGCCGCTGGTCATCCGCACCACGGAGGAGGCCCTGAAGGACATTCCCGCCGGTATCCGCGAGGGAAGCCTGGCCCTCGGAGCCACCAAGCTCCAGACCATCTGGAAGGTGGTGCTGCCCATGGGCATGCCGCGCATCATCACCGGCCTGATCCTCTCCCTCGGCCGTGTGTCGGGAGAGACCGCACCGATTCTTTTCACCTGCGCCGCCTATTTCTTCCCCCAGCTGCCCGCATCCATATTTGACCAGTGCATGGCCCTGCCATACCACCTCTACGTCATCTCGACCAGCGGCACGGACATCGAGGCGCAGCAGCCGATAGCCTATGGAACGGCCTTAGTGCTGATTATCATTGTCCTGATCATCAACCTGCTGGCGGGAGGACTCAGAAAATATTTTGAAAAACGGTTAAAGATAAAATAAATGGAGAAAATCGAAGCAAGGGACGTTAATTTCTATTACGGGGCCTTCCACGCCCTGAAGGGCATATCGATGGAGATACCGCAGAATCAGGTGGTCGCCTTCATCGGGCCTTCCGGCTGCGGCAAGTCCACCTTCCTGCGGCTGTTCAACCGGATGAACGACCTGATACCCGGCACCCGGCTCGAGGGGCAGATCCTCATCGACGGACAGGATATCTACGGAGCGGATGTCCATGTGGACGAGCTGCGCAAGAATGTGGGGATGGTCTTCCAGAGGCCTAATCCCTTCCCCAAGAGCATATTTGACAATGTGGCCTACGGCCTGCGGGTCAACGGTATAAAGGACAAGGCCTACATCCGGGAGAGGGTGGAGGAGTCCCTGCGCGGGGCGGCCCTCTGGGATGAGGTCAAGGACAAGCTCGGGGAGTCGGCATTTGCCCTCTCGGGAGGCCAGCAGCAGAGACTCTGCATCGCCCGGGCCATGGCCGTGTCCCCCTCGGTGCTGCTTATGGATGAGCCGGCCTCGGCCCTCGACCCGATATCGACGGCCAAGGTGGAGGAGCTTATCAGCGAGCTGCGCAGCCAGGTGACCATCGTCATCGTCACGCACAACATGCAGCAGGCGGCGAGGGTCAGCGACAGGACGGCATTTTTCTATATGGGTGAGATGGTCGAGTATGACGATACCAAGACTATCTTTACAAATCCTCACAAGGAGGCTACCCAGAACTACATCACAGGACGTTTCGGTTAACAGACAAAAATATTACAGGATATGGTAAAATTCGTAGATCAGCAACTCACCCAGCTCCGCAACGAGGTCTACCGCATGTGGGCGATGGTGTACAGTCAGATGGACCAGGCCCGGCAGGCGGTGCTCGGCATGGACCGCAATATAGCCCAGCAGATATGGGTGCGCGAGCGCTTAGTGGATGCCCAGGACATCAAGATAGATACTCAGGTGGAGGATTTCATCGCCCTCTATACTCCCGTGGCAGTGGACCTGCGCTTCGTGCTGGCCATGCTCAAGATCAACAGCGACCTCGAGCGTATCGGGGACTACGCCTACAGCATCGCCCGCTTCGTCAAGGAGACGGATGCGGAGAAACTCGATGCAGCCCTGGTGGACAGGCTCCAGCTGGAGCGGATGTTCGACATCGTGCTGGAGATGATGAACGGGCTGCAGTCCTCCCTGATGGACGAGAATCCCTCAAAGGCCTCCTCGGTAATTGACATGGACGATGAGCTGGACCGGCTAAAGGCCGCTTCCGACAGCATTCTGATGGAGTACGCCCGGGAGCATACGGACGAGCTTCCGGTGGTTATGGGACTCGGCAGCATCTTCCGCAAGCTCGAGCGCACCGGCGACCATCTGACCAATATCGCTGAGGAGATAGTCTTCTATGTCGATGCGAAGGTGCTTAGGCATACGGCCATGTTCTCCGGCAAGGAGTCTCAGTGATAGAGATAGTGCGATAATTAAGTGTTAATAATTAGGTTGGAAAACAACTATGTTGGAGCGCGTATTGCGGCCTAACATAGTTGTTTTGTTTATAATGGGCGGGAATATCGCTATCTTTGGAATCCAAAACACATACCGTATGAAATTCTATATCGTAGACTGTTTCGCCGAGGCGAAATACCAGGGCAATCCGCTGGCCGTCCTCATCCCCGACCGGCCTGTCTCCGATGCCGAGATGCTGCGGATAGCCATAGAGATAGGCTTTTCCGAGACGACCTTCATCATGTCCGGGCGTCAGGCCGACGGAGGCTATGACGTGCGGATCTTCACGACCTCCTGCGAGGTACCTTTCGCAGGGCATCCTACGCTCGGGACGGCATACGTCATCAGGGAAATGCTGGAGGGCGGCCGGCCGTCGCGTGTGCTGCTCAACCTCAGGGCCGGGCAGATTCCGGTGGACTTTGCTCTGGACGGCATGGGGGTCATGACGCAGAATCAGCCGGTGTTCGGGGAGATTCTGCCCCGGAATGCGGCGGTGGCTGCGGTGTCGCTCTCGGAGGACGACGTCCGGGACGATTTTCCGGTCCAATGGGTGTCGACCGGGCTGGAGGCTGTGATCACCCCTCTGCGGTCCGTCGAGGCCCTCGAGCGCTGCCGGGTCAACTACGATGAGCGGCAGCGGTTCATCGACCGGCACTATGCGTGCAGTCTGCTGTACTTCGTGCCGATGCCGGACGGCAGTCTGCGGGTAAGGGTGTTTATGGAGGACCCCGGCTTTCTCGAGGATCCGGCTACGGGCAGTGCCAACGGCGACCTGGCGTGCTGGCTGCTCCGGCACGGCTTTTTCGGCGGGGCGCGGAGTCTCAGCTATACGGTGAGTCAGGGCAGCGAGATGGGACGGCCCTCGCGGCTCCATGTCGAGGCCTCGTATGATGCGGCCGGCGGGCTTTATTCGACCCGGGTAGGCGGCAGGGTCTTCGTGGTGGCCGAAGGGGAATGGAGGTGACGGCAGTGCGGCGACGGACGCCTCTGATGCCGGTCTGCATATAACGAAATCGAGAAGGTGGTGGCGAAATGCCTTTTTCCCCCGGCACCTTCCAGTCAACTGAAATCAGGAATACCGGCGAGAGGTGCTTCTGATGCCAGTCTGCATATAACGAAATCGAGAAGGTGGTGGCGAAAAGGCACTTTCTCCGGCACCTTCCGGTCAACCGGAAATAGGAATGACTGTGGAAAGAGTGCGGGTAATTGTTTTATATTTGCAGGCTGAAAAAAAAGATTTGAAATGAGAAAGATTCTGATAATTGTTGTTTTTCTGATTTCCCTGCCGATGATTGCAGGTTCGATGGAGCAAAAGACGGAATTTACTGTCCTGCAGTGGAATATCTGGCAGGAGGGGACGATGGTTCCCGGAGGATATGACGCGATAGTGGACGAGATCGAGAGGCTCAGGCCGGATTTCGTGACTTTCAGCGAGGTACGCAACTATCACGGGACACGGTTCTGCGACCGTATAGTGGCCTCGCTGCGTGAGAGAGGACTGGAATACTATTCGTTCTACAGTTACGACTCCGGGCTGCTGAGCCGGCATCCGATAACGGACTCCACTACGGTATTTCCGGAGAACGGGGACCACGGCAGCATCTACCGGATGGTCTCGGAGATAGGCGGACGGGAGATCGCGGTGTACACTGCCCATTTAGACTACCTCAATGACGCCTATTACAATGTCCGAGGCTACGACGGCTCCACCTGGGAGAAGATTCCCATCCCGCAGACCGTCCTCGAGGTGCTGCAGGTCAATGACGCCTCGCAGCGCGACGACGCCATCCGGGAGTTCATCGCCGCTGCCGGCAAGGACATCGAGGCGGGTAGAATCGTCATCCTCGGCGGAGACTTCAACGAACCGTCCCACTTGGACTGGACCTGGGAGACCAAGGACCTGTACGACCACAACGGGCTCATCATTCCCTGGACTGTGCCCCTGATGCTGGACAATGCCGGATACATTGACACCTACCGCGAGCAGTTCCCCGACGTATTGTCCCATCCCGGATTTACCTTCCCGGCCGACAATCCCCTGATACCCGTCGAGCGCCTTACCTGGACCCCCGATGCCGATGAGCGCGACCGCATAGACTATATCTTCTATTATCCTTATTCCTCGCTGCTGACAGTCAAGACACCCAAGGACGTGAGCGTGGAGTCGGCGGTCATGATGGACGGAGGCCGGGCGCTCGAAGTCATCGAGACCGCCCGCAACGAGTACAATGTCCGCATGCCGTCCGCTGATCCGGGTGAGCCTTTCGTCATCCGTTTGGAGACCGGAGGCAGTGCGGGAAGCGGGAACAAATACCGTGACGCACTGATATAAAAATTCTCAATTCAGGACAATATGAGCGCAATAGCCGTGCCCCGGGACCGAATCCTCATCCTGGACGGAGCCATGGGCACCATGATTCAGAGATATGCCCGCCGCGCCGACGGGAACAACGATATGCTGAACCTCGGGCAGCCGGACGTGATAGAGCGGATTCACCGGGAATACATCGAGGCCGGAGCCGACATCATCGAAACCAATACTTTCAGTTCCAACCGCATCTCGCAGAGCGACTACGGCCTGCAGGACAGGGCGGCGGAGATGGCGTATGCCGGAGCGGCGGCAGCCCGGAGAGTGGCGGATGAGTATGCCGCCTCCGGCCGCAGGGTATATGTGGCCGGAAGCATAGGGCCGACCTCCAAGTCCCTGTCGCTCTCTCCGGACGTGAACGATCCGGCATGCAGGTACTGCAGCTTCGACGACATGGCCGAGGTGTACCGGGAGCAGATAGACGCACTGGTGCGCGGAGGAGTGGACATGCTTCTGATAGAGACCTGTTTCGACGCCCTCAATGCCAAGGCGGCCCTGTATGCCGTCTACCGGCTCTTCCCGGATGGGAATTTCCCGGTGATGGTATCCGTGTCGGTAGGGGACCGCAGCGGCAGGACGCTGACCGGCCAGACTCTGGAGGCTTTCTACACCGCTGTGCAGCATTATCCCCTGCTGTCATTCGGGCTCAACTGCTCTTTCGGGGCGTCCGGGCTCTCGCCGTTGATACGGGATGTGGCCTCATTTGCCCGGTGCGCCGTAAGCTGCTATCCCAACGCCGGCCTGCCCAACGAGATGGGCGCCTACGACGAGACCCCGGAGAAGATGGCGGCCGACATGCTGGCCATGGCCCGGGAAGGACTGCTCAACATCGCCGGAGGCTGCTGCGGTACCACTCCTGAGCACATCCGGGCCATCGCTATGGCCCTGAAAGGTACAGCGCCGCGGCCCATTCCCGCAGAGCCGGATCACCGCATACTGAAAGTCAGCGGCTTGGAGACCGTCACCATAGACGTCCAGCGCAGCCGCTTCACCAACATAGGGGAGAGGACCAACGTGGCCGGCTCCCGCAAGTTTGCCAAACTCATAGCTTCCGGGCATTATCCGGAGGCCATAGGCATAGCCGCCGGCCAGATAGCTGACGGAGCCACGGTCATCGACGTGAGCATGGACGATGCAATGCTCGACGGGACGGCCGAGATGACCGTATTTACCCGCTATATTTCCAACGACCCTAATGTCGCCCGGGCCGCCCTGATGATCGACTCCTCGCATGAGGAGACCCTTATGGCCGGACTCAAGAACGCCCAGGGCAAATCGATAGTCAACTCCATCAGCCTCAAGGACGGAGAAGCGGAGTTCCTGCGCCGGGCCCGCGGGATACACGCCCTCGGAGCCGCCATGGTCGTGATGGCCTTCGATGAGAAGGGACAGGCCACGGACTTTGCCCGCAAGACGGAAATCTGTGCGAGAGCCTACCGCCTCCTTACCCGGGAAGCCGGCATTCCCCCTGAGGACATCATCTTCGACGTCAACATCCTCTCCATCGCCACCGGCATCCCGGAACACGCCCGCTACGGAGTGGACTTCATCGACGCCGTGCGCTGGATCAAGGGACATCTTCCCGGTGCCTTTACCTCCGGCGGCATATCGAACCTCTCATTTGCCTTCCGCGGCAACAACCGGGTCCGCGAGGCCATGCACTCCGTTTTCCTCTACCATGCCGTCAAAGCCGGACTCGACATGGCCATAGTCAATCCCTCGATGCTCGTGGTGTACGATGACATCGACTCCGAGCTCAGGGAACGGATCGAGGACGTGATATTCGACACCCGTCCTGATGCCACGGACAGGCTGATAGAGACGGCTTCACGGATGGCTGCAGAGTCCGCGTCATCCGGAAAGGACAGCTCCGGCAGCATCCCTCATCAGGGTGCAGTCCCTTCTGCAGACGCAGGCACTCCCGCGGACAGAGTCAGGTCGGCAGTCGTCAAGGGCAGCGCATCTCCGTCTTTCGGCAGCGACATTCTGGCTGTAATGAAGGAAAAAGGCAGCGCCGTCAAGGTCATAGAGGAGACCCTTATGGAGGCAATGGAGACAGTAGGGGAATTCTTCGGGCAGGGCAAGATGTTCCTGCCGCAGGTGGTCAAGTCCGCTAAGATAATGAAGGAGGCCGTGGATATCCTCCAGCCGTATATGGCCGGGGCCAATGAGACCGGCGCCGCAACTTCCTCCAAGCCGCGGGCAGTGATAGCGACAGTCAAGGGAGATGTCCACGACATAGGTAAAAATATCACAGCCATAGTCCTGAGCTGCAACGGCTTCAATGTGACAGACCTCGGGGTGATGGTCGAGCGGGACAAGATAATCGACGCCGCACTCGCCCACAACGCCGATATAGTGGGAGCGAGCGGTCTCATCACTCCCTCCCTCTATCAGATGGAGGAGCTTTGCCGGGAGATGTCCGCACGCGGGATGACCGTGCCGCTGTTCATCGGCGGAGCCACCGCGTCCGCCCTGCATACTGCCGTCAAGCTCGCTCCGCTGTATGACTACGTCTTCTATTGTGCCGATGCCTCGGCAACAGCCGTGATGGCCAAGCGCTACATGCTCGACCCGCAGCGGTTCGTGGAACAGGAGCACCGCAGGCAGGAAGAGCTCCGCAGGCTGTACCGGAGCCGGGATGCCCGCGGAGAGACGGCCGCACCTCCTGCATTTGCCCCAGAGAGCTTCCTGCGCCGGGAAGATCTGAGGACGGAGCCGATGCCTCCGCAGGCAGTTACGGCGGAGGAAGTGATGCCTTACTTTGACTGGAAGCTGTTCATGGCGGTGTGCCGGATGAAAAATGCCCCGGAACAGGCAGTCCTCGAACTGAAGGAGGAGGCTCTCGGGAGGATTTCCGCCCTCGGGCGGGACGGCGGTCTGAGGATAATGGCGGCTCTCAGGTGGTTCGATGCCTGCGCGGAGGATGACACCGTCCGTCTGCACGGGGACGGGGAATGCTTCGGGATACCGATGCTGCGGCAGGAGGAGGCCTCCGCGCTGCCCGGCGGAGGGAAGGCATGTATGTCGTTAGCCGATTTCGTGCCGCCCGCTCAGTCCGGGATGACCTCGCCCTGCGCCCTGTTCGCCGTGAGTGCCGATGCACCGGGAGAACAGGACCTGGTCGGACAGGCCGTGCTGGATACATTGGCCGAAGCCGCTTCCACAATGATTGAGGACCGTGTACGGAAAGCAGTTCCCGGGATGCGGGTCATACGGCCTGCGGCGGGCTATCCCTCCTTCCCCGACCATTCGGTCAAGGCTGATATACTGCATCTTATAGACGGGGACGGGAGATTGGGAATCTCCCTCAGCGAGAGCTACGGCATGACTCCGGACGCATCGGTATGCGGAATGATATTTGTTCACCAGGAGGCTGTCTATCCCGATATACGGAGGATAGGCAGGCAGCAGTTCCGGGACTACTGCCGCCGCCGCGGACTGGCAGAGGCAGAGGGTACGGCACTGTTGGGGCATCTTTTAACGGACTCTGAAAAATGAAGATAAAGGATATACTGCATGAGGCTCACCGGCCGTTTCCGTCGATCGAGATAGTCCCTCCGCTCAAAGGCATCAGCCGTGCGGAGTTAGTCGAGTCGGTGCGCCCGTTCATGGAATTCTCGCCGAGGTACATCAACGTCACCTGCCACCGGGACGAGTATGAGTACCGGCAGGAAGCCGACGGCTCGCTGACACGGCACATAGTGCGCAACAAGGTGAGCGAGGTGGCTGTATGCACGGCCCTCATGTCGGCCTATAAAATCGATGTCGTGCCCCATGTCATCTGCGGAGGCAATACCGCAGCAGACGTGGAGAATAAGCTCAGCGACCTGCGTTTCCTCGGGGTGGAGAACATCATGGCTCTGCGCGGGGACAGCGTGGCAGGAGAGAGGCGGTTCGTGCCCTGCGAGGGAGGCTACAGGTACGCCGGAGAGCTGGTGGAGGCTGTAAGACGTTTCGAGCAGGGCCGGGATCTGTTCTGTATCGGAGTGGGAGGCTACCCCGAGAAGCATTTCGAAGCCCCGAACATAGAGACCGACATCGAGAACCTGCGGCGGAAGGTAGACGCCGGATCCGACTACATCATCACCCAGATGTTCTTCGACAACTCCGTCTACTACCGCTTCGTGGACCGCTGCCGCGCCGCCGGCATCACCGTTCCGGTCATCCCCGGCCTCAAGCCCATAACCTCATCCCGCCAGATCTCCCTGCTGCCTCAGGCCTTCTCGATAGATATCCCGGTCGAGCTGACTTCGGAGCTAAATGCCGCCGGAGAAGACCACGAGGCCGTCTACCGCATAGGTAGTGACTGGTGCATAGCCCAGTGCCGGGACCTGCTCGCCCACGGTGTGCCCGCAGTGCATTTCTACACCATGGGCAAGGCCGGAAACGTCGTCCGGATACTCCGGGAGTGCTTCTGAGCCTCAGCGCAGAAGCCAGGCGAGGGCCCGGGCCATGCGGAGCTCCGGATGGTCGAAGTGGTTGCCGGGATTCCATTCGAAAGTCGTCTCGATGCCGTATGACCTGACCCTCTCCACCACTTCCGCGGTGCAGGCGTCCACCCGGCTCATCAGCGGATGGCGGGTGCGGCTCTCCCGGTCGCCGAGGGAGAAATAGGCCTTTTCCGGGCCGCTCTTTTCCCCGCAGCCGCTCTTCGGCGCATTGTTCCTGATATAGTCCGTGAATCCCGGATACCAGAGGGAGCCGGATACACTTGCCACCCTTCGGAAATACCCTGAGTTCCAGGCGGCCCAGAGGGCGAAGAGACCCGCGAGGGAGTAGCCGGCGATGACCGGCAGGATGTCCTTTCCACCGAATTGTGCCTCCACCTGCGGAACGCACTCCTCCATCATCCAGCGCAGATGTTCCGCCGCCAGCCCCTTGTAAGGCGCCTGGCCCTTCCACACCCCCTCCGCCGGCCAGGGCGACAGCTCGTCATCCAGCCCCGTACCCGGATTGTTGACCGACACCAGCACCATCGGCGGGCAGTCCTTCAGCCCGTGGCAGGCCTTCCAGACGTCCTCGCCGTTGCCGCGGAAGGAGTGGAGGTAGACTACCGGAATTACATCGGTCTGATATCCATTTTCGTATTTCCAAATCGTAAAGTTCATGGTTAAAATAGATTATGATTGGAAATTAGTGGGTTTGGGTATAAGCAGTGTCTCCGCGAGAGTCCGCAAATAGTCCTCAGGCAATCTGTTGGCTCCAATTGAACTTATTTCCGAATACAGATTCGTGCCTTTACGGATGATGTATTTGCGTTCATGGCCGTTGATGTCGGCGAGAAGGTGATAATTTCCATGATAGGCCTGTTCGATTCTGATATTGGAAATGGTATTTCCTTTTGTGTCCTCGAATGTGACCTTACTGGATGGGGCCGTCATGCAGCCGCATTCGATCATGTGACGGTGGATACTGGATTCTATACGCGGGATCCATTCTTGCTTAACACCGTATCCGGTGGCGATGGCTCTGAAACGGCTGAGTGAGGCGGCAACTTTATCAATTATGGATGCCGGTCGTCTTATGCCGTTCGCAGCTGCGAAAGCCAGAATATCCTCTTTTGTAAAATCACGCAGTTTGCCGCCGGCCGACAGACAGTGCTCCTTCTGCGCCTGATAGCCTCCTGCGTTGAATATGAAGGTCATGTCGTATGCGGGAGCCAGTCTCCATTGCCCTTGAGGATTCATGATGAAGGAGAAGTTCTTGTTGTGGTCGTCGGTGTTGTTGGCCATGATATTGAAGACCATTCTGCGGAAAACCTCCTCGGAGTCGGTTTCAGGCAGCAGCAGTTTCCGGCACACCAGCAGCATGTCCTCATAGCTTGCAGCGTCCGGACACATCGCCGCGAGAGTCTGTATGTGCAGTTTCCCGCCGTTTTCCCGGTCGAAACGTTCAGTCAGGAAATGCATTGTGCCCTCTATCTCCATAAGCCTCGAATCAGTCATACGTATGCCGGCGTCTACAGCCATACGCCAGTAGCTCATCTCCAGTTCGGCGGAAGACCGGGCCGGGTCACCGAACTTCAGAATGCAGTAGTCGTAGCCTTCCAGACCGTATATCTGTCCGGAACGTATTTCTCCGGTTTCCTTTGAAACAGCGACTATGGCCTTGGGCTGACGTCCGCCTGCCGATGTACCTACGGCGATCAGTGACTGCATGGTCAGGGACTCTTCCGGAAGGATGCGTGCATTCTCCCTGTCGGAGAATATCTTTTGAGCAAGGGCTGTCAGCGACTGGATATCTATCTTCCCTCTGCTTATATAACTCTCGGTCTCAGGAATGAATTCAAGAGCGCCCATGCCTCTGCTTCCGATGAATGACAATTTCTCGAGAGGGGTAATCTCTGCCGCCGGGATCCGATGCTCCTGTCTCCAGTAATCAAAAAGCCTGCTTCCCCAGTCATCCGGCAGAGAATCCGCTATGAAAGGGGGAAGTTTCTGATATATGCGTTCTGGTGCTCCATAAATAGGCATCCTGCTCCCAATACCTCCAATAGGAGCGGTAAGCGGGGCAATATCAATTCCTTTGCTCAAAAAATCCGGATTGAAAGTGAAATAAGACAGGTGTCTCCGTTCATCCCACAGCAGTCGGCCGACCTCCTCGCCCCACAGTATTACTTTGATCATTCTGCTCATAGCTCCTTGATTATAGGTTTGCTCGTCTTTTCCTGCTTGTGTCGTATCCGCTGTACTTTTCTATCATTGTCTTTCAAAAGATAGGGGGACGGCGGAAGTTCCGGCATCAGCTCATCCAGCGCGTCTATCCATCCAACTGCCTTCAGCAGCAGAAGAAAGGTCCCGAGAGACAGATTGTTGGCCGCCCCGCTCTCGAACTTGTAGACAGTCACGACAGACAGCCCTGCCCGTTCGGCCACCTCCTTCTGAGTCATATCGGCCCTCTGCCGGTAATCCCTGTAACGGCTTCCGAGCAGGTGAATCAGCTCGGGGATGGAGTAATCTTTCAGCTGTGCCATATTAACTATAATTTAGTTTATATTTAATGCCAAATTTTAGGGTTAAATATAAAATTGTTTATTGTTAATGCAAAGATATAAAATTAAATGTTTGTTACTGCATAACAATACTTCGGTAAAAATTTACCGAAGTATTGCA
>DVGV01000050.1 GCA_018712545.1 Candidatus Coprenecus merdigallinarum | reverse complement strand
GTATGATGCTGATAATCCAGAAGCGCATGACGATCTGTGCTTCCGGAACAGCCCTTTTCGGTCTGGCGATAAGGGCGGGTACTCCTTCTTTCTGGAAGTGGTGGTGGAGGGGCGCCATCTTGAAGACGCGGCGGCCTGCTCCGTATTTTTTCTTGGTGTACTTGAAATACAGTCTCTGGATGATTACCGACAGCGACTCGGCGAAGAAGATGCCGCACAGGATGGGTATCAGCAGCTCCTTGCGTATGAGGACGGCGACGACTCCGATGATGCCGCCGAGGGCGAGGCTGCCGGTGTCGCCCATGAATATCTGCGCGGGGTAGGAGTTGTACCAGAGAAATCCTAGCAGGGCTCCGATCAGGGCGGACATGTAGACAGCAATCTCGCCCGAGTCGGGGATGTACATGATGTTGAGGTAGTCGGCGTAGATTACGTTTCCGGAAAGGTAGGCAAGGACTCCGAGCGCCGCTCCGACGATGGCGGTTATGCCGGCCGCCAGTCCGTCCATTCCGTCAGTGAGGTTGGTGGCATTGGACATGGCAGTGATGATGAATATGATTACAGCTACGTAGATGACTACCTGGAGCAGCTCCTTGGTCTTGCCGCTGCCGGGGGCCAGCCAGGCGTAGTCAAATTCGTTGTTCTTGATGAACGGGATGGTGGTAAGGGTGCTGACTGTGTCCTCGTGGACGCATATCACGATCCCTATGGCGAGGGCCAGGATGACCTGTCCGATGATTTTGTATTTGCCGGGCATTCCCTCCTTGTTCTTTCTGAATACCTTGATGTAGTCATCGGTGAAGCCGAGAGCACCCAGCCATACCAGGGTGACCATCAGCAGCTGGATGTACATGTTGGTCAGGTCGCCGAACAGCAGTACGGCTATGAGGATGGAGCCCAGGATTATCACGCCTCCCATGGTCGGCGTGCCCTTCTTAGCCAGCTGCCCCTCCAGACCCAGGTCGCGGATCTCCTCTCCGATCTGGAGTCTCTGCAGCAGACGTATGACCTTGCCTCCGAAGCAGAGCGTCAGTACGATAGCAGTGATACTGGCCAGGATGGCGCGCACCGAGATGTACTGCAGCAGACCGGAGCCCGGGAAATCAAGATGCTGAAGATGCTCGAAAAGATAGTAGATCATAGCAGAACCTCCTTGATTATTTCCTTGTCGTCAAAATGGGATTTAACCCCGTTCACTATCTGATAGTCCTCGTGGCCCTTTCCGGCAACGAGAATGATGGCTCCGTCCGGAGCGGTCATCACGGCGGTGCGGATGGCTTCCCGCCGGTCGGTTATGAAGAGTGATTTTGCCAGTCCCTCTGTGTCCAGTCCCTCTTTCATGTCCCTGATTATCGCTGCCGGGTCCTCGAAACGGGGGTTGTCCGAGGTGATGATGACCCTGTCGGCCCAGCGGGCTCCGATGGCTGCCATCTCGGGGCGCTTGGTCCTGTCACGGTTTCCTCCGCAGCCGAAGACAGCAATCAGCTGTGAGCTGCCCTTGAGCTCCTGCAGGGTCCTGAGTACGTTCTCCAGGGCATCCGGAGTGTGTGCGTAGTCGACCACGGCCGTGATGCCTCTCTTTCCGCGGATATATTCCATCCTTCCCGGTACGGGGCCCATGGCGCTGATCTCTTTCAGAGTCTCTTCCTTTCCGGCTCCCAGCAGGATGGCAGCGGCGTAGACCGCGCAGATGTTGTGGGCATTATAGTCGCCGATAAAGCGGGTCCATACATCTGTTCCGTCCAGTCTCAGCTGGTACCCGTCCAGGCTGCGCTCCATTATTCTGACCTTGAACTCGGCCATGCTGCCCTCGCTGTAGCGGTAGACCTTTGCTGCGGTGTTCTGCACCATTATGGACGCGTTCCTGTCATCGGAGTTGACGAGGGCGAACGCTCCGCTTTCGAGGGAGTCGAAGAGCAGCTTCTTGCAGCGGATATATTCTGAGAATGTCTTGTGATAGTCGAGATGGTCGTGAGTGATGTTGGTAAATACCGCTCCGCTGAACTTCAGCCCTCTGACCCGCCCCTGATGCAGGGCGTGTGAGCTCACCTCCATGAAACAGTACTGACAGCCCCGGTCAACCATCATGCGCAGAAGACGGTTGAGGGTAATAGGGTCCTGGGTGGTGTTGGTGGTCTCGAAACGTTCGCCGCAGATGTAGTTGGCTATCGTCGAGAGCAGGCCGCAGCAGTAGCCCAGCCCGGAGAACAGCCGGTAGAGCAGGGTGGCGATGGTGGTCTTGCCGTTGGTGCCGGTTACTCCTGTCAGCTGCAGCCCGCGGCTGGGATGGCGGAAGAAATTGCCTGCCAGGTCGGCGGCTGCAGTGCGTGTGTCCTCCATCCTTACGGCTGTGAGACCTCTGCTGACGATCTCCTCCCTTGCCTCGGGGTGCTGGTAGACCACGGCGGCGGCTCCAGCATCGGCTGCCTTGCCGATGAAAGCGTGTCCGTCGCAGTCAAATCCCGGGACGGCTATGAACAGGCAGCCGGGGCGGCACTGCCTCGAGTCCGAGGCTATGTCCGTTATCTCCAGGTCCAGGGGACCGTCAGTCCCTGCGGCAGGTATACCTTTTAATATATAGTCGAGTCTCATATAGTCTCCTATTTTAATGTCAGTGTTATCATCTCTCCCTTCCCAAGGGATGTTCCGGCTGCCGGCGTCTGTGCCGTTACCCTTCCGGCTCCGGAGTATCTCACCCTGTATCCTTCGTTCTCAAGCAGGTAGAGGGCGTCTTTAAGTCCCATGCCCGAGACATCCGGCACCACTCCCTGCTCCAGCTCGATGCTGCTTACCGCGGGGATTCCGCCCTCCTTCCCTTCCTCGATCCGGATCCATCCCATTCCCTTTGTGCGGGGTCTGTGCTTCATGGGCATATAGTCGACCGGCATACCGCTCTCTCCTGCCAGTCCGGCCGCTATGGAAGGATTGTCAGCAGGAGATGCTCCGGCGCTGCTGAGTGCCGGATTCCATTCCGGATGTGCCGTATATATCTTGTCGGCGATGCGCTTGAAGACGGGAGCCGCCCAGGTCGCGCCGTAGAAGTTGCCTCTGGTTGGTCCGGTGTATAGCACCACGATGCAGGAATATTTCGGGCTGTCCGCAGGGAAGTATCCGGCAAATGATGCCTGATAGCGGCGGTATCCGTGTTCGTCCTCGTACCGCCCGTTGACCGCTACTCTTGCTGTTCCGGTCTTGCCCGCAATGGCATAGCGGGGATCGTTGCATATCTTGGCCGTGCCGTCCACGACGACACCCCGCAGAGCCTCCTGTACATCCCTGAGGGTACTTCGCGAGCATATCGAACCGCTCACTACGGTGGGTCCGGCTGTCTCGACGGGGATGCCGTCCCTTTCGAAATCCTCGATGAAATAAGGCCTCATCATCTTGCCTCCGTTGGCGACCGCATTGTAGAACGTCAGGATATGGAGGGGTGTGAGCATTATTGCGTAGCCGTATCCGAGACTGGCCAGGGTGGATGCTGACCATGTATTGTCCGAGGGGCTTATGATGTAGGAGTATGCCTCTCCGCCTATGTCGAGATTGAGCTTCTCGACCAGCTTCATGTTGTGCAGCCTGGAGATATATGCGGCGGGATCGTTCTCATAGGCCCCTGTAATCATCTTCGCGAAGGCGATGTTTGAAGATTTCTCAAAAGCGGTCTTGGCGGTCATCTTTCCGTATCCGCCCCGGTGGGTGTCCGTGATGCGGATGCCGCCGTAGCGCCATTCCCCGTTGCCTCCGTCCACCTCCGTGTCCAGGGTGACGTATCCGTCCTCAATCAGGGATATCAGGGCGGCCAGCTTGAGGGTGGATCCCGGCTCCGTTGCATGTCCGAATGCGTAGTTGTAGGTCTCGTCGAATGTTCCGTCCTTGCGTTTGAACATATTGGCGATGCCGCGCACGGCACCTGTGCTGACGTCCATGATTATTGCGGTGCCGCCCTCGAAGACGTCGCTCATCGCCAGCTGGGCCCTCAGCTCGGTCTCCGCGGCTTCCTGTATGCGGACGTCTATCGTGGTGCGGATGTCGACCCCGTCCTCGGCCGGGTATGCGGGTGCTCCGTTGACGGGAAGCCATTCGTCACCGAGCGCCCGGTGAACGGTCTGCATTCCCTCCTTGCCGCTGAGCTTGAAGTTGTAGGTGAGCTCTATTCCGGCTCCCTGTCCTACTGCGTTCACCGAGCCTATCGTGCGGTTGGCCAGAGTGCCGTAGGGGTTGATCCTCTCGCTGCCCTGGATGACTCTGAGCCCGCCCTTGAACTGCCCTAGCCTGAAGATTGGAAAGGATTTTATCTTTTCCAACTCTCCGAAATCCACATTTCTGGAGCCTATCCTCTTGTAGCGGTTTGTGTCCGCCCTTGCCGCCGTGAGCTCCTTGCGGTACTGGCGCGGGGTCTTGTCTCCGAAAAGTCCGGAGAGACAGCGGGACAGCGAGTCGATGCCGGCTGCGAACGATGAGTCGGCCACTACGAAAGAATCCCAGCGCAGCTCGAATACCGGGATGGAGACTGCCAGCGGGCTGCCGTCACAGGCCAGGATGCTGCCTCTTGTGGGTTCTATTACCTGTTCTTTGTATATGTCGTCGGTGGTTATCCTGTCTTTGGTCAGGAACTGTTCCCTTATGATGCCGAAGATGGCCAGCGCTCCCAGCAGCAGGAACGAGAAGTAGACGAAGGAGAACCTCATGAATATCTTGTCCGTGCCGTTGCCTTCCATCTCAGTTTTCCTCCATGTCGATTATGACCGGCGGGGTAACCGGGGCCACCAGGTCCAGTGAGTTGTTTTCGAGCAGCTGCTCTATCTCCCCCCTTTTGCCGGTGTGGAGCAGCCGCGTGTATTTGCCCATGTACTCGGAACGGAGGTTCCGCAGGGTCTCGTCGTTGCGGGCCATCCTCTGCATGGTGTTGCGTATCCCGAAGTGGATGCTGATGTAGAGGATGACCAGAACGAAAATGTATAAAATGAATCTCCAATGTTTCGTAAAACTGCTCTTGGCGAGCACCTGTCCTCCCAGAATGTTCTCTATGACGCGTTTCTTGCTCATAATTCAGTCCTCCTGGCCGCTCTCAGCTTGGCGCTTCGCGCCCTGGTGTTCCGTGTCACCTCGTTTTCGCCTGGGAGGACGGGCTTTCGGGTGATGACGGTGAAGGGCGAGGGCCTGCGGCCGTAAATGTCGGTGCACTCTTTCCCGGCAGGGTCTCCGGAGCGGAAGAAGTTTTTGACCATCCGGTCCTCCAGGGAATGATAGGTGATTACTGCGGCTATGCCTCCTGGTTTCAGGGAGCGGGCGATGCCTCTGAGAAGATGCCCGAGGCTCCGCATCTCGCCGTTGACTTCAATTCTCAGGGCCTGGTAGATTCTCGCCAGGACCTTGTGCGGGGCGACGGCGGGCAGTATGGGGGCAAGGGCTGCGTTGAGCTCTCCGGTGGTCCTGACGGGACTCTTGGCTCTGGCTGAGCATATCAGCGAGGCTACCCTGCGGCTGCCGTCGACCTCTCCGTAGAGATGCAGGATGTCCGCCAGCCGTTCCTCGGAACATGTGTTGATCAGGTCGGCGGCGCTTTCTCCGGCTTTTGAGTTCATCCTCATGTCCAGAGGGGCGTCAAAGCGGAATGAGAAACCCCGCCCGGGAGTGTCGAACTGATGGGAGGACACGCCCAGGTCGGCCAGAATGCCGTCGACAGCTCTGTCGTAGCCTAGAAGGCGGACCCAGTTGTGGATGAACCGGAAATTGGTCCTGACCGGGATGACACGGCTGTCCTGCGGTGCATTGGCCACGGCATCGGGGTCCATGTCCAGGCATATGAGTCTTCCCTCGGGGCCCAGGCGGGAGAGAATGGCACTGCTGTGCCCTCCTCCCCCCAGCGTCGCGTCCACATAGACGCCGCGGGGATTCACCTCGAGAATGTCCACGCTCTCGCGGAGCATGACCGGTATGTGATATGCTGTGTCCATCGTGTCCTATCCAAGTATCTTCTCGGCTAGAGCCGTGAACTCCCCGCTTCCGATGGCGGACGCCTCATATTTGTCGCGGGCCCAGAGCTCTATCTTGTAGTCGTTGCCGGAGAATACCACTTCCTTCTCCACTCCTATGCTGTCCAGCATCTGGCGGGGGATGGAGATGCGCCCCAGCTTGCCGTCCGGCTCCACCAGTGCGCGGTCTCTCATATAGCCTCTCCAGAAGGTGTCGTGCTCGTGGTTGAAGGAGTTGAGCCTGGCCCTGACAGCCTCGGACTGGCGTCCCCATTCCTCCTCGGTGAAGATGTCGAGGCAGGGGGCGAAGAGGCTTTTCTTGACCACCAGAGTCATCGGCTTGCCGGGGTCCATGACGGACTTGAAGGCGGACGGAAACACCAGTCTGCCCTTGTCGTCAATCTTGGCCCTATATTCTCCTATAAACCTTGTCATGCGTGCAAAATTAGCAAAAGATTTTACATATTTTTCCACATTATTACATTTTTTTCCACAATTTGGAATTCTTTTTTAAATTTGTTCCATGAAAATCCAGAATGTAAAAGATAAGCTGTTGACAAACAGGCTGTTCAAAGGAGTGGTGCTCGGCATCGCAGGAACATTGGCCGTAGAATTGGCGGTATTGCTGACAATCATCGCTCTCCGGGCATTGCCGTCCCCGGAGGAAAGGGAGCAGCGGCGGGATGAAACCGCCTCCCAGGAGGAACCGGTTGCGGCTGCAGACCCGGTACGGAGTGACTCTCTTGTGTACGAGTACAACATCCCTATCTCGGACTACCGCAAGACCGAGGGCACTATCCGCCGCGGAGAGTTCTTCTCCACCCTGATGACCCGCCTCGGAGCCTCTCAAAACGATATTTATGCCCTTGACGTCAAGTCAAAGGGTGTCTTCGACATGCGCCAGATCAAGGTGGGCTATCACTATCATGCCTACTATGTGCCGGGAGAGCCGGACACCCTGGCCTATGTGGTTTATGAGAAGGACAATACCTCTTATGTGGTCTTCTCTCTCCGCGACTCTCTGTCAGTGCAGGTCTATGAGAAAGACATCGTCAGGGAGGTGGATTATGTGGAGGTGGAGATCCAGTATTCTCTCTGGCAGGATATCCTGGATGCGGGAGCTCCTGCGCTGCTGGCCCTCTCTCTGGCCGACATTTACGCATGGAGCATAGATTTCTTCGGACTTCAGAAGGGAGACTCGTTCAAGGCCGTCTACGAGAAGACAGTCTGCGACGGGGAGATTCTGGATGTCGAGAAGGTGCTCTATGCCGAGTTCAGTCACGGCGGGGATGTGTTCCGGTCCTACTGGTTCGATGACGGCAGCGGCAACTACTACTGGAACGAGAAGGGCGAGAGCATGCGTAAGGCGTTCCTCAAGGCTCCCCTGAGCTATACCCGCATCAGTTCCGGCTTCACATACAGCCGCCGGCATCCCATAACCCGCAAGGTGCGGCCGCATACCGGTATCGACTATGCCGCGCCGGCCGGAACGGAGGTGATGAGCATAGGTGACGGAGTGGTGGTTTACAAGGGTTTCAAGAATGCCGAGGGCAATATGGTCAAGATCAAGCACAACTCTGTATACACCTCAGCCTATCTCCATCTGTCCCGCTATGCCAAGGGGCTGAATGTCGGAGACCGGGTGCGTCAGGGCGAGGTCATCGGCTATGTGGGCAGCACCGGGTACTCGACCGGTCCTCATCTCGACTTCCGTATCTGGAAGAACGGTACTCCGATCAATCCTCTCAAGATGGACTCTCCTCCTGCCGAGCCTCTGGCGGGGGACAGGATGTCCGAATTCAGGGAGTCGATGGAGGAATCCGAGCATGCGGCTTCCCGCTTCCTGGCCCGCAGGGCCGTGGTCGAGGCGGCATCGAGGCTTACCGGCAATCAGGTCGTACGGAGTATTTAAAAAATTATTATATTTGCGCACTATTTTTGATGTTTTATGGCAACAACAGCAGATTTTAAGAACGGACTGTATTTCAATTATGAAGGGAAACCGGTATCGATTATCTGGTTTCAGCATGTAAAACCCGGAAAAGGCCCTGCCTTTGTCAAGACCAAACTCCGGAATCTTGAGAACGGAAAGATTCTCGACAGGACTTTCACGGCCGGCGAGAAGATTGAGCCCATCAATGTGGAGAGAAGACCCTATACGTATCTTTACAAGGACGATATGGGCTATAATTTCATGCATACCGAGACCTACGAGCAGGTCAGCATCCCCGAAGAGATGGTGGAGAACGCCGATCTGATGAAAGAGGGACAGTATGTGGAGATGATGTTTCTCGCCGATGAGGAGAAATGCCTTACCTGCGAGCTTCCCACCTACGTGGAGCTCGAAGTGACCTATACCGAGCCGGCTGTCAAGGGTGATACTGCCTCAAGCAATGCTCTCAAGGCAGCAACACTGGAGACAGGCGCCGAGATTATGGTTCCCCTGTTCATCAATCAGGGTGACAGGATCCGCGTCAACACAGTGGACCGCAGCTACGGTGAGAGGGTAAAAGAGTAACTGAAACTAACCTAAGAAAAAGCTGTCATGAGAGGGACTCCGGTGCGATGCCGGTCAGTCCCTTTTTTTATGTATCACGGCCAGGCCGTCACGCACGGGGATGACCAGCTGCTCTGTTCTCGGGTCGGCGGCGACAGTGCTGTTGAAGTCCATGATGGCGGAGGTCTGGCGGTCGTGGGGAGGAGCTTCCAGAGCAGTCTTGCCGCTCCACAGGACGTTGTCGGCCAGGATATAGCCGCCTGGGCGCACTTTTGGGAAAACAAGGTCGTAGAATTTGCCGTAGAGACGTTTGTCGGCATCTATGTATACGATGTCGTAGGGGCCGGGCAGACCGGGGATAGCCTGCATGGCATCGGCCTGCATGGGGCGGATGCTGTCCTCCGCTCCAGCTATGGCAAAGGCCCGTGTGAAGATATCGGTCATCTCATCGTCTTTCTCGATGGTGTCGACCCTGCCTCCCTCCTGCAGTCCGCGTGCAAGACAGAGGGTGGCATATCCTGTGAAAGTGCCGATTTCCAGCACTGCCATCGGTCTCACCATCAACGAGAAGGCTTGCAGAAAAGCGCCCTGGACGCCATCGGACAGCATCCTGTAGGACTTGGTCCTGAGGTGGGTTTCCCTTTCTATGAATGCAAGGGCTTGTCTGAGCCGGTTGATGTCCATGGTCGGGAGGTTTAACCGTAAATCATCCAGGATATCGAACTGGGATTGAATACTTCTGCCGCTACAGCCCTGAGTTCCTCGGCCGTTACCGCCTCTACGAGCCGGGCCGATTCCTCGTTTTCGATGACCCTGCCGTAGGTCATAAGGCTCTTGCCCATGGACAGAACCTGGGCCTCCCCGTTGTCAGAGGCGATGGCCATCTGTCCGAGCAGCTGTTTCTTGGCCCAGTTCAGGGCGCGGGTGGATATAGGATTCTCCCCTGCGGCGGTCAGAGTCTTGAGGATAAGTTTCATGCAGCGGTCGAGACTGGATCTGTCACATCCGAAGTAGATGGTGGCGATGCCGGCATCGGAGAACAGTCCGTAGGATGCCTCTACATTGTAGACCAGGCCGTATCGCTCGCGCAGCAGGAGATTGAGCCTGGAGTTGGCCACCGGTCCGCCAAGGATGTTGACCAGCAGGCTCAGGGGAATGCGCCGGCTGTCGTATGCAGAATATGCCCTCGCTCCCAGGATGCAGTGGGTCTGGTGGTGGCTGTGCCTGGTGGAGATGTCGTGAAATGCCGGATTGACCTTCAGGAGCGCCCTTTCTCCGTGAGCCGCTGCGGGAGAGCTGTCCGCGAGCCCCTTGCCTCCCTCCGTGGAATATCTCACCAGGGCCTTCTCCACCATGTCCCTGACCCGGCTCTCCTCCATATCGGCTACCGCCGTGAAGTACATGTTCTCTTCCCTGAACATTTTCGTATAGTAGTCCACTATCACCCGGCGGTCCGCCTTCCGGAGGTATCTGGCCTTGCCCAGTACCGGCATGGCCAAAGGGGTTCCGTCGAACAGCATCTCCTCGAAATCATCGTAAATCTGCTCTGCGGGGGAGTCCTTGTAGGTCTTGATCTCCTCGAGCACCACGCTCCGCTCCTTGTCTATTTCCTTTTCGGGGAAGGTGCAGCGGAACGCGATGTCCATCAACAGGTCGACCGCCCTCCGCAGGTCCTCCTTGAGGACGGTGGCGTGGATGACGGTTTCCTCCTTGGTGGTGTAGGCGTTGAGCTCTCCGCCCAGTTTCTCGATGTAGGAGTTGACGGTGTTGGCGCTGCGCGTCTCGGTCCCTTTGAAGAGCAGGTGCTCTGTGAAATGAGCCAGACCTCCCCGTCCGGGGTCCTCATATCTGGTTCCGGTCTTGATGTGGACTGCGCAGTAGGCTACCGGGGAGAGGCTGCGCTTGAAGGCAAATCTCATTTCTTGTCCTTCTTCTCTTTCGGAACGCCCTTGAACAGGTTGATCTGAGGGGTGATGAGCCTGGATACCCGCCGGAGGTCCTGCTTCAGGAAACCGGCGCCCCTGCGGTCGTTGATCCTGTGCCGTTTGAAATAGAGCAGCTCGTAGGTGTCGGCACTGATGATCAGCTTGTAGCAGAACGCCTTGCCGTAGACCTCCTCAGGTGCTACCACCAGCGATACGAGGGTGTGGGGGAGCCCTTCTGCCAGGGCTATGTCGATGTTGTCCTGACCGACCTCTTCGGCGCGGCCGCGGAACATCCGCTCGAATTCCTGCATGGGTGGATTGTAGGCCAGGTCTCCCTTTAGGAACAGCAGCTTTGTGTTGCGGTTCTTCTCGAAGACTCCCGTCTGTACCATGCCTCTTTTGGAAGGGTAGATGCGGCCGTCGACTATTTTCTGTATGTAGTTCTGGATGATGTTCATGTAGGCGGGAAGGTAAGTGAAAATGCGGTCGCCGTCACCGTTCTCGGGAAAGAGGGGCAGGGATATGATCTCCGGCATCGACGATATGTTCCTGTCAGCCTTTTCATTGCCCTTGAGGAAGCAGAGGAACTCCATGGCGGGGTCGTTCTCGCTGCGGTGTTTCTTCTCCAGGCGTACGAGGAAATAGTACGAGGTGTCGGTCTTGATGCGCTCGAACTCCTCGTAGGAGCAGAACTCGAAGGGGGATATGTTCCAGTTCTCCTCGACGGCATTCCTCAGGAGGAGGTCTGTCATCGAGTTGTCCCCGGCGGTCACCACCTTGGTCATGCGGGCCGGGATGTCTCCGTAATACTCTTTTCCGGATTCGATTTTCTGTTCCTCGAACTGTTTGATTTCCATATTTACGAAGTTGTCCTGTGCCGTCATGGGAACAACCGCGAGCAGGGGCAGCAGGAACGCAAGTGCTTTTTTCATGTCGGTCTTTGTTAATTTTCTGCAAAAGTAGAT
>DVGV01000049.1 GCA_018712545.1 Candidatus Coprenecus merdigallinarum | reverse complement strand
ACATCCATTTCCATTAATAACCTCAATATAGTCCCCGGAAGGATTTGTCATCTCAATAAACTCTAGCGATGTATTAGCCTCCCAATGTTCTACCGCCGAATAAAAACGTTGTTTGTCAGGCAATGAGTTGTTAATGTGATATCTAACAATACCATGAGGCCATAACTTTACAAACTCATCAAGCATAGCAGCCTTAGCATTATACTGGTATAAAGACCCTATCTGTTCTTTGCTTAGAATAATATCCCCGCCTAAAATATAAGTAGTGTCAAGAAGTAAGTTAGCAGTGTCTTCAATAATGATGCACTCCACAGTAAGTCCATTAGGGATTTGCACTATCGTCTTCTCTCTTGTGGGGAAAGCTATTTCAATATCACAAACCTCGGTTGATTTGGTAAAATTTAAAGCACTGAGTTCTGCATGTCCATTTTCAATTACTTCATCATGACAGGATGATACAAAAAGATAGCAGAAAGACAACAAAAAGATTTTTCCAATAGTTTTCATTTCTTTTTAACGTGTTAGACATTACATTGTAAAATATCCTTCATACATACCGCAAAGGCCGTCTATAACGAGGCGGAATATACCCTCCCCGATGCCAGTAAGGTCATAGCTGTACTCCGTTCCGTCTGCCGGGAATGCTCCAGTATGGACAGTGACTCCGAAGCTGTCCTCTATATAAAATGAACATATACCGGATGCATCGAAAGAGATAGAAAGTATGTCCTGTTTTATCGAGGCTTCGGGTGTATCCATGAGACTGCGTGTGGTCGGGTTGATTTGTTGGAGTTTTATGTCCGTTTCGTCGGGTCCCGATGCCAATGCCGTGCTGCTTAATGTAACCGCAGCCGTCAACATCGAAAGAGTAAATGCATAGAATTTCTTCATACTATTCAGTATTTATCTATGCGAATGTATAATCAAGAGAAGGAAAAAACAAAAATACTACATTAATTCCGCATCGCTAAGGTGTTGGTTAACAGATGTGATTTTTAATTAATTCTTAATTGGGCGCACAATGGTCTCCAGAAAGGATTTTAAGTGCCGGAATTAATGAAAATCTTCGGAAATCATCCTGAAAAGATTGTCTGACAGTTTACCGCTATAGCCCATCTTCCTGTTGATGTTCGACCTGTACACTGCGAGTGATTCGGTTTTGATGCCTGTAAGCCAGCATATTCCGTCTGATGAGAATCCGCATAGTGTCAGAGTTACGATCGATAAATCGTTTTGAGTAAGATTTGTGAAATTATTTGCCAGCTTATCGGTGAATCCTGGGTATATTGTGTCGACAATCACTTTGGAATCAGCGAGTATAGTGGCTTTGTGGTTTTCTAATGTGTCGGATATAATCCGTAGAAATGTTTCGGGATTAGGATACTTACGTAAAGCGGAAAGGACTGTATCAATAATGGATGTCAATTCGACTGATATTCTGACCAATTTTTCCTGAGTCTCCTGTTTGTTCATGGCAGCTCTTTCGATTGCATCGGCAAATCTTCTTATGTCATCAGTCTCTGATTCTGATATGTCCTTATTGTCTGCCCCGAACAGTCTGTTGATGACCTCTGTGCCTTTCTTGATGTGACCTTTCAAGAGGACTGAGGATTTCCTGTATTTTGAAGTCAGCATTACAGCCAGAATGGCTATAAGCAGAAATACAGTGGCGGCAGAGACAGCCAGCATTGTCCTGAATCTCGCTTTAAAGACGGCATAGCGAATCTCCGCTGCGGTCTCTTTATCTTTCAGCGAAAGCTCTTCGACATGGTCGTTTACGGCGCGTACTATTTCTGAGATTCTGCGGTCATGTTTCAGGTATTGCGCCATATCTCCCTCCTTTTCTGCCATCTTGCGCATTACCGAATGTACTAAGAGACTGTCCGTAGCATCGACTGCAGTCATTTGATATAGAAAGAAGTCAGCCGAGTCGGGCCTGCCTGACTCCAGGTAGCCTTCAGCTGCTATCTGGCAGAAGCTGTTCAGGACGGGTTTCGTCATCCATTTCCTATAGTCGCTGTTGAGCATCCGTCCGGAAAGTCTGGCTGCCTGCAGATGTGCTTTTTCATGCATGGACAGATATTGGGCTTTCTGGTTCGCACTCTCAATTAGGTTAAGAGTGTCTTTGAGAAGTTCTGCGTATGATGTCCCCCTGATAAAAAACTCTCTGCCTATATCGGCCGAGTCGCGCAGCAGCATCCTGGATAATGTCAGATTGGCCGCTGCAAGCCTGTGTCCTGCGCCTGCGACCTCAAAGTCCTGAAGTGCGGTCCTGTAATGATAAATAGCATTTTCGGAATCTGAAAAAGTCGTATGGTAGAGCTCTCCTATACGGGTGTGCAGCAGTCCCGCAAGTTCCTTCTCCTCGTTTTTGTCTACTATCGGTTCAGCCTCCTTGTAGGCAGCCATAGTACCTTCGGGGTCGCCCCGCTCGTAGAGCACCGCTCCCTGCATGGTCAGTGCACGTGCCAGCCTGTTCTCCGGGCCGCGTCTGCGGTAGTACCTCACGGCCTCGGATATGGCCGTATCTTTCGCCACTGGTTGGTAGCATTTGTATCCGGCTTCGGTCGTGAGTATGGTGTAGAAGGCCCTGTCCCGTCTGCTCATTTTCCTGACTTCCGTGCTGTCTATGCCGTTCAGGGTGTCGAGAGCGGCCTGCGGCCGGGTCATCATCAGCGAGTCGGCTGCGGCCAGTGCGGCGCTGACCCGCCCGCCGCGGTCGGAGCAGGACGGGGCGGACAGCAGTATGATGGCTGCCAGCATGAGCGGGAGGTATGTTCCGGGGGCTTTCATGCGGTTTTCCAGTCCACGATGGTGCCGGTCTCCGAGGAGAATGAGGCTCCGATGCGGAATACTGTGCGGCTGTCCGCGCCGTAAGGCTTTGCGTAGCCCCTTTCCTCTATCTGAGCCAGGGCCTCGTCCGCCGTGCCGTCCAGCTTGAACTCGAAGATGTAGACGTACTTCGGGGTCTCGACCACGCAGTCGGCCCGTCCCTGACTGGAGTGATGCTCGGCGCGGACTGTGTAGGTGCCCAGCAGGCGGAATATCAGGTAGAATGTGTACTGGAAGTAGCGTTCCCGCTCCCGTTCGTTTTCCTTGCGCCGCGCTGTATAGGGGATGTCCGCGAGAAATGCGGTCAGAATGTCCTTCAGCCTGTCCGTGTTACCGTCCCTCATGGCCATGACCATGCTTCTGACAGTGCCGTCGGCATCCTTCTTGGATGCAAAGTATCCTGACGCTGCGAGGGACAGGAATCCCTGCTGTACCTCCTTGTTCGGGAAGTCGAGCAGGAAAGAACCGAAGTCCCTGTCGAAGTCCTTGATGGTCAGGTATCCGCTCTGGTAAATCATCGGGAGGGGCTTTTCCACCGTGGCCTTGTAGTCCACGAACTCCCTCGGCATGTAGTACTTCCCCGTGAGTTCGTCCAGGTTTTCATCGGACTGTGCGAGGAGCCTCAGCAGGTATTCCGGGGAGCCGCTGGCGAACCAGAAGTCCCTGATGTTGAGCTGGGCAAAGGCGTTCAGGAGGCTGAACGGGTTGTATATATCGGTCATCTCCTCGCAGAAATGATAGCCGTCATAGTTCCGCTTAAGCATGGCCAGCATACCATCCCAGTCGGTCTTGAACTTTACTGCCATCTCCTTTATAGGCTCGGCGAAATACCGTTCCATCTCCTCCTGGGTGATGCCGCACAGGGCCTCATACCGTGCGTCCATGCTGATATCCTGCGGCTGGTTGAATCCGCTGAACACGCTCACCTGGGCGAATTTCGTGACTCCCGTCAGCAGCACGAACTGCAGGTCGTTGTCGGCGGCCTTGAAGACGGAGTAGAATCCCCTGAGCACCTCCCTGTTCCAGTCCTCCAGCGGCCTGCGCTGGCCGCCCACATCGATCGTGTAGTCCGTGTCCATCACGTCCAGCAGAGGCTTGTCGTATTCGTCGATGAGCACCACGCATCTTCGGCCTGTCTGTTCGTGTGCCCGGCGCAGGACCTGCGTGAAGCGGTCTCCCACGTCCACCTCCATTTTCGGCCTGCCGTAGATTTCCTCCCATTCCGCCACCTGTGACTCGATCTTCCGGTCGAGTATTCCCGCCTCAGTGAAATTGCTGGAGTTGAAGTCGATATGGAATACGGGATATTCCAGCCAGTCCTTCTCCAGCGCGTCGATGGCCAGTCCCTCGAAGAGTTCCCGCCGCCCGAGGAAGTAGTTCTCGATCGTAGAGACCAAGAGACTCTTCCCGAACCGTCTCGGACGGCTCAGGAAGTAGATAGTTCCGTCATTTACCAGTCGATAAATCAGTTCAGTCTTGTCTACGTAGGCGTAGTTCTCCTTGCGTATCTTCTCGAAACTCTGAATTCCTATGGGAAATTTCATCATGGCTGTGTCCTCCGTATTTTCTACAAAAGTAGCAATAATACGGGAAATACTGTTACCGGAGGTCAAATACCTCAAGCTGCGACTGCATGGCGTTGGAGGCGATGAGCCTGCCGTCGGATGTGACGCAGATGCACCAGTAGTATTTGTCGGGGAGGACCAATTGTCCGGTGTATCTGACTGTGTCCCCGTCTACGTCCAGTACGACGACTGTATTGCATAGATTCTTCATATTGTCGGCTGGATCATCGTTCACGGTGAAGCAGAGTATGTACAGTTTTCCGTCGGAGTAATATGAGTCGCCGAACTGGTAGTACACGGTCAGGGTGCCCGGAGCCGAAGCCTCACGGCTCTTTTCTATGTCCTTGACTTTCCGCTCTATTACCGGGATATCAGAAATGTCCACCGAATTCAGAAGATTCATGTCCTCATCGTAAAGGTCGATGACCGGTGCCATCTTGACAACAGCCGCATATCCCGTTTCCGTCTTGAATATATCCCATTCTGAGAGGGCCTTCAGCTCGTCAGTCTCTCCGACTACAGTTCCTTTGTAAGATCCGGTAACCTGTCCGGATGTGTCTATTCTCACTATCGGAGTTCCGCCGATGGTGTACTTCCCTCCGTATGAGGCGGTGATGCCGTTATCGTCGACAATCAGTCTGCGGGTCATCGGACGTCCTACTTCCAGCCCGTATCTGATGCTTTTGAGGTACTCCGCCGAGTCTTTGCTGAAGACATGGAAATCATCGTTGTTGCCGTTGATGTACAGAGCGTTGTCAGACACCCCGAACGTCTCGAAGTGTAAAAGCAAGAAAATTTTTCATATTATCCAGTGATTATAGTGACAAATATATCAAATATATTAAAGGGCAAGGATAAGAAATATAGGCTCATGGTAGTGCGGCTCTTGGTATAGGTAGTGCTCCGGTCAGTGTGTGTGCTGTGTTCTGCAACGGTAAGCAGGGTAGCGGGGGTGTTTTGTAATCACTCGATAATCAGATGCTTACAATTGAGCGCTGATCTTTTCGGCGTTTTCGAAGCACTTGCAAAGATCAGTGGCCTAACGGAATGTGTTGACCACCAAGGTGTTGTAATTTGAGGGTGCTGCAGTGCTTACCGATTACCATTCACCATCCAGTGGCCGCCTTTGTCGGGTCCTACGCGCCGGAGCCTTCCTTCGGCTTTCAGGCGGGCCAGGTGTTTTTCCACGGCTTTCGGGGTGATGCTGATGCGGGCGGCGAGGGCTGCTGCGCTCAGACTGCCGTCCCCGGACAGCAGTTCGAGGATTTTCTCCCCACCTTTTTCATCACTGACGGACTCGAGATATGCATCTATGTCGTGGCGGAGATTGCGTATCATCAGGCCGGTCATCCAGCGGCGGAATATCGATGGATCTTCCTTTTCCCGCGTCTCTACGAGGACCTTGATATACTCTTCCTTATCCTCTTTCAGGATTTTTGCGGGAATCAGGCCCATTTCCATCTGCAGCTGGTTCATCAGCAGACGGGCAGTCCTGCCGTTGCCGTCAGCCCAGGGATGTATCGTTACCAGCTCATAGTGCGCGTCGAAAGTCATTTCGTACTGTTCTTGCAGACTCATGGCGCTGCTGTTTTGCCTGGCTGCGTTTATCCTGTCACAGAGTTCCGAAAGTTTTCCGGGCACTTTGTTGTAGCTCATATTTTTCATGACGAGCGATGCCAGTTCAACAAGCATGTCGACCGTGACCGGTGTGTGCGAGGCCGCCAGTTCCGCGGATCTTTCGTAGGCTGCTTTAAGGTCCAGGTTCATGTTCTGCTCCTCGATGCTCTTTCCGCGCAGGCTGATACCCTGGTCGAACAGTATCTGGTTCTCCAGCTCGGTGATGGTCGAACCCTCGATGAGAATTTCCCGTAGTCTATCTGCCTGTCGATACTCAGCTCCCGGTACCGTGCCGTCAGTATTTCGAGATCATTGTCCATAGTCTCTGCAAAGTCAGGCCGGAGTACCTGTTTCAATCTCTTTTTCCAAGAAGTCATATACGTAGAGCGGGCTTTGGAAATACAAACCGCTGCGGACATCTTGCAATTTCTTGAATGTGTCCGAATTATACAATGTGTCAAGGGCTGACTCCATATCCATATGACGGCGCTCCATCAAGAGGATAACGAGGTCCTTTGTCATGCATTCCATCATGTATTCAACACCAGTCATATCTTTGTCAGTAGGTTAATGGCTCTTTCCGTTCCGAAAAAATATTGAAACGTGATACCGCGTATGAACTTCAGTCGTTCTAAAAATGTCTCGAGGTCTATATTGTGCTCCATGTAATTGCGGATCTGCAGTCCTACGCGGTCGTTGGCAATAGGACCATATACGATATATTGAGAGGTGAAAAGCTGTCTGTTAATATCCGTTCATCAAATTCGAATACGTTTACAACAGGCTCCATGTCAAGCTGTGCGGCCTTGTATGATGCCATTTCATATGCCTGTTGCTTATTGTCTGAAAGATAGAAGCCCTTTCCGAAGTCTTTGTTGGGCTTTGAGACAGAAAGATCAATCTTGTCGATTACGACAGTGGATCCATGGTACAGTTTCATGCTATCGCCCCTCCATGACGGCGGCAATAATCAGTTATGTCGTTCAGAACATCCTCCATGCGCAAGGTATGCGCAATACCGTAGTGCTCATTCAAAAACTTTATGGCATCAAACCGTTTGAGATACCGGAATGCCTGACTTTCAGTTAAATGTTTTGCCTTGGCAAATTCGGCAATCATGACAACGATATACTCAACCTTATTTCGTATTTCTGTACCCATGATAATTCCCGTTTTCTGATTATTCAAGACAAAAATACATTTTCCCTTCAAGAAAAGCAAAATAGGTGGTAAATAAGTTGTTATTTAATTCGTCGGGAAAGGCCGCCGGCTGAGCGGTCCTCGGCCTGACGGACGTATTTGCGGCCGAAGCTCTGGCGCCAGGAGAGGGTTACGAGGCCGGACCAGGTCTGCCAGTCGCGGCGGTAGGTGTAGGCCGCGGTGGAGAAATGCTGCGGGCCGAAAGTGCCGAGCAGGTCGGTGGCCTCGAGGCTCAGCGTGCCTCCGAAGTCGAACTGCTTGGAGATGGAGAGATTCAGATAATGCCTCTCAGGCACTTTCCAGGTCAGGGAGCGCATGGGGGAGCTATAGCTGTAGGAGAGGATCATGAGCAGGCCGTGCTGCCGGGAGAGGTTCACAGTGTTGCGCAGGTCTGCCATCCAGTACCAGGTGGAGTAGGACATATCGGTCTCACCGAGAGCGGCGTCAAGAGTCTCGTAGCCGACGGAGGCATTCAGGCGGATCTCCCAGATGCCGTTTAGCAGGCGTTTGTTGATATCGGCTGTCAGATGCAGCATGTTGTGGGTGCCGAAATTCCCTGTGGAGGATTTCATGACGTCGTTTCCGATGTATTCGTCGTAGTCGAAAATGGCATTGCCGGAATTCATCCACATTACGGCGACGGTGTAGTCGTATAGGAAAGTGTAATTCAGTATCAATTCGTGTGCAAGTGCTGCGCTCAGCTGCGGATTACCGGTGCTGAAGGTATTCTCCGTGGTCCATATCCTGAACGGGTTGAGGTGGGTGTAGAAAGGCCGGTCGATGTTCATCCGGTAGTCCAGCATGAGGCTGTGTCTCCCCTCGTCGAGATTCAGCATCACCGAGGCGGACGGGAACAGATTGAAGTAGTTCTGGCTCACCTCCTCTCCGGTCGCCTCTTGTCTGCCGGAGATGCGGGTGTATTCCCCGCGCAGGCCGGCCGTGCTCCACAGGACTTCGTTCCACTGTCGGTCGTAGGAGATGTATGCACCGGAAATATGCTCACGGTACATGAAGCGGTTGTTCCAACTCGTGCTGTCGCTTCTGAAAAAGTCGTTGTCGAGCAGTGTCGAGGTATGTTCCAATCCGCTGTTCAGGGTACTTCCGTCGCGGAAGACATGGCGGTAGACTGCCTTGCCCTCGGCAGCCCGGAAGTCCTGGACTGTCTGCTGAATCCAGCTTTGCGGGGTGGCCCCGGTGATGTCCGTGCCGATGCGGGAGTTGTCGTAGTAGGCAGAATAGTTTGCGCTTATGTCGAGGCTGCTGCCCCGTCCGTCCGTTTTCAGGTTGTAGTACAGCTCAGCGCCTATACCCGGCTTTACCACAGGGTTGCCGGTCCTGGAAGAAACGAGGGAACTCTGCGTCAGAATGCCGTCGCGGAGATAGTCAGTGACTGTCTCATCGCGGATGTCAGTCCAGTCACCGTCCATGGCGAGGGAGGCTCCTATCGTGTTTTTCGGATTGATGTCGTATGTCAGGTTCAGGTTGCCGTGCAGCATGTACATGTCACTTTTCTTCTGTGACCGGTATTCGATATCCTTGTCTGTGTCGAAATAGCTGTAATGCTCAGTCTGGTCGATACGGCTGCCGTTGTTGATGAATCCGAGATTACCCGACACTGCCAGTCTATCCCCTGCCCAGCTGAGCCCCACGGCTGCTTCCGGGGAGACTTTCCGCGCATAGTACGTGCCTCTCAGGCTGGCGCTTCCCTCCAGTCCCTGTCCCGGCTCCTTCCTGTACACCACGTTGATGACCGCCCCGGAGGCCGAGGCCTTGTAGGCGGCCCCCGGAGAGGTTATCACTTCGATTTTCTCAATCTTCTCTGCCGGAGTGTTGCGCAGGATATCCATCGCTGCCTCCTGGCTCATGACCGGCTTGCGGCCGTCTACCCAGATTTCAGCCTTTTTGTTCCCCAAGACTGTCACCGCCTCCCGGCTTACGGTCACGAGCGGGGCATAGCCGAGCATGGAGAATGCATCGGAGGCCGAGGCGATTTCAGCCGGCGGGGAATAGACCAGCTTGCCGGGACGTCGGCTGACCGTGCCCCTGTCGGCTGTTACGGTCACCTGCGCCAGAGTCTCGGAGGACTGCTCCAAGGTCACGACGAGATTTGACTTTGGGGGAGTGACGGTGAGTCTGACCTTTTCATATCCCATGCAGGACACCTCGACGATGAGCCGCTCTGCCGGACTGGTTCTCATTTCGAAGGCGAAGCAGCCGGAGGTATCTACGTAGGTAAAATTGAGCACGGAACTGTCTTCCGGGGAAATAAGGACGGCCAGTGCGGCGGGGACGGGCCGCCCCTGCCTGTTTATCACCCGCCCTTTGACGGACAATGGCCCGGCAGCTTGGGCGGTAAGCGCGGACAGCAGCAGGAGTGAAAGGATCAGTGCGGATTTTTTCATAACGGGTCGGGTTTGATGTTTCCGCAAAGATATGGGGGCGCGGCCCTGATGTCAAGGAAGAAAGAGTTACGCTGCGAGTAGGCTAATATCTTGAAAATGCTGTGATTGGAAGAGTGCAAAAACTTTCAGATGCAGATTCTCAGCACCGTGCGGAGGTGTGGGGTGAAAGTTTTGTCTGGACACAAAATACTGGGAAACCAGTTATTTACGATTCCAGTTGTAAAGTCTGTCGCGCAGGTATATCGAAAGTCTGTCCCTGGTGTTCATCTTCTTGGCGAGCCGCGTCTTGCGGATGTTGAGCCGGTTGAGGTCGGTGTTGAGGATGACGCAGGCGGCACTTGAGGAGATTCCGCATATCATCAAGGATATCAGGAACTTGTCATCATCGGCCAGCCAGGGGAACTCATCGGTGAGACTCTGCATGAAGCCGGGATAGGAGGCCTCGACCAGCAGCCCTATGCGGTCAAATGCCTTTCCGCCGCTCAGCCCGTTTCCGAGGGTTTCCTTCACTCTTTTAGCCATGGTCTCCGGATGCGTGGACGATTCATAGTAGATGTTTGCCAGCTCACCGGTGATTTTGAGCAGCTCCCCGGTAAACCCGATCAGTTCCTCACCTCCGCCCTGCCTTTGCTGCAGCATCACTGCCAGGGCCTTCCTGGCCCTTTCCTCCTGCAGCTGCCGCTCCTTCATTTTCCGCATTCCCCCTTCCAGTTCCCGGATTTCGTCTTGCTGTCTGACCGATTCCTTTTCCATGTCCCTTGAAATCCAGGCGTGCATGGATGTCCTGGCCCTCTGCTTCCGGAGTCTGCTGTAAAGAGTTACGCACGCAGCGGCCAGGGCCAGCACTACCGCAGAAAGCAGGATTATGGCGACAGCATATCCCGTGGGAGAATCCTGTCCTTTCCCATCAGCTTCAGCCTGATGCAGGGCATGGCTCATACTCCGTACCTGCCTGTGCAGCTCTTCGAACTGGATGCTGTCCGTGATATGCTCCAGACGGCTCAGGCTCCAGTAGGCCCTCTTCCAGTCCTGACCGGCTACAGCCGTTTCATGGCTGAGTATGTAGAATACGATGCTGTCCTCCGTTCCGCCGATGCGCATATTGTCCAGAAACAGCTCCACCGAATCAGCCCATCCGTCGATCACGGGCCTCCTGCCCTCCGAAGCCAGCGAGTCTACGGCCTTTTTGATAACCCTGCTGTATTCCCTTTCCGTAAGCAGTTGACTGCCATTGAAATCCACGGACACACCCTTCCCCTCCTGCCCGCAGCATGGCATACTGCTCAGCAACAAGGCCGCAACGGTCAGTGCGGGAAGAATGATTGTCCGGATTATTCTCATTGTCAGGATTTCTTGAAAATGCCGTAGACGGCGGAGCCGCTGCCGCTCATGGAGGCATAGACGGCGCCTTCGTCGTAGAGGGACTGCTTGAGGCGGGCGAGGGCGGGGTATCTGGCGAAGACGGGGCCTTCGAAGTCGTTGAGGATACGGTCCTTCCATTCTTCGACCGGGAGGGTGTCCAGGAGGTCGCTCAGGCCGCGGCCCGAAGGGTCGGGGGTGAGGGAGGCGTAGGCCTCGGCGGTGGAGACATGGATGCCGGGGGCAATGACCTTGATGCGGTATTGTTCCTGAAGCTGTGTGACGGCTGTGGAGGTGCAGGGGGTGAGGACCTCCCCGCGGCCGCTGCCGTACATGGGCCGGCTGTAGATGAAGAAGGGGCAGTCACTGCCGAGGCGGGCGGCGTATTCCGCGAGACGCCCGTCGCTCAGGCCGAGGTGGAAAAGCTCATTGAGCCCCCTGAGGGTCCAGGCCGCGTCGGAGGAGCCTCCACCCATGCCGGCGCCGACAGGGATATTCTTGCAGAGGTAGATGCCTACCGGAGGCAGGCCGAACTCCTGCTGCAGCAGGCGGTAAGCCTTGATACAAAGCTCTTTCTCGATATCTCCGCCGGGCAGCTCGAAAGGTGTCCCATAATAATTCATCGAGACGGAGTCCGCCTCGATGATTTCCAGGATGTCCTCCCGCCAGTTGTCCACCGGGAAGAAGAGTGTCTCTATGTCGTGGTAGCCGTCGCTTCTGCGGGCGGTGACCCTCAGGCCGATATTGATCTTCGGCCTGGGGTAGAGCACGATATTCATGGCATCAACCGCATTTGCCGTGACCGCAGTCCTGGCAGATCAGGCAGCCCTCCTGGTAGATGAGGTTGGTCGAGCCGCACTTCTCGCATTTCTGACCGGACTCGTCCTTGGTGCCGTCGGGGATGTACTGCTTCAGGGCGCGTTCTACGCCGTTCTTCCAGGTGTTGATGCTCTCGTCGTCGAGGTTGAGACCCTTGACGAGGTTGAGGATGTCCACGATGGGCATACCGTTGCGGATAACGCCCGAGATGAGCTTGGCGTAGTTCCAGAACTCCTGACGGAACATGTGGGAGATACCTCCGAGGACTCCGGGATAGCCATAGCGGTCGGTGTAGTGGAAGTCGTAGCGGCTGGAACCGTCCTCGAATTTCTCCTTGACGATGCGGCCGGTGGTGATGGCCGTGGGCAGGTTGCGGGAGTCGTCCACCATACCGGTGAAGATCTCGTAGGGCTGGCCGTTCTGCTTGCCTACGAAGGCGATCCACTGCTCGTTGCCGTTCTTGAAGCGGATCACGTCGGCCTCGAGGGACTTGGGTCTCTTCTTGGGCTTGATGACTCCGGCTCCGTCCTTGGCCGATACGAGCACTCCGGTACGGGAACCGTCACGGTAGACGGTCACGCCCTTGCAGCCGGACTCCCAGGCGGTGCGGTATACCTCGGCGACCATGTCCTCCTTGATGTCGTGGGGAAGGTTGACGGTCACGCTTATCGAATGGTCCACCCATTTCTGCATACGGCCCTGCATCTTTACTTTGGCGACCCAGTCTATGTCGTTGGAAGTGGCCTTGTTGTAGGGCGATTTCCTGACGAGGGCCTGAATCTCCTCCTCGCTCATCTGCTTTACCTTCTCGACATCGTAGCCGTTGACAGCGCACCAGGTGAGGAAGTGATGGTGGAAGACGTAGTACTCCTCGAAGCAGTCTCCGTTCTCGTCCTTGAAGGCGATTACTGCGTTGAGGTCGTTGGGGTTGACCTTGCGGCGTCTCTTGTAGAAGGGCAGGAAGACGGGTTCGATGCCGGAGGTGGTCTGGGTCATGAGGGAGGTCGTGCCGGTCGGGGCAATCGTGAGCATGGATATGTTGCGGCGGCCGTAGCGGACCATATTGTCGTATAGTTCCTCGTCCTCCTTGCGGATGCGGGCGATCATCGGGTTGTTCTCCTCGCGCTTGGCATCGAATATGGGGAATGCACCCCTTTCCTTGGCCATGTTGACCGAGGAAGCGTAGGCTGCGAGGGCCAGAGCTTTCTGTACCTTGACTGCGAAGTCGATGGAGGCATCCGAGCCGTAGGTCAGGCCGAGGGCTGCGAGCATGTCGCCCTCTCCGGTGATTCCGAGGCCGGTACGGCGTCCTCCGAGAGACTTCTCGCGTATCTTGAGCCAAAGCTCGTATTCTGTGCGCTTGACATCCTCGTCCTCTGGGTCGCTCTTGATCTTGTCCAGGATGGCCTCTATCTTCTCCATCTCGAGGTCGATAAGGTCGTCCATAAGCCTCATTGCCTTGGTTACGTGCTGCTTGAAGAGGTCGAAGTCGAACTCTGCCTGAGGTGTGAACGGATTATTGACGTAGGAATAGAGGTTTACGGCAATCAGTCTGCAGGAATCATACGGGCAGAGGGGAATCTCTCCGCAGGGGTTGGTGCTGATGGTCTTGTAGCCCAGGTCCGCGTAGCAGTCGGGAATGGACTCGCGGATGACGGTGTCCCAGAAGAGGACTCCGGGCTCGGCGGACTGCCATGCGTTGTGGATGATCTTCTTCCACAGGGCAGAGGCGTCAATCTCCTTGGAGAATTTGGGGTGGTCGGAGTCGATGGGGTACTTCTGGACGTAGGGCTTGCCGCTCAGGGCGCAGCGCATGAACTCGTCGTCGATCCTTACGGAGACGTTGGCTCCGGTCACCTTGCCCTTCTCGAGCTTGGCGTCGATGAAGTTCTCTGCGTCGGGATGCTTTATGGAGATGGTCAGCATCAGGGCTCCGCGGCGTCCGTCCTGGGCCACCTCGCGGGTGGAGTTGGAGTAGCGCTCCATGAAGGGCACCACGCCGGTGGAGGTGAGGGCGCTGTTGAGCACCGGGCTGCCGGTGGGGCGGATATGGGAGAGGTCGTGTCCTACTCCGCCGCGGCGCTTCATCAGCTGCACCTGCTCTTCGTCTATCTTCATGATGCCGCCGTAGGAGTCGGCCTCATGCTTGTTGCCGATGACGAAGCAGTTGGACAGGGAGGCTATCTGGTAGTTGTTGCCGATGCCCGCCATCGGGCCTCCCTGAGGGATGATGTACTTGAAATCCCGGAGCAGCTCGTGAATCTCGGCTGCCGTCATAGGGTTGGGGTACTGCTGCTCAATCCTGGCAAACTCATTCGCCAGGCGCCAGTGCATCTGGTCCGGGGAGGTCTCGTACAGGTTGCCGAAGGAGTCCTTCATGGCGTACTTGTTGATCCAGACCGAGGCAGCGAGCTCATCGCCGCGGAAATACTCTCTGCTTTCCCGCAGTGCTTCGTCGTAAGTCTTGTTATCCATGCTGTTACGTATTAGTTTTCTAACGAAAATGGTCTGCAAGTTAGGACTAATTACGTCAGCGGCAAAGTGGGAATGGGTGAAGTTATCAACGGAGTTTTTAACAACAGTTGCGGCAGCAGCTCTTGCAGTCTGTGAATTCGCCTCTTAGCCTCCTCTCGGTCAGGGAGGCCATCCGCTCTTTCAGCTCAGGGGAGCTGATCTTGTCCAGGACGGCGTAGGCAAATGCCAGCTGCTGAAGGACCCGGGCCTCTTTCAAGGGTATGCCGCGGGAGCGCATGTAGAAGAGCTCGTCCTCGTTGAGACGGCCGTTTGTGGCTCCGTGCGAGCATTTTACGTCATCGGCGTAAATCTCCAGCTGGGGCTGGGCAAATGCGCGGGCGTCGCGGCTGAGCAGGAGGTTGTGGCATTCCTGGTAGGCTTCGGTCTTCTGGGCGTCAGGGAAGACGTGGATCAGGCCGGAGAAATATGCAGCGGCGCTGTCATCGAGGATGCCCTTGAACAGCTCCCGGCTGTGGCACTCGGGGAGGCGGTGCCGGACCTTGAGGGTGTTGGTCACCTTCTGGGTTCCGTCCACCAGGTAGAGGCCGCTGATGTCGCAGGAGGCGTGAGGGGCGTCGAGGCTGACGGTGATGTCATTATCGATAACTCCGCCGTGGAGGGTGAGGATGACGGCCTTGAGGGATGCGCCCTCGCCTATGTGGATGTCGAACCGGGTGTTGTGCGTGGCCCGGTTGTGCTCGTTCTGCATGATGACGATGTCGGCCGAGGCTCCGGCCTCGAGGGTGATGCTGACATTGCCCTCGGTGTGGAAGGGATTCTCTGCAAATGTGTGGGAGCAGAGGATGAGCCGGGCGCTGCTGCCCTCCTCGAAGTGGAAGGATTCGCTGGTGCTGATATCCTCCGGATGCTTTTCCGTGCGGATGCTGATGACCTGGAGGGCCTCATCGTATATTTTTCCTCTCTCGAAGCGGATGTCCAGCGGACGGCCCGTGCCCTGTACCCCGCCGTCGATCATGAAGACCTGGCGGCTGCCCGGAAGGGGAACCTTGCAGCGGAAGCCTCCCTCGATATTGTGCTCGGGAGCGTAGATGTAGTTTTCTGTCATTGTCCTGCCTCCCCGTTATCCGTTGATGATCCAGTCGTAGCCCCTCTCCTCGATTTCACGGGCCAGTTCCTTGCCGGCGGTCTTGATGATGCGGCCCTTGTAGAGCACGTGCACCACGTCCGGGACGATGTAGTCCAGGAGTCTCTGGTAGTGGGTGATGACGATGGCGGCGTTGTCGGGGCGCTTGAGCTTGTTGACTCCGGTGGCCACTATCCTCAGGGCGTCCACGTCCAGGCCGCTGTCGGTCTCGTCGAGGATGGCCAGACGGGGCTCGAGCATGGCCATCTGGAAAATCTCGTTGCGCTTCTTCTCACCGCCGGAGAAGCCTACGTTGACGCCTCTGGAGGAGAACGAGGGGTTCATCTCCACGATTTCCATCTTGCTGCGCATGAGCTTGAGGAAGTCGGCGGCGTTCAGGGGCTCGAGGCCCTTGTGCCTGCGGTGCTCGTTGACGGCGGTGCGCATGAAGTTGACGTTGGTCACGCCGGGTATCTCGATGGGGTACTGGAAGCTCAGGAAGAGGCCTTCGAAAGAGCGCTCCTCGGGGGTGAGGCCCAGGATGTCGCGGCCGTTGAACGTCACTTCTCCGGCGGTGACGGTGTAGCTGTCCCGGCCGGCCAGGACTGCCGAGAGGGTGGATTTGCCGGAACCGTTGGGGCCCATGATCGCGTGGGTCTCGCCTTCGCGGACTGTCAGGTCGATGCCGCGGAGTATTTCCTTGTCGCCCACACTGGCGTGCAGGTCTTTGATTTCGAGTAGTATATTGTTTTCTGCCATAGTCTTTCTGTTTTGTGCGGAGTGCAAAAATACAATATTTTCCGGATGTTGCTATGCCTTTTCACGGTAAAGACGCCACCAGTTGATGATGGAGGCCGCACCGTTTATCAGGTAGAGGGCGCAGACTATCGGCATGAATACGTGCCCGACGGAGATGTGCAGGATGATCTGGGTGATGTTCACTGCCAACCATGCCACCCAGCAGTCCCATTTCTTGAGGGCCGAGAGGAACTGGGCGACGAGGATGAGGGCGGTCACGCAGGCGTCCAGGTAGGGCACGGGATCGTGTGTGAGGGTCTCGAGGAGCCAGCCCCAGAGCCAGCCGAGGGCGAATATTGCCGCCACGGACACCGCCCTCTGCGGCCAGGACAGCATGGAGACCTTCAGGGACCTGCCGTCTTTCTCACTCACCTCCTCCGGCTTAGGATGGGTCCAGCGGTAGTGTCCGAGGATGTTGATGCCCAAGGATATGGGCTGCAGCAGCATGTTGGCCCACAGGGCTTTGTTCCAGAACATGAGGAAGAGCAGGGCGGAGTACACGTATCCCACCCAGAAGTTGTACTTACTGTTGCGTCCTGCTAAGAACACGCAGGTCAGTCCCGCTATCGACGTTATGAGGTCGATCAGCAGCACCGGAGTGTCTCCGTTGAAAGTGAACAGTGTGTAGTTCAGCCAGTCCATAGTGGCTGCAAAAATACAAAAAACTGCGAATCCCCGGCTTTACCTCCTCATCCGGTTGGTAAGGCAGTCCAGGTAATTCAGGCACAATTATCAGTGAAGCGGGTAATCGCCGGGAAGTCAGGAAGTATTATCTTTGCAATGTACTCTGGTGAAATGTTTTAAAATACCAAGATATGAGACGCGCAATGATTACAGCTATGATGGCGGGCGTGCTGGCGGCAGGGTCGGCGGCATGTGCCCAGAACGCTCAGCAGACTGAGCCAGTGCCCGGAAAGGACGGCAACAAGTATGTGCCCTACGAGGAGCGTACCGGCAACGAGTCGATTGTTTATTTTACCCGTGACCTCAGCCCGGAGGGACTGAGAAAGGCCTACGAGGCGGTATGCGGCGACATCGTGGGCCGTGTGGCCGTGAAACTGCATACCGGCGAGCAGAACGGCCCTAACATTATCCCTAGCTCCTGGGTGAAGGAGCTGATTCAAAAAGATATCCCTGATGCCACTATTGTCGAGACCAATACCTACTATGTCGGCGACCGCTACACCACCGAGCAGCACCGCAGGACTCTGGAGGTCAACGGATGGACCTTCTGCCCCGTGGACATCATGGACGAGGAGGACACCCTGACCCTGCCGGTGAAAGGCGGCAAATGGTTCGACCGCATGTCGATGGGCAGCCACATCACCGACTACAACTCGATGGTCGTTCTCACCCATTTCAAGGGACATTCCAAGGGAGGTTTCGGCGGCAGCAGCAAGAACATCGGCATCGGCTGCGCTGACGGCCGCATCGGCAAGGCCTGGATCCACACCACTCCCGGTCAGGACGACCAGTGGGATATCTCCGAGGAGGAGTTCATGGAGCGCATGACCGAGTCCAGCAAGGCGATAACGGACTATTTCGGCAAGCACATAACGTATGTCAATGTGATGCGCAACATGTCCGTCTCCTGCGACTGCGAGGGCGTGGCCGCCGAGCCGGTAGTGACTCCCAATGTGGGTATCCTCGCCTCGACCGACATCCTGGCCATCGACCAGGCCTGCGTGGACATGGTCTACGCCATGACGGAGGAGGAGCACCACGCCCTGGTGGAGCGCATCGAGTCCCGTCACGGGCTGCGGCAGCTCTCCTACATGAAGGAGCTCGGCATGGGCAATGACCGCTATATCATCATCGACCTGGACAACGGCGGCCGGCGCATCACCGTCGGGGAGGCCGTCAAGGACCTGAAGCCCTTCGTCGCAGAGCAGAAATAAGAAATAATTGTGCTATATTCGCCGCATGAAAAAAGCGGATATAGTATTTGCCTGCGCGGTGGTGGCGGTGTTCCTGCCCTTCGTGCTTTCGGAGCCTGTCTGCGAGGCCTATAAGAGTTTCAATGCTGCTCACGGGATGATCGTGAGCTTCATCAAGTTCGCGGTACTCTCGACTGCCGGCGAGATGCTGGGCGCGCGTATCACCACCGGACGTTACTACTACAAGGGCTTCGGCCTGATATCCAAGATGCTGGTCTGGGGTATCCTCGGCATGGGCATCAACATGGCGATGATCATCTTCTCGTCCGGCACTCCGGCATTCCTGGAGTACATGGGCCTGACCGGCGCCACTGAGTTCCTCGCCGGGCCGATGTGCTGGCAGAAGGTGCTGGTGGCCTTCTGCGTGTCCGTGGCCATGAACTCGATATTCGCTCCGGTCTTCATGACCCTGCACAAGGTATGCGACATCCATATAGCGGATTACAACGGCTCGGCCCTGGCCCTGATCAGGCCCTGGAAGATGGGCGAGCTCTTCTGCCGCGTCAACTGGAAGGCCCAGTGGGGCTTCGTCTTCAAGAAGACCATCCCCCTGTTCTGGTTCCCGGCCCATACGGTGACCTTCCTGCTGCCGCCCTCCGGCCGTGTTCTCTGCGCCGCCCTGCTCGGGGTCGCCCTCGGCGTGCTCCTGGCCCTGGCTGCCCGCAAGAAATAACCGGCGCTCCTGCTCCTGTGTTTACCGTCTGATTGTCGGTGTTCCAGGTTTTGTCATTGTCACCACATCTTTTGCCACCATAGGATTAAGATAAGTGATTATGAGGTTCTTGCTTAAACCCAGGTGCTCGAGAATTCCAGATGTGCTTCGAGGCTCTTTGCAGCAAATCAGAATCTGCCATATCTTCTCGTCTTTCTTGTGAGGTATTTTTCGCCGGATAATCCATACAGGCATTGTAAGCACCACATAATCCGGGCGTGTTTCTTCTGTCACTGTCGGCGTCGGCCATCCAAGGTGCCGCCAGCCGCTCACGATCTTGTCCACTTCGCTTCCGGCTTTCTCAGCCCGCCCCAGCCGCATGAACATTCTCTGCAGTGCAGGATTGCGGCAGATGCGGTTCGTTCACATACCCACAAGCATAGTTTTGCATGGAATTATGTACAGCAAATCAGTCAAATTATTAATTGTCTCAAAAAATTCAACCAGAAATGGCCCGGTTCATGAAAAATTTGTTGTAATTTTATCGCTTACAGTTGAACTTCTATAAGTATTTACAGAAATTTGAATATATAATATGGATGCAGCAGACATAAGAATAATATTGGAGATGGGAGAACGTCTTACCCTTGAATGTAAAAAAGCTGAAGGACAACTGCCGAAGTCAGTGTGGGAAACATATTCTTCTTTCGCAAATACTGTCGGAGGAACTATTTTATTGGGAATAAGCGAGAATTTGTCAGAAACGAATCAAGAAAAGAGATTTGAGGTTATAGGTGTTGCTGATCCAAAGAAAATGAAAAAAGACCTTTTCGATACTTTGAACAGCAACAAAGTAAATCGCAATATT
>DVGV01000048.1 GCA_018712545.1 Candidatus Coprenecus merdigallinarum | reverse complement strand
AATAATTTTGCGATAAAATGAAAGAAAATTTTTATCCGAATAAGACAAAATGCTGTTCAATTCTATAGATTTCGGTATCTTCCTGCCGGTAGTGGCCGTCCTCTACTGGACGGTGTTCAACAGGTACGGGGTGCGGCTGCGCAACGCCTTTCTGCTGGCGTGCAGCTGGTTCTTCTACGGGATGTGGGACTGGCGCTTCCTGGGCCTGCTTATATTCAGCTCCACAATGGATTACACCCTCGGCCGGCTTATAGGCAGGACGGATGTGAATGACAGGAGAAAAAGGAAGGCCCTGCTGGTGGTCAGCCTGGTGGTAAATCTCGGAATACTCGGATTCTTCAAGTACGCCAATTTCTTCATCGACAGCATCGACGGCCTTTTCACCGTCTTCGGCATGGAACTTTCATTGAAGACTCTGAATATAATCCTGCCGGTTGGTATCAGTTTTTATACATTCCAGTCGTTAAGTTATATCATCGATGTATATCGTGGGAAAATATCACCATCCAGGGATATAATCGCTTTCCTCACTTTTATCAGTTTCTTCCCGCAGCTGGTGGCCGGACCTATTGAGAGAGCCTCGCATCTGCTGCCTCAGTTCGACGACCTGAAGAAATTCGATTACGACAAAGTCCGGGAAGGTGTCGTGGAGGTGTTCATCGGCCTGATTAAGAAGATGGTGATAGCGGACCGGCTGGCCGTCTATGTGGATTCGGTGTTTCAGGAGGCTGCTGCGGGCAGCAGTACCCAGATTCTCGGCTTTCCGTCTGTGCTGGCCCTGATATTCTTCGCATTCCAGCTCTATATCGACTTCTCGGCTTATTCCCAGATAGCGATAGGCACGGCCAAGATTCTGGGCTTCAGCCTGTGTACCAACTTCCGCCGGCCTTATCTGAGCAGTTCATTTAATAATTTCTGGGAACGCTGGCACATCTCGCTGTCCCAGTGGATGCGGGACTACATCTTTATCCCTTTAGGAGGCAGCCGTGAGGGCCGCCGGAGGACGGTGAGGAACCTGCTCATAGTGTTTGCTGTCAGCGGACTGTGGCACGGTGCTTCGTGGAATTTCGTGATATGGGGCCTGATCAACGGCCTGTTCGTGATACTTCTGGACCCTCTGTTGGCCAGGTGGAAAGTCAGGGGCGTCCTGGCCTCCATAATCGTCTTCTGTCTTTGGACTTTCTCGCTGGTCTTCTTCAGGGCCGAGGGAATCGATGCGGCATGGACGATGATACGGAGCCTGGGGCTCGGCCACATCGGACAGATATCCGGATTCGGTCTGGCATGGAACGAGCTGACCTTCACCCTGGTGCTGCTGGCCGTTCTGATGTGCTTCGAATATGTGGTGGAGCGTCTGGAGAAGCGCGGGAAAAACATTCTGGATATCATGGTGTTCAGTCGTCCCGGCTGGCTGAGGTGGGCGGTGTATCTGGTACTGGTGTTCACCATAATCCTTTTCGGAGTGTATGCCACGAACAATGACAACAGTTTCATCTATTTCCAATTCTAGAATATGGGATCCAAACAGAAACAGCAGAATAAGAAAAAGAGCCAGGAAAAACCCCGGACATTGAAGTCATTGCTGACCAAAGGTGCGGTATTTACCGCAGTGGTTGTCTGCGTCATCGTGATACTGGAGAAGAGGCAGATATTCGTGGAGGACAGCATGAACAACCATGTGGAGTGGAAATGGGACTGGTACTACAGGATGAAGCAGTACAATATTCCGATAGACGTGCTGCTGGTCGGCAACTCTCATCTGCTGACGGGATTCAATCCCTACGAGTTCACCAAACGCAGCGGCCTGAACTGTTTCCTGCTGGGCGCGTCAGGAGTGGGTGTGGCCGACCTGTATTTTACCATAGAGGAGGCGCTGAAGGTGCAGAAACCGAAAGTGCTGGTGCTGGAGACCTACGCCATCAACGAGTCGGATCCGCTCAGACTGGAGAAAGGTGCGCTGAACGACGAGATCAACAGTTTCCGGGCCCGCAGGGATACCTGGCTGAAGGTCCGTTCCACTCCGTCGCTCTTCAACTACCACAACTGGCCGATAGCCTGGTGCGAGACTTTCCGCAACCACAACTATATCTTTACCAAGCCGGACCAGGTGATGCGCAACCTCAAGGGCGAGGGGCCTAAGCGCAGGGTTCGCAACGACCTGTACCTGGGCCAGTTCGCCCGGTTCTCAAAGGGGCTCTCTCAGGCCACACTGGACAGGTATAAGGATGAGGGTGCTCCGGTGGACGGGGCTGAATACGAGATTAGCGAAAGTTCTGCCAAGTATACGGAAAAGATAGCGCGGCTGTGTAAGGAGAACGGAGTCCGGCTGGTCTTCCTGACTATCCCGATGTATCCGGAGCACGTGAAGAACTATCCAGTATGGCAGGAGAGACTGGGTGCGCATCTTAAGGGCCTGAGTCCTTACTGGCTGGACCTGCAGGCGGCGCAGGTGACGGACTCTACTTTGAGGTCTCTGTATACCCCGGCGGCGTTCCAGGACACATACGGGGCCAACCAGCACCTGACCAACTACGGCATGGCCGTCACCGGTAGTGTCTTCGCCGAGTATCTCACGCACATCATGCCGGACATCCCCGACCGCAAAAACGACCCTCAGTGGCGCAGCCTCGTCGCCAAGTTCCCCAAGTAATCAATTGCCGGCGACAATCCATTTGTCGATGTTTCTGCTTTGGGCTGAGAAGTTGATGCCTATCTTCAGGACTTTGCGGGAGTCGGAGGCGAAGGGGGCGGCATAGTTGCGATCTTCAATCTGCTTCAAAGCCTCCTCGGCCGAGCCTTCTAACTTGAATTCCATGATGTAGACGAACTTGTCGGTCTGGAGCAGGAGATCGATGCGCCCCTGTGAGGTGCGGTACTCGGCCTGCACGTAGAAGCCGAGGAGCTTGGATACGATGAACATGACGTTCTGGTAATGGAGTTCCTGGTCTCTTATAAGTTCGTAAGGCGTGTCGGCCATGAAGCTCTGGAGGCGTGTCATGAATGCGTCCACGTTCCCGGTCTCTATCTCCCGGACAAACTTCTGTATTTCGAAGTTGGTGGCGGATTTCCGGATGGGTGTGTAGTAGGGGACGAGAAATTTCATGAAACCTTCCTCGACTTCCTTGTTTGGAAATCCAAGTGTGTATGACTCAAAACGCGGGTTGTATCCCTTTATGGTGAGGTATCCGCTCTGATAGATGACAGGGATGGGCTCATCGTCCCCATAGATGCTGTCGAGAGTCTCTACGTCGGTGACAGCGGAGGCCATCTCGCTCAAGTCGCACTTGCCCTGCTTGAGGAGAGTTACGAGATAAGTAGGCGTGCCGGTCTCGAACCAGTAGCTTCCGAAGATACCGCTGTCCATGGTTCTGAGTATGCTGAACGGATTGTAAATACCTTCGGAACCGGGCGAGAAGTGGTAGCCGTCGTACAGCACTTTCAGCTTCCGGCATGTCTCGTCGTAAGTGAGATGCTGGGTTGCGGCAAGATTCTGTAGGCCTTCCTCCATGTATCGGTGAATCTCACTTTCCGTCAGGCCGCACAGACTAGCGTACTGCGGGAGCATGGATATGTCTTTCAAGTTGTTGAGGTCGCTGAAGACGCTGACTTTGCCGAATTTTGTGACTCCGGTCAGCATCGCGAACCTGATGTGCCCGTCCATGGTCTTGAGCACTCCGTAGAAAGGCTTGAGTATGTTGCGGTATTCCTCCTGCAGAGGCTTGTTGCCGATGGCCTGGAGCAACGGCTTGTCGTACTCGTCCACGAGGATGGCTACGCGGTGTCCGGTCTGCTCGTGCGCCAGCCGTATCACGTGGTAGAATCTTTCTTCCAATGCCCTGTCTCCGTAAGGGCTGTTATAGGCCGTCTCCCATAGCTCCAGATGCTTGTTGATCTCCTGCCGCAGCGAGTCGGCATTCTCGTACTGTCTGGCGTTCAGGTCTATGTGCAGCACCGGCCTTGCCGTCCACTCCTTCTCAAGGGTGTCTATCGCCAGCCCCTTGAAGAGTTCTTTCTTCCCTTGAAAATATGCTTCAAGGGTGGAGATAAGGAGGCTCTTTCCGAATCTTCTCGGGCGGCTTAGGAAGTAATACCTGCCTTCGCTCACCAGCTTGTATATGAGCTCAGTCTTGTCGATGTAGAGGTAGCCGTCCCGGCGGAGGCTCTCGAAATTCTGTACGCCTATAGGATATTTCATGCTGATATAGTTTTGCTCCGGAGACAAAGATAGCGAATAATCGGAATTGTTTAGTACTTTTGTGGCCAGTAAAGACAGAAATGCGTATGGCAGAAGAGATAATATTGGGAATCGAGTCGTCGTGCGACGATACGTCGGCGGCGGTACTGCGCGGCGAGACGCTGCTGGCCAATGTGATGGCCTCGCAGGAGGTACACCGCAAGTACGGCGGGGTAGTGCCAGAGCTGGCCTCCCGCGCTCATCAGCAGAACATAGTGCCGGTGGTAAGCCAGGCCCTCGACCAGGCCGGGGTGAGGCCGGACCAGATAGATGCGATAGCCTATACCCGCGGGCCGGGCCTTTTAGGCTCGCTGCTCGTCGGGGTGTCCTTCGCCAAAGGACTGTCGCTGGCGACAGGTAAGCCGCTGGTGGATGTCAACCACCTCCAGGGCCACATCCTCTCGCACTTCATCCGGCAGGAGGGCAAGCCCTATGTGCCCCCGACATTTCCTTTCTTAGCCCTGTTAGTCTCCGGAGGCCATTCCCAGATCGTGAGGGTGGACGACCCGCTGCACTTCGAGGTGCTGGGCCGGACGATAGACGACGCGGTGGGGGAGGCCTTCGACAAGTGCGCCAAGCTCCTCGGCCTGGGCTATCCCGGCGGTCCGGTGGTGGACAGGCTCGCTGCCCAGGGTGACCCGGAGCGTTTCAAGTTCGCCAAGCCGCACGTCCCCGGACTGGATTACAGCTTCAGCGGAGTGAAGACCTCCCTGCTGTATTTCGTGCGCGACCATTTGAAGGAGGACCCCGACTTCATGCAGCACAATATGGCTGATATCTGCGCCTCGTTCCAAAAGACCCTGATAGACGTGCTCATGGACAAACTCCTGAAGGCCGTGAAACAGACTGGTATAAAACAGGTGGCCATCGGCGGCGGCGTGTCGGCCAATTCGGGCCTGCGCAGCCGTATCGCTTCCGAGGGCGAGAAACGCGGCTGGACCACATTTATCCCCGAATTCAAGTTCACCACGGACAATGCCGCGATGATAGCCGTGGCCGGTCTCTTCAAGTTCCGCGCTGGGCTCACCGGCGGACTCGACGCGGCTCCCGTCTCCAGAGCCCTTGACTTCAAGTAGATGAAAGAATTCGAGACAGCCTTCGAGGCATCGTACGCTCCCACGGAGGAGGATTTCAGGACGGCTGCGGCCAAGGCAGCCGGTGTCCCTGTCGGGAAAATAGCCGAGGTGCGCCTGCTCCGCCGCTCCATCGACGCCCGCTCCCGCAAGATCCTGCGCCGCTACCGGCTGGCCGCATACCAGCAGGGGGAGGTGCAGCCCGGGACCGCCTCGTACAGCCTCAGTCAGAATGTCTCGCAGAAGCCGCCCGTAATCGTCATCGGAGCCGGTCCAGCCGGACTCTTCGCCGCCCTGAGGCTCATCTGCGGCGGCCGCCGTCCCATCATCCTCGAGCGGGGCAAGAACGTCCACGAACGCAAATACGACATAGCCGCCATCTCCCGTACCGGCGGCCTCAATCCCGACTCCAACTACTGCTTCGGCGAGGGCGGAGCCGGCACATTCTCCGACGGCAAGCTCTACACCCGCTCCAACAAGCGGGGCGATGTGGGCGCAGTCCTCAAGACCTTCACCGACTTCGGCGCCGACCCCATGATAAGGATCGACGCCCATCCCCATATCGGCAGCGACCGTCTGCCTGCGATAGTCGAGGCCATGCGCAGCCATATCGTGGAGTGCGGAGGCGAATATCATTTCTCCAGCCGTGTCACCGACCTTCAGCAGACTCCCGGCGGAGGATGGAAGGCGCTCTGTGACAATGGCTCCGTCTTCGAGGCTCCGGAGGTCATCCTGGCCACCGGGCACTCCGCCTCGGATATTTACCGCCTGTTCATGCGCAAGGGGTGGGCGGTGGAGGCCAAAGGCTTTGCCCTCGGAGTCAGGGCGGAGCACCCGCAGGAACTCATCGACCGGGCGCAGTACCACGGTCCGCGCATGCCCTGGCTGCCGGCAGCCGAGTACTCCCTCGTGGAGCAGGTGGAGGGCAGGGGAGTGTTCTCCTTCTGCATGTGCCCGGGCGGCATTCTCGTCCCCTCGTCCACCGAGCCGGGGACGGTGGTCACCAACGGCATGTCCAACTCCCGGCGCAATTCCCGCTGGGCCAATGCCGGCATCGTCACATCCGTCGAACCGGAGGATGTCCCCGGTGGCCCGGAGGCAATGCTGGATTTCCGGGAGGAGGTGGAACGCCGCTGCTACGAAGTCTCGGCCTCATTCCGCGCTCCGGCTCAGCGCATGACCGATTTCGTCAAAAGCCGCAGAGGCAAGTCGGTCGTCTCGGCCCTGCCCCGGACCTCCTACGCACCCGGAGCATTTGCCGCGGACCTCAATGACGTTCTGCCCGCCTTCGTCGCTGACCGCCTGCGCAAGGCCTTCCCGGCATTTGACCGAAAGCTCAGGGGCTACTATACCTCCGAGGCCCTGCTCCTTGCAGTGGAGTCCCGCACCTCCTCGCCCGTGCGCCTGCCCCGTGACCCTCAGACCCTCCAGCACATCGACCTGCAGAACCTTTACCCTTGCGGGGAGGGAGCCGGCTACTCCGGGGGCATCGTCTCCTCCGCCATCGACGGCATCCGCGCCGCCGAGCGCATACTGCGGTGCGACTTATAGTTCACGAATATTGATTTTAAGCAAATTCATTTCTTATGGGAAATAAATTTACAGAACTCATGAATATACGGAAATGCTCCTGTATCGCATTATTGCTGACAGTAAGCTTGTTGTCTTCGGCCAGCATGAAAGATACTGCCAGCATTCCGGTTCCGGCTGAGAGACAGCTCAAGTGGCACGAGGCCGAATTAGGCGTGGTGTTCCATTATGACCTGCATGTGTTCGACGGTCAGGCCTATGGTCAGGGAAGCAACCGTATCACTCCGGTCGAGGACTACAACATCTTCGCTCCGGAGGATCTCGACACCGACCAGTGGATACGTGCGGCCAAGGCTGCCGGAGCCCGTTTCGCCATACTAACGGCCACTCACGAGACCGGTTTCGGCCTGTGGCAGAGCGATGTGAACCCTTACTGCCTGAAGGCGGTGCGTTGGAGGGACGGCAAGGGGGACATCGTGGCGGACTTCGTGGCCTCGTGCCGCAAGTACGGACTGCAGCCGGGACTATATGTCGGTATCCGATGGAACTCGCTTTTAGGGATACACAATTTCGCAGCCGAGGGAGACGGAGACTTTGCCCGCAACCGGCAGGAGTGGTACCGGAGGTACTGCGAACGGATGGTGGAGGAACTGTGTTCCCGGTACGGAGACCTGTTCATGATCTGGTTTGACGGCGGGGCCGACGACCCGAGGGGCATGGGGCCGGATGTGGAGCCTATAGTCGACAGCCTTCAGCCCGACTGCCTCTTCTATCACAATGTGGACCGGGCTGACCTTCGCTGGGGCGGCTCCGAGACCGGAACCGTCGGCTACCCGTGCTGGTCCACGTTCCCTTATCCCTACAGCCACAACCGCAACAACGAGTCGGCCTCCGAGCACAACCGTCTGCTTGCTCACGGAGATCCCGACGGACAGTACTGGGTGCCGGCTATGGCGGACACCCCTCTGCGCGGAGCCGGAGGCCGGCACGAGTGGTTCTGGGAGCCGGGAGACGAGGACGCGGTCTACTCTCTCGATGCTCTGATGTCCATGTACGAGAAGTCGGTGGGACGCAATGCCACACTCATCGTCGGGCTGACTCCGGATCCTGACGGCCTGCTGCCTAAGGGGGATGTCCGCCGGTTAGAGGAGTGGGGTGAGGAGATACAGCGTAGGTACGGAGCACCTGTCGCTTCGGTTTCCGGCCGTGGCGGAACCTTCCTGCTGGAATTTCCGCAGCAATCTGCTGGAGACCGGCAGTCTTCCGCTACGTCGGGTGCAGTGTCGGTAGACCGCTGTGTCATCCAGGAAGATATCGCTCAGGGTGAGCGTATCCGGTCTTTCCGCGTGGAGGTCAGGATGCCTGATAGTCAGTGGCAGACAGTCTACACCGGCACATCCGTAGGACACAAGCATATCGCCATTTTCGACACTCCCGTGACCGCCACGGCCGTCCGTCTCGTAGTCGACAGCAGCCGCGCCGTCCCCTGCATATCCCGTTTCAGCGTGTATCCCGCACTGCTGTGAAATGCAGTCTGTTCAGCTCAAATGCAGTATATGTTCATGTTTCTCAGAGATATACATAAAGTATGCGTTTTACAGACTGAGGGTAATCACCGCTTATCTGTTTCCCAGCTTTTCGCCTATATTGCTGTTTGACAACATTATGCACGGATCATCGGCTTACAGACTCGTCCTGAAGAAAATGTACTGACTGCTCACTACCCCTGCTACAGCACTTTACAGGCGCCTTTAAAGAAATCCGAGCCACGGCGCACAGTTCAGTCTGTTGTAGGTGTGGTTTTGTAATAGATTGTTTTCCAGCTGATTATCCAGGATGGTCAATTACAGACTGGAGGGGAATGGTATGGTATGGTATGGTGCCTTACGATAGGCTGTGTTAAAGAAAAAAGGAAATGAAGTGGAGTGAGGTAGTAGGCAAAACGGATAAGGCATGAAAATGCAGGTCGGAAAAGACTAGCCGCCCTCGGCTCTAGAGGGAGGGGCCCGCCGCGAAGCGGTGGGAGGGCCTGGTCTTTTCCGACCTGCATTTTCATGCCTGCTGACGCTCAGTGTTTTGTGAGCAATCAGTTGCAGCCTCCGCAGCAGTCTCCGCCGCAGGAGGAGCATCCGCCGCCGCATGAGCTCTGCTTCAGTTCACCGTGCAGGCCTTCGGTCAGCTCCTGCTCGGTGGCATCGCGGACGGTGAGGATCTTGCCGGTGAAGTTGAGGGTCTTGCCGGCCATGGGGTGGTTGAAGTTCATCATCACGCTGTCGTCCTTGACCTCGTGTACCTTGCCGTGCATGACACCGCCCTGCTGGTTCATCATCGGGATCATGTTGCCGACGGTGAGGAGACCTTCCTGAATCTTGCCGTCCACTTCGAAGATGTGCTTGGGAAGCTCGACCACCAGCTCGGGATTGTGCTCGCCGTAGCCTTCAGAGGGAGTGAGGGTGAACTCGAAGCTGTCACCGGGCTCCTTGCCGGCGATATTCTCCTCGAACTTGGGCAGGAGATAGCCCATGCCGAAGATGAAGTCGAGGGGACGGTCTTCTGTGGTCTGGTCGGCCACCTGGCCGTCCACGGTGAGGGTGTAGGTGAGTGCTACTACTTTCTTGTCACTGATTTTCATTGTCTTTAATATTATTGTTGTTTGATTGATTGTCATTGTTGCCGCCGAGTCTGCGGATCTTCCAGCCGATGGCCGCCACGAAGACGGACATCAGGGGCGAGAGCAGGTTGAAGATGCAGTAGGGGAGGTAGGAGAGGGTAGCCACGCCGAGGACGGTGGACTGCACCACTCCGCAGGTATTCCAGGGCACCAGTACCGAAGTCACTGTGGCCGAGTCCTCGAGGCTGCGGCTGAGCAGTTCGGGAGCGTAGCCGCGCTTGCGGTAGGCCTCTGCGAACATTTTTCCCGGAACGATGATGGACATGTACTGGTCGGAGAGTACGATGTTGCAGAAGATACCGGAGGCGACTGTGGCCGAGACGAGCTGCACGGCATTCTTCAGGCGGGAGATGATGCTGGCAGTGATGGCCTCTATCATGCCGGAAGCCTCCATCACGCCTCCGAAGACTATCACGCAGAGTATCAGCCATATCGTGCCGAGCATGCCGTACATGCCGGAGGTGCAGGCCAGGGTATCCAGCATCGGGTCGCCTGTGGATACGGTCACTTCTGCGGCTAAGGACTGGTAGAGGAAGTAGAAGAATTCCCGGAATCCCCTTCCTTCTCCGCATATCTGTGCGATGAGGTCCGGCTGCACGAAGAAGGCTATGATGCCGGAGAGCAGGGCGGACACAAAGAGGGTGATGAACGGGGGAATCTTCTTGTATATCATGAAGATGGTAAGGCAGGGGATGAGCAGCAGCCATGGACTGATGACGAACGCCGACGAGAGGCTGGCATACTGGGCGCTGAGATCCAGCTCGGAGGCCGGGTTGTAGGTGAAGCCTACGATGGTGAACACTATGCCGGAGATGATGAATGACGGCATATTGGTGTACAGCAGATAGTTGATGTTCCTGTAGATATCTACTCCCGCTACGGATGAAGCGAGGTTGGTGGTGTCGGACATGGGCGAGCGCTTGTCCCCGAAGTAGGCTCCGGAGATTATGGCTCCGGCCAGCCAGCCCTCGGAGATACCTAACATAGTGCCCGCGCTCATCATCGCCACGCCTATGGTGCCGATGGTGGTCCACGAGCTGCCCGAGAGCACCGATACTATGGCCGTAAGCAGGAATACCACCAGCAGGAATATCTTCGGGCTGATGAGCTTCATGCCGTAGTAAATCAGGGTCGGAACCACTCCCGACAGCATCCATGTGGAGGTCAGGGCCCCTATCATCAGGAGGATGAAGATGGCCGGTCCGGTCTTGCCGAGGTTGTCGATGATGCCCTCCTCCAGCCGGGACCAGGGCATCTTGAGATGGAATAAAGAAATCCCGATGACCGTCAGCGCTGCCAGCAGCAGTGCGACTTGAGAGGCACCTTCGGTGATATCGGCCCCGAAGATGCTCACGCCGATGACTATCAGGGTCATCAGCAGTACGATTGGGATGAACGAGATGAGGATTCCCGGCCGTGTGGTTGTCTTTGGTGTGGTCACTGGCGTAATGTATTGAATTAAAGTCCGCTGATATCTGCCCTCTCGAATGCCAGAGTGGGTATCTGCCACTGCATGAAGTCGATGGGGTCATTGCCTATAAGGATGTTTCCGGCCCAGAGCGAGAGGAAATTGCCCGTTAGATTCATTTCCTTGACCGGATAGAGTCTTTGCCCGTTCTCGAAGTACCAGCCTTCTATGCCGTAGGAGAAGTCTCCTGTGACTGGATTGCTGTTGCCTCCGTTGAAGCCTGTGATGAGCACTCCGCTGCCGGTCTGCCGCAGTATCTCCTCCAGTCCGAGGCCGGAGTTTCGGGGAAAGCATACTGCGTAGGCGTCCTCTGCGGTCCGTGGCATGCCGAGTTTATTGGCAAAATAGGTGTTCAGGAAGTAGGTCCGCACCACTCCGTCGCGGATGATGTCCCGTTCGCAGGTGGCCGCGCCCTCGCTGTCGAAGTAGCCGGAACCGGTGCGTCCGGGGATGAGAGGATTGTCCGTGATCAGCAGGTTCTCCGGGAAGAGCCGCTTGTCGAGCGAGTCTATCAGGAAGGAGTTCCGCTGCTGGAGCGAGGAACCGTTGAGGGCGGAGATGATGGCCGAGACGGCTTTCGCCGAGACAGTATTTTCCAGGACAATATTGTATTTGCCGGAATTTAGCTTGCGGGCCTCTATCATCGGCACGGTCCGCTCGTAGGCTGTCCTGCCGCATCCGGAGCGCAGACGGTCGAAAAAGAGGGAACCCTCGAACCAGTTGTTCTGGGGCCGGGCCTCTCCGTGGCCGCGGACGGTACATTCGCAGGATACCGAGTAGAATGTGCCGGAGGCTTCTGCTTCCAGTCCCTGGGAATCGACGATATAGTCAGAGCGGAGGCAATCGTCCCAGTCGCAGGCTGTTGAGATTACCCGTGAGTCGTTTTTGTCAATCTCGGCATCCGTGGCTTCGAGGATATCGGTCTTGGCCTTGAAGGGAATATCGGAAAAATGCGGGTCGCACTGTTCCAGGTCCGGCCGGCCCCCGCGGTAGTACAGCGAGGGATCGGGGAGGGTGCGGCAGTCGTCCGAGGCGAGCAGCCGGCATGAGCCGATGCATCTGCGGATGAAGGGCCGCAGCTCGCTCTCATCGAAGCGGTTGGTGGAGAAGGCTCCGTAGCGGCCTTCGGTGAAAAGGGCGATGCCCAGGGCGGCGGAGGTGGATTCCTGCAGTTTCTCTATCTCCCCGTTGAGGTATGAGACGGAGGTCTGCGTGCTCTCCGACAGGGTCACGCGGCAGCCGGACGCACCGCAGGCGAGGGCTGTCTCCAGGGCTTTCTGTGCTATATCTTTATTCATTGATGCCTCCTACATTAAGTTTGCTGACCAGGACTGACGGCATGCCGCAGGATACGGGGCAGTACTGCCCTTTGCCGCAGGTCCAGGTGCTGTCGTCCACTATGAGGTTGCCGGCCACGCCGGTGATGGCCGCGAGGGCCTCCGGGCCGTTGCCGATGATGTTGGTGTCCTTGATGGGGCGGGTCAGGTGTCCGTCCTCTATCATGTATCCGGACTTGACGTAGAATGTGAAGTCTCCGGCGCCTATCTGTACCTGACCGTTGGCGAAATTGTCCACGTAGAGCCCCTTCTTCACCGAGCGGATCAGGTCCTCCTCTGTGGCCGGACCGTTCTCCATGTAGGTGGAGCGCATCCTCGGGATGGGCATGTAGCGGAAGGACTCGCGGCGGCCGTTGCCGGTGGGGGCGACCCCGTAGTGCCGGGCGCTGATGCGGTCGTGGAGATAGGAGTTGAGCACTCCGTTGCGGACCATGTAGGTCTTCTGGCCCGGAACGCCCTCGTCGTCCACGTTGACCGAGCCGCGGAAGTAGGGCAGGGTTCCGTCGTCCACTATGTTGATGTCGGGGTTGCAGATGAGCTTGCCCATGCGGTCGGAGAATATCGATGTTCCCTTGCGGTTGAAGTCGGCCTCGAAGGAGTGGCCTATGGCCTCGTGCAGCAGTATGCCGGAGCCGCCTGCACCCATGACTACTGGCATCTCCCCGCAGGGAGGTCGTGAGGCCTCGAAGAGGCGGTTGCATCCGTTCACCACATCGTCGGCCAGGGTCTGTGCGAGTTCCTGAGAGAGGAAGTCGAAGCCCTTGCGGTAACTCTTGGACGCGTAGAAGTTCTCCATCCGGCTGCCCTCCTGCATCACTACTGTGGCTGACATAAGGGCCATGGGACGCATGTCAGTAAAGCATTGTCCCAGGGAGTTGAAGAAGAGGATGCGGGTCTGCTGGCTCCCGATGCGTCCGGTGATGTTTATAACTCTTGAAGAAGCCTGTCGGATCAGGTCGCGGAGCATCAGGAGGTATTCCTTCTTTTCTTCCACCGTGTGCCGTTCCCAGTCGGAGGATTCAGACAGCATGGGATAATGGTTGATGAAATCCACAGGAGTACAGTTCTCTGGCATGGAACCTCCCGTGGAAGAATTGCGTGCAATCTCGGCAGCAGTGGCGGCAGCTCTCATCAGGTCCTCGAATCGGGAACTCTCCGAAAAGGCATAGCCGGTGCGGTCTCCGCTCAGTACACGGATGCCGATGCCGAAATCGATGTTGGACCGGACGGAATTTACTTCGCCGTCGCGGAGCGAGAGCTCGTTGTTGACAGTGTGCTCGCAGAAAATATCGGCATAGTCTCCTCCTTTGGACAGTGCCGCGGACAGCAGTCTGCGGGCCTCTGAGGGTCCGGTGCCGAAAATCCGGTAATAGTCCGTGTTGATTGAAGATGTACTCATTTTCAATGTCAAATAAAAGGGGCTCAGTATGATACGCAAGCCCCTTTTAAACTTTAATGTGTAGCAGAGTCGGTGATGTGAGATAATTAGATATTGGTGGCCTTGACCTTGACCAGCTTGCCGTTCTGGACAAATGCCAGCTCGGAGTTGGTTTTTTTCTTCTCCTTGACCAGGTTCTGGAACGTGGCGTTCAGCCCGTTGAGGATGTTGTCTCTAAGCTCCCGTGATTCTAGTTCGCTCATAATTGATCAATTGGTTGAACAAGGTTTTATTATGTATTTTCGTCGTTATGTTCTTGCCTCCCTCGCAGATGATCACAGGTGAGTTGGAGTTGTCTATGATCATCCAGTATTCGCAGACCGGGATGTACAGGTGGAAGAGGTTCTTGATACCCATATCGTACCGGCGCCGGATACTTTCCTCGCTTACGTTGTGCCCGCCTGACTCGACCCTCAGCTTCACCCTCTCGACAGCCAGTGACGGCATATTGAGCCAGAAGTACAGCAGGGTCACCACGTAACCCTTGCTTTGGGCATTGCGGATAAGATTGACGTAGCTTCTGGTTGCGAGAGTCGTTTCTATCGCGAAATCCTGTCCATCCTTCATCAGCTCTTCCACTCTCGCCAGCATAATCCTGCCCGCCTGGATGGCAGCTTTCTCCGGGTTGAAGGGAGAAAGGCCTCGGGCAATCTCGTCCGCATTTACGAAGTTGCTGCAATTCAGCATATTCGGCAGAATAGTGTAGGATGCTGTAGTTTTCCCCGCACCGTTGCAACCGGAAATGATAAATAACTTAGGCATACTTCATAACACATCTACCTACAAAAATAATGAAAAAACGTCGAAAAAAAGGAATAAATTGCTAAAAGTTTTCAACAACCGCCCGACGCAGCCACGGCGAAAAGTGCGAAATCTCCCAGAACAGGGTCGTCTGGGAATACTTTCAGCAGGAATCTTGTGATTTCTCCGGCAGTCCGGATATCCGCGCTGCGCCGTGAAGTTATACCCAGATTCATTGCCGTCCGGTGCACATGTACGTCCAGCGGAATGATAAGCTCCCGCTTGTCTATCTGTTTCCATAGCCCCAGGTCCACCTTCCCGTCGTCCCGGACCATCCATCGCCTCAGCATGTGGATCTTCTTGTTGGCCGCCGAAGGGTCGTCCTTCTGTCCGTAGACGAGGACGCGCATCTGTCCCGGAGTGAGGGTCTCCAGGCTGTCGTTATGCTGATAGAACTCCTTGAGCCTTGCGCAGATGCCTGCGAACTCCGACCATCTGACCGTACGGTGCAGGGAGGTGCTGTCGTTGCGGTATTCTCCCCTCATCACATACCCGTACGGCTGCCATCCCATCTCGTCCATCGCCCTGCGGCAGTCCCTGACTATCATCTCCCTGCGGCCCCAGGCCAGATGGGCTGCCACTGCCGCCGCCACCTCCACGTCCTGGAGAGTAGCCCTTCCTTCCGCCATCAGACCGGCAAAGTGCCTGGGAAAGATTATCGGGTCGCCGGTAAAATATTTCCAGTCATTGTATTGCGCCGCATATTCCCGCAGCAGCCGTATCACTTCAGTTTCATTCATGCTTTTTTTGACTATTTTTGCCGCGCAAATATAATGACTCGGCGGCAATGATAATCACGGCGGACAGCGGTTCGACCTCCATCGACTGGAGGATTCTGAGGCGGGGTGAGCCTGTCCGGAGGCTGGTGTCTCCGGGGGTCAATCCTGTGCTTCAGGGGGTTGATGCTATTCGCGGAGTCTTCGCCGAAGCTCTGAGGGGTGTTGAGGGGCCGGGCATCCGGGTGTATTTTTACGGTGCGGGAGTAGTCTCGGAGGCTGCCGGAGAGAAGGTCCGGGAGGCTCTTCGGGCTGTACTCCCGGGATGTGAGGTGACGGCCGGTTCTGACCTGGAGGCAGCCGCCATTGCCCTGCTCGGCGATAAGGACGGAGTCGCGGCAATCCTGGGGACAGGCTCCAACAGCGGGCTGTACCTCGGAGGACGGGTGGTCCGGAACATTCCGGCCGGAGGCTTCATCCTCGGGGACGAGGGCAGCGGGGCCTGGCTCGGGAAAATGCTGCTGGCGGACTACATCAAGGGGCTGCTGCCCCAGGAGCTGGAAACGGCTCTGCGGAAGGAGTTCCCGGGGCTCGACTATCCGGCGGTGGTCAGCCGGGTCTACGGTGGGGAGATGCCCTCGCGGTATCTGGCTTCATTCTCCCTTTTCCTGGGGCGGCGGAAGGATTGTCCCTATGTCCGAAGCCTGGTGACAAGTGGGTTCCGCCTTTTCCTCGAGCGCAATGTGTCGCGCTACGGCCGTCCTGACCTGCCTCTGGCTGCGGTCGGATCGGTGGCCTGCGTGTATGGGGATATTTTACGGGAGGTTGCAGCGGAGTGCGGTGTGTGTCAGGTGCTTACTGCCCCGGGAGCGGGAGACGGCTTAGAACGTTATTTTTCCAAAATGATAGAGTGACGACTTGAAGTTATGATGATACCTTTATTACAGGAGGCGGTGGACGCGCTCAGCTCCGTGCCCGGAATCGGGAAGGTGACGGCCATGAGGATGGCGCTCTTCCTGCTGCGGCGGCCCGAGGAGGAGACTCTCCGGATGGGCAACGCCCTGATACGGCTCCGCACCGAGGCCCGTTACTGCCGGATATGCAATATGCTCTCGGAGGAGGAGATATGCCAGATATGCGCGGATTCCCGGCGGGACCGCTCGACTATCCTAGTGGTGGAGAATATACAGGATGTGATGAGCATCGAGGAGACAGGGGAGTACAACGGGGTCTACCATGTGCTGGGAGGGGTGATATCGCCCATGGACGGTATCGGCCCCGATGACCTGCCGTTGGACTCGCTGGTGGAGAGGGCGTCCTCGCCCGAGGTCAGGGAGGTGATCATCGCGATAGGCAAGGGGATGGCCGGTGAGACCACCTCGTTCTATATCAACCGGCTGCTGGCCCGTACCGGGGTGCGTGTGACGGCTATCGCCCGCGGGGTGGGCTTCGGGGACGACCTTGAGAATGCCGATTCGCTGACGCTCGGAATGTCCATTAAGAACCGTACACCTTTGTTATGAGCTATATCGAACTTTTTCTCCTTGCGGCAGGTCTGTGCTTCGATACCTTCGCCGTCTCGCTTACCGGCGGGATATGTACCCGCGGCAGTCTGTGTGTCAGGCAGATTCTGCGGATTATCTTCTGTTTTGCCGTGTTCCAGGCCGGACTCACCTTTGCCGGCTGGCTTTTAGGCTACAGCGTGAGCGACTACATCTCGAAAGTGGACCACTGGGTGGCATTCGTCCTGCTGGGCTACATCGGGGTGAAGATGATAATCGAGGGCTGCTCGAAGAAGGAGGAGGAAGTGTCCGGGACATCGTTGCTGAATACCAGGCAGCTTGTACTTCTGTCCGTGGCTACCAGTATTGACGCCGTGGCAGTCGGCATATCCCTGGCCATGATCAAGCTGTCATTCCTCAAGATAGGCATCACCACAGCCATAGTGCTGGCCTGCACGGCACTGGCCTCCCTTGCCGGTCTGCTCGGCGGCCGCCGCCTCGGCACCGGTATCGGCAAGAAGTCCGAAATCCTCGGCGGCCTCATCCTCATCGCCATCGGAGCGAAAATTCTCATCGAGCACCTGTCCGTGTAATATTCATTTACGGCAGAACAGATTGCTTTTTCAGATTTTCAGGAATACGTATCCTCTGAAAAGTACGCGCCTACGGCGCTATCCCTCCCACCATGAGTATCATCTCGTTACTTCGTAACTCGGTGATACTCAAGGCGGGTCCCTCCCGCTAACAGGCCGCGGGTGGCATGCTTTTCAGAGGATACGTATTCCTGAAAATCAGGCGTCATTAGAAAAATTGCCGATTTTGGCAGGTAATTTGTATATTTGCGGCCGAGTATTAACGAATTAAGTTTATAGAGTTGAAATTCAAGCCTTTCGAGTTTAGAGTCCGATGTTATTGGTGAGTCAGGCGCTCTCCAGCGGGAGAGTATTACCCATCAATTTAACCATCATCTAACTCCGAAAGAAGCATGATACAGATATTCTATAAAGACAAAGGCAAGATATCCATCTCCCAGTCCGTAGTATTTCTGGATGAACTGGGAATGGACGATGTAATCTGGATTGACCTTTTTTCCCCGGACGGAGACGAGAAACGCGCAGTCGAGGCTTTCCTCGATACCTCCCTGTCCTCAAGGGCACAGGCTGAGGAGATCGAGTCATCGTCCCGCTACTCCGAGACCGAGACCACCATCTCAGTCAACACCAACTTCCTGATTCCCGGTCCCGACGAGTACTCGATGGAGGCTGTCTCGTTCATTCTCTGCGAGGGTATCATCGTGTCCATCAGGAACGTACAGTTGCGCAGCTTCTCGGACATACAGCGCAGGATACAGGTCAACAGCCGGCTCTATCCCACAGGCTATCACGTCCTGATCGGCATCGTGGAGAACCGAATCGACCTCGACGCCGACATGATCGAGCTAATGTCCAAGGAAATCGACACATACAGCAAGAAGGTAAGCACCGGCAAGGATGTCAATGAGGAATTCCTCCTGGATATCAACCAGCTGCAGGAGAACACCATGCTCGTGCGCGAGAACGTGGTCGACAAGCAGAGGATGATCTCCTCCATCATGAAGAGCGACAAGTTTCCCCGCGATATTTTTCCGAAACTTTCGGTCATCAACAAGGACATCGTCTCCCTGCTCAACCATACCAACTTCAGCTTCGAGCGTCTGGACTACCTCCAGAACACCGTAGTCGGTCTGATCAACCTCGAGCAGAACCGCATCATGAAAGTCTTCACCTTCGTGTCCCTCCTCCTGATGCCGCCGACCCTGATAGCCTCCATCTACGGCATGAATATCAACCTGCCGGTAGCCGGCCGCGGACTGGCGGACTTTTTTATTCTGCTGGCGTTGATGATTGTTGCGATTTTTGTAGTAATTTTGGTTTTCCGAAAACGAAGAATGCTTTAGAATATGAGTGATATCAAGAAACCTGAAACCTGGGCCGAAGGCCGCCGCAAGATAGACTGGGTAAGGGCCAACATGCCCCTGCTCAACAGGATAGAGAAGAGATTCAAGGAAGAAAGACCCTTCGAGGGACTGAAAATAGCCCTCTCGATACATCTGGAGGCCAAGACTGCCTACCTCTGCGAGACCCTGGCCGCCGGCGGGGCCCGGATGTACATCACCGGCTCCAATCCCCTTTCCACCCAGGACGACGTGGCCGCCGCTCTCGTACACGAGGGCCTCGAGGTATTTGCCTGGTACGGCTGCTCGGAGCAGGAATATATGGACAATATCCGCAAGGTAGTCTCCTGCGGACCCAATATCATCATCGACGACGGAGGCGACTTAGTGCATACCCTGCACACCGAGATGCCGGAACTGATACCCGGAATCATCGGAGGCTGCGAGGAGACCACCACCGGAGTGATGAGGCTCGAGGCCATGGCCAGGGCAGGGGAGCTTCGCTTCCCTATGGTGCTGGTCAACAACGCCAAGTGCAAATACCTCTTCGACAACCGCTACGGTACCGGCCAGTCCGTCTGGAACGGCATCAACCGCACGACCAACCTCATCGTTGCCGGCAAGAATGTCGTCGTAGCCGGATACGGCTGGTGCGGCAAGGGCGTGGCTATGAGGGCAAAGGGACTGGGGGCATCTGTCATCGTCACTGAGATCGACCCTGTCAAGGCCATCGAGGCCGTTATGGACGGATTCAAGGTTATGCCGATGGACCGCGCCGCAGAGATAGGAGACATCTTCGTGACCGTGACCGGCTGCAAGGACGTCATCACATCCGCGCATTTCCTGAAGATGAAGGGCGGAGCCATCTGCTGCAATGCCGGACACTTCGACTGTGAGGTGGACGTCCGCGGCATCAAGACTATGGCAGTGGAGTCATGGAAGGCCCGCGAGAACATCATGGGCTACAGGCTGGAGAACGGCCGTTCAGTGTTCATCCTTGCCGAGGGCCGCCTGGTCAACCTGGCTTCGGGAGACGGGCATCCCGCCGAGATCATGGACATGAGCTTCGCCATTCAGGCCCTGGGTGCCCGTTATCTGGTGCGGCACCGCGGAGAGGACATGCCCCGCATCATCAGCGTGCCGGAGGAGATAGACGCCGAGGTGGCCCGGATGAAGCTCGAGAGCTGGGGCACCGGTATAGACACCCTGACCCCCGAGCAGGAGGAATACCTGTACGGCGGTCATTAACAGAAGTTCCGGAAGATTTTAAAAATTTTAAAAAATATAAAAATGCCGAAAGTAAAGTTCTACACTGGCATAGATATTCCCTTGGAGTTCCACCGTGCGCGTATCGTGCAGAAGGTGAGGCTTCTGCCTATCGAAGAAAGACTGGAGGCCCTGAAAAAGGGCGGATTCAATACCTACCGCATGGATTCGGCGGATGTCTATCTGGACATGCTGACCGACAGCGGAACCAACGCCATGAGCGACCTGCAGCTGGCCGCAATGATGCGGGCCGACGACGCATACGCCGGCAGCGAGTCGTTCAAGCGGCTCGAGAAGGCCGTATTCGATGTGCTCGGCAAGCGATATGTGGTGCCCGCGCATCAGGGTCGTGCTGCCGAGAATGTGATTATGCGTGCGTTTCTGAAGCCGGGGGACGTGGTGCCGATGAACTATCACTTCGGAAGTACGGCCAACCATATCCGGCTCAACGGTGGAAAGCACATCGACCTCGTCACTCCCGACGTGGCCTTCACCTCCGCCTCCGACAACCAGTTCAAGGGCAATATCGACATAGCCCGCCTTGAGGACTGCATAGCACAGTACGGGGCGGAGCATATTCCTTTCATCCGCATGGAGGCTTCCACCAACCTCATCGGCGGCCAGCCTTTCTCGATGGCCAACCTCATGGAGGTGCGAAAGGTCGCCGACCGCCACGGCATCAAGGTACTGCTCGACGCCTGCCTGCTCGGGGAGAACGCCTGGCTGATTATCCAGCGCGAGCCGGAGTATGCGCACGCTACCCTGGCCGAGGTGCTGCTGAAGATGTGCTCGCTGGCCGATATCGTATATTTCTCGGCCCGCAAGCTCTCCTGCACCAGGGGTGCCGTCATCGCCACCGACAACTATCAGGACAAGCTCAAGATGGACCAGGTCGTAGCCGTGTTCGAGGGCTACGTCACCTACGGCGGCATGTCCATGAAGGAGATAGAGGCCATGGCCCAGGGTCTGTATGAGGCCACCGATGAGGAGTACATCAGCCAGAACCCCGAGTTCATAAGGTATTTCGTGAATGAAGCCGTCAGGATGGGCATCCCTATGGTTACACCTCCGGGTGTGCTCGGAGCCCAGATAGACGCTAAGAAGTTCTGCGACCATCTGCCCGTGAAGGACCTGCCGGCCAGCTCCCTTGCTGCTGCCATCTACCTCTGCTCCGGCGTAAGGACTATGGACGGCGGCACCTATCAGGATGTCTCGGAGGATGACCCCGACTTTGTAGCGGACATGGAACTGGTGCGTATGGCATTCCCCCGCAAGGTGCTGACATTGTCCCAGGCAATGTACGCCCTCGACCGCCTGAAATGGCTCTACGACAACCGCCGTCTCATCGGCGCCATCCGCTGTCACGACATCCCCGGGATGCAGAGATGTTTCCGCACCCCGATGGAACCCGTCGGTGACTGGCCGGAGAGGCTCATAGCCAGATTCAAGGAGGACTTCGGCGACAGCCTGTAACAAATCTGATATTAGAAAGTCACAGTCAGAGTACTGTCAATCCCGGGAGAGAAGTTCTTGAAATCGACCTTGATGCCTTTGATGCCGGGAGCTGTGTATTTTTCCGGCAGACGGAAGGTGGCTACGCCTCCGACAACCTCTACGAAGGGGTCGTTGTTTGCGTCATGTCTGAATTTGAGGCGGTAGTAGCCGTCGGCATCGGGATTGCTGAGCGAGGTGTCGTCCACCAGGTATATGTCGTGCTGGATGCCTGCGCTGCTGGCCTGGATTGCGAATGAGATGGTCAGGAAGCGGGAAGCTCCCTTGACACCGCCGCTATGCCACATTGTTTGTGGATCTATGTAGTTGTTGCCTACTGTGTCGATGTTTCCGGTGACGGTGATGTCCTGGGGGGGAAGCTGGGTGAAGGAGGTGAACTCGACTTCAACCGGATCGGAAATCTCTCCGTCAGGGATTGAGAATGTGCCGATGATTCGGTCATCTGTCTCGAGTTTGGATATGAACTCGTATTGGTTGAGGGGGATTATGGTTATTGAGTCATCGCTGACAAACAGGCAGCTGTACGGCTCGCCTCCAGTAGTCTCGACGGCAGTCATATAGGCTGAATAATAAATGGTGCGTTCTGTTTCGCAGGATGTGATAATTGCGGCTGAAGCTGCGCCGACAAGGCATGTCTTGAGTAAATTCTTGATTTTCATTTTGTCCGTTAAATTGTCCGTGCCAGCACATGCAAAGATTGTGCCTGGGAATTCTTTTTAAAAATATTTGGATATCAGTAAAATAGTACTTACTTTTGCGCTCCCTCCGTGGAGGAGGGTTTATAAATAATGTCTAACTCCTTAATGGAAAGTAGTTTATTAACAATTATGGAAAAAGAACAAGAAGTAATGGTGGAGACTCCCGAGGTTGAGAATGCCGAGGCAGCTCCCGCAGTAGAGGAAGTTGCTCCCAAGCGTGTGAGCAACGCATCCGTGCCTGTGGACCAGTTTGACTGGGACAGTTTTGAGGAAGGCACATCCGAGGCAGACCGTAAGGCTGACGAGGAACTGTACAATCAGACTCTCTCCAAGGTAGTGGAGAATGAGGTAGTTGAAGGAACCGTGATGGCCATCGGAAAGCGCGAGGTTCTCGTGAACATCGGCTACAAGAGCGAGGGTGTCATCAATATCTCCGAGTTCCGTTACAATCCTGACCTGAAGGTGGGTGATAAGGTCGAGGTATATGTAGAGACAGCTGAGGACAAGAAAGGTCAGCTTATTCTCTCCCACAGAAAGGCTCACTCTCTCCGTTCATGGGATCTCGTAAACGAGGCCTACGAGAAGGACGAGATCGTGAAGGGTTACGTGAAGTGCCGCACCAAGGGCGGTATGATCGTGGATGTATTCGGTATCGAGGCATTCCTCCCCGGATCCCAGATCGACGTGAAGCCTATCCGCGACTACGATGTGTATGTCAACAAGACAATGGATTTCAAGATCGTCAAGATCAACAACGAATACCGCAACGTGGTAGTTTCCCACAAGGCTCTCATCGAGGCCGAGATCGAAGCTCAGAAGGCCGAGATTATCAGCAAGCTCGAGAAGGGTCAGATTCTCGAGGGTACCGTCAAGAACATCACCTCCTACGGTGTGTTCGTGGACCTCGGCGGTGTGGACGGACTCATTCACATCACGGATCTCTCATGGGGACGTATCAATCATCCTGAGGAAGTCGTGCAGCTTGACCAGAAGATCAATGTGGTTATCCTCGACTTCGATGACACCAAGAAGCGTATCGCTCTCGGTCTCAAGCAGCTCCAGCCTCATCCCTGGGATGCTCTCGATCCTGACCTCAAGGTGGGAGACAAGGTTAAGGGCAAAGTGGTCGTTATCGCCGACTACGGTGCGTTCGTGGAGATACAGCCCGGCGTCGAGGGCCTGATCCACGTATCCGAGATGTCATGGTCCCTCCACCTGCGCAGCGCTCAGGACTTCCTGAAAGTAGGCGACGAGGTAGAGGCAGTCATCCTGACCCTCGACCGCGAGGAGAGGAAGATGTCCCTCGGCATCAAGCAGCTTAAGGAGGATCCTTGGGCTACCATCACTGAGAAATATCCCGTAAACTCCCGCCATATCGCCACAGTGCGCAACTTCACCAACTTCGGTGTGTTCGTAGAGCTTGAGGAAGGCGTGGACGGACTGGTTCACATCAGCGACCTGTCCTGGACCAAGAAGATCAAACATCCCTCTGAGTTCACCTCCATCGGCGACAAGCTCGAGGTAGTGGTTCTCGAAGTCGACAAGGAGAACCGCCGTCTGAGCCTCGGCCACAAGCAGCTCGAGGAGAATCCCTGGGATGTGTTCGAGACCCAGTATCCTCTCGGCTCCATCCACGAGGGAACAGTGGCCAGCTTTGCCGACAAGGGAGCCGTTATCTCTCTCGGCGAGGGCGTTGAGGGCACATGCTCCATCAAGAACCTCCAGAAGCAGGACGGCACTACAGCCAATGTAGGCGAGAAGCTGCCCTTCAAGGTGGTTGAGTTCAATAAGTCCAACAAGAAGATTGTCCTCTCCCATACCAAGACTTGGGAGGAACCTAAGAAGGAGGAGAGCCGCCGCGAGAGCGACAGCACCCAGAGTGCAATGAAGAAGCTCAAGACCAATCTTGAGAAGACCACACTCGGAGACATCGCTCAGCTCGCAGACCTCAAGTCCAAGATGGAGAAAGAGGCCAAGTAACAGTCTCCCATGAAGTTCTCGTTGACGACACTGGGAGTCTCCTCAGCCTCCCCGACAACGGACAGATACCCGAGCGCTCACATATTGAATATATGTGGGCGCTTGCTTCTTATCGACTGCGGCGAAGGCTGCCAGATGCTGATGAAACGGCACGGGATATCGTTGATGAAGCTGGACGGTATATTTTTGTCCCATGTCCACGGCGACCATGTGCTGGGTATCTTCGGTCTCATGTCGACCCTTTCCATGTCGGGCAGGACAAGGCCGCTGCATATCTATGCGCCGAAGGAATTCTCCGGAATACTGGATTTCTTCAGGCAGCAGTTCCTGGAGCAGGAGACCTATGCGATTGTCTTTCATCCGCTCGCGTCCGATGCTCCGGTGCCTGTCCTCGAGGATGACGCCATGACAGTGACGGCCCTTCCTCTCCGGCACCGTGTCCCTACGTACGGCTACCTTTTCCGCGAGCGGGAGCCTGGGCTGAATGTTCGGAAGAGTGCGGTTGAGTCAGAGTCCTTGGCTGTTGATGAGATACTTGCGCTCAAGAGCGGTTGCGATGTTTTCCGGGAGGACGGAACCAGGCTGAGTTCCGGGATATTGACCTACAGGCCCTATTCGCCCCGTTCATTTGCATATGTCAGTGATACGGCGGTGTTTGAAGAACTGCCGGAGATGGTGAGGGGGGTGGAGTTGCTCTATCATGAGGCAACTTTCGGAGATGACTGTGCTGACAAGGCAGAGGCTACGTTACACAGCACTGCCCGTCAGGCGGGCCAGACAGCTCTCAGGGCTGGAGCCGGTATGTTGGTGATAGGCCATTATTCCTCCCGTTATAAAAATCCCGAGGTACTGCTGCGTCAGGCCCGGGAGGTCTTTCCCAGGACAGAGATGAGCCGGGAGGGCCTGGAATTTGAAATACCGTTAAATAAGAACAGAGAATGAAACTGAAAACAATTCTTCTGAGAGCGGCCCTGATTTCTCTCATCCTGCTGCCTGCTGCCGGTTGTGCGGCTCAGCAGAAAAGCGGATTGAGCGAGGCCGCCGGCAAATACAGTCAGATACTGTTTTACATCGACCGTCTCTATATGGAGGATGTCGATCTGGATGCTCTGGTGGACAGGGCTGTGACAGCGATGGTCGGGGAACTGGACCCGCATTCAGCCTATATATCCGCCGAGGATGTCAGAGCGATGAACGAGCCGCTGCAGGGGGAATTCGAGGGTATAGGTATCGAGTTCGCTGTCATCCGGGATACCCTTACAGTACAGGCTACGGTGGCGGGCGGTCCGTCCGAGAGGGTAGGGCTGCTGGCCGGAGACAAGATTGTAAGGGTGGACACCTCGGACATCGCCGGCATCGGCCTGTCCAATGAGGATGTGTACGGCTATCTGCGTGGTCCCAAGGGAACGAAAGTAGGGCTGGGCGTGTTGCGCAAGGGGGTGTCCGGTATCCTGGATTTTACGGTTGTCAGGGACAAGATTCCGATTAACAGTCTGGATGCGGCTTATATTGTGGACGGAGACGTGCTCTACCTTAAGCTGAGCCGTTTTGCAATCAAGTCAGGAGAAGAGATTGCCGAGGCGTTCAGATCCGCGGGCACGGAGATACACGGGGTGATTCTCGATCTCAGAAGCAATACCGGTGGATATCTGCCTACGGCCATCGATATCGCCGATGAGTTTCTCGAGGCAGGAGATCTGATCGTATATACCGAGGGAAGGGCAATGCCGCGCCTGCAGGAGTCAGCCATGGGTGACGGCCTGTACTGCGAGGGACCGCTGGTAGTGATGATTGATGAGAATTCGGCTTCGGCCAGCGAGATAGTGGCCGGAGCAATACAGGATCAGGACAGGGGCATTATAGTCGGACGCCGTTCCTTCGGCAAGGGACTTGTGCAGCAGGCCATACCGCTTGAGGACGGATCGGAGCTCAGACTTACGGTCGCCCGTTATCACACTCCTTCCGGCAGGGTTATACAGTCTCCGTATGAGGCAGGACATGCGGACGAATATTACCGGAATTTCTATGAAAGATATGTGCGCGGGGAGTCCTTCAGCAGGGACAGTATCCAGTTCCCCGATTCGCTGAAGTTCAGGACACTCAAACTGGGCCGCACTGTCTACGGCGGAGGAGGTATCATGCCCGATGTCTTCGTACCTCAGGATACTGCGTCGTATTCGGATTATTATGCGTCACTGTTGCGGCAGGGTCTGGTCATCGAGTACGTGAACGGGTTGTGTGACCGCAACCGCAGTGAGTGGACCATGAAGTACCGTTCCTTCGAGAGATTTGACCGTAGTTTCAGTGTTACGGACGATATGGTGGACGGGCTTGTAGCTCTGGCGTCAGAGAGGGGAATAGAACTGAAGGAGGACGAGCTTGAACGCTCGCGTGAGGACCTGTGCCTGTATATGAAGGCGCTCGTTGCCAGCTCTATCGTGTCACGCGACTGCTTCTATCGGGTGATGAACTCGCAGAGTCCTGAGTTTCAGGCGGCGTTGGAGGCCTTGCGGGAGGCTTCTCTCTCCCGGAACGCCTTGTTGTAGGCCCTGGAGTTGGCCATGTGCTGGCTGTAGGTCCGGGCAAAGTTGTGTGTCCCGTCAAACTCCGGCTTTGCGCAGAAATACAGGTAGTCTGACTTCTCGTAGTGCAGCACCGCGTCTATGGCTGTCACCGTGGGTATCGCAATCGGTCCCGGTGGCAGTCCTTTTATTTTATATGTGTTGTAGGGAGAGTCAATCTGAAGGTGGCGGTGCAGGAGACGCCGGATTCCCGGCTCGGTCTCCAGGTGGGCGTAGATGACTGTCGGGCAGGCCTGGAGCCTCATCCCGCGGTGGAGGCGGTTAATGTACACTCCGGCTATGCGGGGCATTTCCCCGGCGTTGTTCGTCTCTCCTATGACTATGGAGGCGAGGGTCATCACCTCGTTGCGGTCCATGCCTATCTCCTTGGCCAGACGGTCGCGCTCACCGCTCCAGAATGCCTCGTATTCCTTTTTGAAGCGCTTGATGACGGACTCGGGGCTGGAGGTCCAGTAGAATTCGTAGGTGTTGGGGATGAACATGCCGATAAATGCCTCAGGCGTGAAACCTAGGGAGCTGATCATGGCCGTATCCCTCAGGGCTGCGTCAAAGGCGGAAGAGTCGGCTTCGAAGCTGCGGCCGAGGACAGCGGCCAGACGGCCAATAGTCTTGGTGTAGCCTCTCAATGTTACTTTTGCCGGAGTCTGCCAGCCGTTGGCTATCATGCGGATGATGTACTGGTTCGACATGCCCGGCTCTATGACGTAGCGGCCCGGCTCGAAGTGGGAGGCCAGGTCCCGCTTGCGGGCAGCACGCTCGAAGCTCTTTATGTTCTTGACTGTGCCTGAGGACTTGAGTGAGTCCATGACCGCGCTGTAGGAGGCGTTTCGGTAGATGAGGATGACGCCTTCCCCCACGGTGTTGGGCTTTTTGTAGGTGAGGTACCGGCTGAGGCCTGCAGCGGCAATAACCGCGGCAACAGCAGTGCAGATGATTATCAGTGTCTTGCGCTTCATATTGTCCTATCTGTGTCTGCGGAGGAAGATTTCGTCCCCGACGTGGAGGATGTCTCCGTCCCTGTAGTCATTGTACTTGAAGAGCTTTTTCATGCGTACTCCGTATTTCTGAGCTATGTCGTAGTACGTGTCTCCGTCGACAGCGATGTGTATCTCCATGTGTTTCTGAGCTTTGGCCTTCTTCCGCTGGAGATAGACCACCGTGCCGGGAACGAGATCCACCGGATCCTTCAGATCGTTGTAGCGGAGCAGTTCCCTGGTGAACAGATTGTATTCCTCAGCCAGAGTTTCATATGTGTCCATGTCGCCGGCAAGGATGTATGGAACGCCGTTGCGCTGATAGATGGTACGGTTGCGGGAATACTTGTAGAGCAGGGAGGTTCTGGCAGGATTCAGCTCCATGACCTTCATAATCTCATTGGGACTGGGTGGCAGGATGTTCCTGTTCTCCTCTGCCTTAGCGGACAGCTCCCGGTCGAAGCTGTAGAGCCGGTAGTCCTCGATGATCTTTATCAGCTTCTGGGCGTACTTGGGGTCGGTGGCGTAGCCGGCCTTCTTCAGACCGTGGCACCAGCCCTTGTAGTCAGTGATTTCCAGGTCGAAGAGAAATGCGTATCGCTGGCCGTAGCGCAGGAAGTCCGAGTGGTCCTTGAATGACTCGGAGGCGTTGCGGTACTTGCGGTAGCAGGACTTCCCCGGGTCGTCGCCCTTCTTGTAGTATGTCGGGCCCTTCCAGTCGTTGTGGCACTTGATGCCGAAGTGGTTGTTGGCCTTGACGGCCAGGTCGGAGTTGCCGTCGGCCGACTCCAGGCAGCCTTGGGCCAGGGTGATGCTGGCCGGTATGCCGTGGGTCTTCATGTACTGGATGGCTGCGTCCTTGTACCTGTCGATATATTCCTGACGGGTCATTCTCTGCTGTCCGTACCCGGGCAGGACTGCCAGCAGCAGGATTATGGCCGCAGCCGCTCCCTTGATTATCGTCCGGATGGTATTGAAATTCAGTGTCTGTCTCATGTCGTCAGTTCAGCTGTGAGTCTGAACGGACAAAAGTACGAAAAAATTCTATTCATTGGAGATGGACTCGACCGGATTGCGCAGTGCGGCCCGGCGGCTGCAGAGGGTGACGGTGACGGCAGTAACTGCGGCAGTCAGGGCGAGGGCGGCAATGAATATCCACACCGGTACCGGACTCCGGTAGGGGAAAGAGGACACCCACTTGCGGATGATGATGAAGGAGACGGGTGCGGTCAGGATGAAGCAGATGAGGGTGATGGTCATGTAGTAGCGGTTGATCATGGTGAGAATCTCCGCTACCGATGCCCCGTGCACGCGGCGGACGGCTATCTCCTTGCGGCGGAACTGCGTCTCGAAGTACACTAGGCCGAGGATGCCGATGACTGAGATCAGCAGGGATATCCAGGATGCGGTGCTGATCAGGCGGCCCAGCCTGTCCTCTTTGGCATAGAGTCTGTCCACCGTATCATCGAGGAAATGGATGTCTATGTCCTCGGCATTGACGGAGGGGGCTGTCTCCTGTATCTTTTGCCGGATGAATCCGAATGTGGCGGGAATGTCGCCTGGAATTATTCTGGCATATCCCGTCCGCAGCGGCCACCAGGGGGTGCTTCCGAAGTTGTACAGGCAGAAAGGACCGATACTGTGCTGCAGGGGCTTGAAGTTGAAATCTCTGATGGAGCCGATTATCGTCGCATAGCCGCTGGAGTGTCCCGGGAATCCGGAACCGATCTGGTAGAATGGATGCATGCTGAGAAAAGTCCCGTTTACTATCATCGTGCCGTCCGGATTGTTGTCATCGGATGGGAGGAAGTCCCTTCCGCCGGTCAGTTCCAGACCGAAGAAGGAAATGAAATTGCGGTCTACGGGCAGGCATTCTACCTGTACCGGCTCTCCGTTGTACTGACGGCCCCAGGGCATCTTTGTCTCCGAGGCGATGGAGTAGGCGGAGAAGGTCACGTCGGTGATGGCCGGGTTCCCGAGCAGCATTTCTCTAAGAGTCTCCCGCCTTACTGCCGATTCGTTTGGAAGGCTGAACTCCACGATATGTTCCCGGTCGTAGCCCATGTCGAACCCTTTCATGTATCTTACCTGCAGGGTGATGAACAGTGCGTAGATAATCAGGATGAAAGAGACCAGGTACTGTATGCTGACGAGCACCGTGCGCAGATTCCGGCCCCGGGCGGAGAGGGAAAATGAGCCTTTGAGTACCATCGCCGGGTTGAACGAGGTGCTGTAGCGGGCGGGAAAAATCCCTGCGGCCAGGGCAGTGGTCACGGCAGCACACAGGCCGATGAGGAGCACGGCAGGGTTGTCCTGGACTTTCAGCGAACCGGAGATGTACGAGGCAATGCCTGTGGTCGCGGCGACGGACATCACTCCTGCGCTGAGGACAAAAGCGGCCAGTACCAGCAGAAGTGTCGAGCCGAGCTGCCGCCATATCAGGGTTCCGCGTGTCGCTCCGATTACTCTTCTGGTATTGAGACTCTTGATGCGGAAAGGCACTGCCGCCATGGAGAAATTGATGAAATTGATGGCTGCAATCAGCAGGATTAGGATGGCGACGGAGAAGAGTGTGATGGTGGTGCTGCGGTTGCCCTTGGCGATGTTGTCAGGAGGGAAATTGTAGTTGTAGTACGCATCGTGCAGGCCGGTGATCCGGAATCCCCTGAATCCGGAATCCTCTTGTCCTCCGGACAACATGTCTGCATATTCATCCAGTGCCGACTGAAGCCCTTCATGGTCGGAAGTCCTGACATAACAGTAGTAGGCCCACGCCCCGTAATTGTTGATGGAAAAGTCCCCGATATTGATTATGACTTCGTTGTCCACACTGGAATTCTCCGGGAAATCCTTGAACACCCCCACGATAGTGAACTGCCTTGGAAGGAACCGGACGGTGGCCGGAGAGGCGAATTCCACCTCCCTGCCTATGGGAGACTCGCTGCCGAACAGCTTCTCCGCTCCATTTTCGGAGATTACGGCAGTCCGGGGAGCCTTGAACAGCGATGTGTCGCCCTCGGTGAACTCGAATGGGAATACCCTCAGCAGCCCGTAGTCGCAGTCTGCGTACCTGAGTGTGATTCCAGGATTGTCCGTCCCGGTCTCACGCATAGGAGCACTCTGCCCTTTGCTGTACAGATATGTGCCGACAGCCTCGGCCTGGGGCAACGCATCCTTCAGCGTGTTAATCATAGGTCTCGACCAGTTCACGCTGTAGGAACTAAGGTCTTCCTGGGCGGCATATTCCAGCCGGTATATCTTTTCGTGTCCGGGCCAGCATCTGTCGTATCTCCAGTCATACATCACCTGCACCATCAGTATCATGAATACAGAGAGGGCGAGGGTCAGTCCCGTTACATTCAAGACGGTGGAAAAGAGAGTGTGGCGGTTGAAGTGTATGCGTCTCATGGCGGTGTGTTATGGCTTTGGTAAGTTGCTTGGTGGTTGTGGGGGCTGCTGTTTTGCTGTCTGTTGTTTGCTGTTTGTTGTTCGCTGTTTGCTGTTTGCTGTTTGCTCGCTGTCGTCAGCTGTTTGCTGTCAGTTGTTTGTTGTTTGCTGTCAGTTGTTTGTTGTTTGCTGTTCGCTGTTTGTTGTCTGCTGTTTGCTGTTTGTTGTCTGCTGTTTGCTGTTTGTTGTCTGCTGTTTGCTGTTTGTTGTCTGCTGTCTGTTGTCTGTTGTCTGTTGTTTGCTGTTTGTTGTTTGCTGTTCGCTGTTTGTTGTCTGTTGTTAACTTTTGTTATCTGTTCACTATTTGTTCGTTGTTTGTTCACCCTCTGTACACTTTCATTTCGCAGTTTGTTCGTTCTCTGTTCATTGTATGTCTGCTGTCGTCATCTGTTTGCCAGTTGTATGCCTGCAGCAGTCGGCCGCAAAATTAAGTACCGTTTCCACGCCTGGCAAGCCCCGGAAGTTTTTTCTAAACGGCAGCCCCTGATTTTCAGCCACAATCTATGCCATTGCGGAAGTTTTTTCTCATCGCGTTTATGTGGCATTTATGTGATGTGCGTCCTCCATCAGTATTCCTGCCTTCGGCCATCCGGAAGGTGCCGGGTGAAACGGCCTTTCTCCACCACCTTCTCGAATTCGTTATGGGCCGACCTGCCCCAGGTGTCTCTCTCGCCAGCCCTGCCCAGGAACCCCATCCGGAAGGTGCCGGGCGAAACGGCCTTTCTCCACCACCTTCTCGAATTCGTTATAGGCCGACCTGCCCCAGGAGTTTCTCTCGCCAGCCCTGCCCGGGAACCCCATCCGGAAGGTGCCGGGCGAAACGGCCT
>DVGV01000047.1 GCA_018712545.1 Candidatus Coprenecus merdigallinarum | reverse complement strand
CAACCTCTTCCCATTCCGAACAGAGAAGTTAAACGCACTTGTGCCGATGGTACTGCCCTAACCGGGGTGGGAGAGTAGGTAGCCGCCGCCCCTTAGAGCCCTCGGAGGTTGTTCCTCCGGGGGCTTTTTTTTTATGTCTTCGTGTGTCAGCGGCCCGTGGCGTCGTCCGTGATAGGGCTCCAAGGGGCGCGTGTCTACCCCATCCCACCGCCCTTCCCTCGGGGAAGGGGGCTGGTCGCTGCGCTCCGATGGGCCATCCAAGGATGTGCGTGTGTCGGGGTCGTACATCGCCTTTAACTACTTTTTATCGGGCTGATGCAAGTTTGCTTTAATGTTGACAATCAGGATGCTCCGGACAATACCCCCAGCCGTAAGGCTTCTCAAAATGCTTACGGTGGGAGTGCTATTTTAAACTCGCTGGATATCATTGCATTATAAAAAGAAGACCAGCCCGATAAAATATAGTTGAGAACTCCTTTTCAGACTGGTCAACATCTATGTCTCAGAGGAACTATTTGGGTTGGATGGTGGACCAGATGCGTATGGCGGTCGGAATGGGAGAAGAGGTGGGTTTGGAAGGATAGGCGTTCTTACGCAGGGTCCAGGGCTCTTCGAGGGAGTAGTAGTCGATGGAGATGGCGGGGTCGGGCCCAGTGGGATCGGCCAGAAGCCTGTCAAGCCAGGTTTTCCAGCGAAGGTAGTAGAAATCGGCCAGTAGGCCGGACCATTCCTTGTGGGCGTAGTCATGCAGCCCGCCGGTGTCGGAGGCGGTGCGGTTGCCCCATGTGGTTATCTGGACGCGGGCGTTCCACTCAAGCCAGTCTTTCATGGCTTCATCCCCGCCTAAAGCCCTGGCCTGTGCAGTCCAGTTGCCTACCATAAACTCTGTCCGCGAGGCCAGCAGGCTGTCCTGGAGCAGAATCAGGGTCAGGAAGTTTTCTCCATATGAGCGCAGTGCCGCTGTGTCACGGCTGTTATATGCCTGTTGGATAGCCTTGTAAGTAAGTCTGCCCTTTTCAGCTATGGCCTGACGTACGATGTCCACCAGATCGTATTCAAAGTTATCACATCCGGCAAAATCAGGAGCAGCCTGAACCATGAGGTCTGCAGCCATGATTACATCCTGCGGGTCGTAGTAGTCCGACATCTCGGACCAGGAAGAAGCCTGGTAGGTGTTCAGGGACGGACGTGCGCAGAAGATGGATTCGTGGGTGCCCTGCTGGGTGGAGGCGGCGGGACATTCGTAGATAGACCGTGCCAGCAGCCTCCATGCCTGCAGAACCTCCGGAGTGATGCGGCCGTAACGGGCGCGGATATATCCCTGCAGCCATTCGTCCTTGGAAAAATGCTCCGGGCGCCAGGGCAGTTCGCAGAGCAGTTCGTACATCACCGGATTGTTCTCTATTCCCTCCATTGTCAGGCCTACGCCAAGCATTGTCCCTGAGAAACGGCTGGAGTCCGCTTTGTAGTATTCGTCTATGACGTGCTGCATTTTGCCGTGGAGGCCTACATTGCCTCCGAAGTTGAGCAGCATGCAGTAGAGCCAGTCGTGTCCGTCGAAACCTTCCGGGCGGTACCACGATGAGGAGGGATCTCCCCACTGCGGCCGGCTTTCGGAGTAGAGGTCGAGGACGAGCATGTCCCCGCGGGGTAAGGAGCTGATCATCGCAGGGCGTGGATTGGCACCCCAGGCCTGCACTACCCATTTTGCACCGGGGCTGTGGCGCTGCATGGCGGAGTGGATGGCGATTCCTGCCGCCTCAAGATTGACGCCGGATGTGCGGCCTCCCTCGTGGAATGGATCCATGCTGTAGAAGCGGGCCTTGCCGAAGAGTTTTTCCAGCTCCTCGTAGTAGATATCGGCTATTTTCTGGAAATTCCCGTCTTCGGGCTGCAGGAATGCGGGACGGTGGTATCCCTGCCACAGTCCAGGGTCCGCAACATTCAGCCCGAGACGCTCCGCTGCGTCGTGCGGCAGCATTCCGGAGTATCCCGGGAGGACCGGCTCGATTCCCAGCTCAGCCATGCGGGAGAGGATTTTCTTCTGGAGCTCAGTATTCCGGGCGTACCATGAGGAGGGATTGGGGCCGCCCCAGCCTTCGAGATTGTTCATCAGCCACCAGGCCTGGAATGCGGGCCCGGCAATAAATTCCGAGGCATCGGAATCCGAATAGCCGAGGCGGCGGAGGACATTCAGCCACAGGGCGTCAGAACCGACAGCAGCGAGACACAGGTTGATGCCGTGGAGGGCCATCCAGTCGAGCTCCTGTTCCCAGCGGGCCCAGTCCCAGAAGGCCATGGAGTAGGAGAATGTGCAGTAATTGAGATAATAGCGGTATTGCGAGCGGGTGGTACGGCGCTCCGGTGCGGGTACAGGGGGCAGTTCTGCCGGAAGCTCCGCATGCATGCAGTTCCAGCTCAGGTGAATGCCGGCATAATATTTCAGGTACCAGTTGAGTCCTGCCGCTGCATTGACAGGGCTGTCAGCGGATATGGAGATGCGGCCGTCGGGAGTCTGTCCCAGCTCGAAGAAATGCCCGGATGCGGCAGTGTCGATCAGGATGGAAAAATGCCGCGCTGCGCCTGGACTGATCCGTTCAATCAGGGAGTATACAGGAGCGGAAAGCGACCTGTTTCCGTGGCGTGTCGCGTGCAGGATCTGTGTATGGGCAGTGGTGCAGAGCAGGAAGAACGCTATGACAATAATGGGTATTGGGCTGTTTCGTCTCATAGGCTGAAAGATTAATTATTGATGTTGCTGTTTATGGTGGCGTGGGAGTTTAGGAAACATTTTTCTGAAACGTGTCATGTGCAGCGTGATGCTGCCTCCGGCGATGACCAGAGTGACTGCGGTCAGGATCATAACGATGCCGAACCCTTCCCTGGCGGTCATACGTTCACCGAATACCGTGATTCCGAAAATAATAGCAGTAACCGGTTCCAGAGCTCCGAGAATGGCGGTGGGAGTTGAGCCGATGTACTGTATGGCGCTGGTGGTGCAGAGGAAAGAGATGGCTGTGGGAAAGACCGACAGTGCCAGGACATTTGCCCACATGTACCATTTGGACGGCACTGTAAGTTCTACGCCGGTCAGGAGCCGGATGATGAAAAGCGACACTCCGAAAACCAGCACATAGAATGTCACCGTAAGAGTAGCGGTGTTCTTGAGGACAGTCTGATTGATACCTACTATATATATGGCGTAGGTCAGGGCGGATGCAAGGGCCAGGACAGTGCCGGTCAGGCTCAGGGTGGCTCCGTCCGGACCTTTGTAGAGCAGTGCGATGCCAGCCAGGGCCAATGCCATGCACAGGGCAGTCTGTAGGCTGATTTTCTCCTTGAATACCAGAGCCATGATGACTGCTACCATTATAGGATAAACGAAAAGGATGGTGGATGCGATACCTGCTTCCATAAAGTTGTAGCTCTGGAACAGGGTTAAGGATGATATTGCGACCAGCAGTCCCATGATGACCAGAGTGACGGTTTCTTTCCCGGATACCCGGAATGAGCGTCCCCTGGCCTTTATCATGACGGCCAGAATCGGGATGGCCATGAGATAGCGGAAGAACAGAACTGATTCGGGATTCATACCGTTGTTGTAGAGGGGAAGGGCAAAGAGCGGATTCATGCCGTAGGTAGCGGCGGCCACGGCTCCAAGTATGTATCCTTTTGTTTTGTTATTCATCGATGTGGTATTATGCTGCAAATGTAGTAATTCTATATTTGGATAATAGTAACTGATTTCATATTTTTGCAGATTATCCGGAAACTGAAAAATTAAATGGAAAATATGTCAGAACAGCAGAACATTCAGCAGACTGAGATTAAGTCTGGAGAAATTCAGGAACAGGAGATAGACCTGATAGCTCTGGTTAAGAGACTTTGGAAAAAGAGAAAATTTGTAATCTACGTTACTGGAGCCTTTATGGTTCTCGGCCTGTTGGTTGCCCTGTTCTCCGCGAAGGAATATACTGCGGGCGCTACGTTTGTTCCCCAGACAGGAGGTGAGGGCGGTGTCAGTTCATCCGTCTCCTCTCTCGCTTCTCTGGCCGGCATCAACCTGAGCGATATGGGCGGAGGAGAGTCCATGTCGCCTACAGTTTACCCGCAGCTGCTCTCCAACGTGGATTATATCAAGGACTTGATGTATACACCTGTTAAGTTTCAGGAGTGGCCAGAGAAAGTCACTCTGTTTGACTACTATACAAATGAAGAATACAACAAGCCCACGTTCTTCGGTACGATAAAGAAGTATACCATAGGACTTCCCGGTGTAATTATCGGAGCCATCAAAGGAGATGACGGGGAAGTCGGCGGAGCCGCTGACAGCAATCTCAAGACTTTGACGGAAGACGAATATACCTGCATGAAGACTCTTACCCAGCAGATATCCATAACGATTAATGACAAGGACGGCTATATAGATCTTTCGGCCAGAATGCCGGAGCCCGTAGCGGCAGCCGAGCTGGCGACCGCGGCCTTTAACCTTCTCGAGAAGTACATCACTGAGTACAAGATACAGAAGGCTCAGTCCGACCTCAATTTCGTCAACGAGAGGCTTGAGGAGGCCAGGGCTGATTTTGAGAAAAAGCAGCTGGCTTATGCAAAGTACACCGATGCCAACAGGAGCACTTCGGCAGCTACTGCCCAGATCGAGGGCAACCGGCTGAGGCAGGAGTATGACCTCGCGCATACGATCTATCAGGAACTGGCACGCCAGCAGGTCAATGCCGAACTGAGGGTTAAGGAGGATACTCCGGTCCTGTCGGTAATCAAGCCGATAGTCGTTCCCGTAGAGAAGTCAAAGCCCAAGAGGGCCATAATACTGATAGCCTTTACATTCCTTGGCGGCTGCCTTGGCTGTGCCGGTGTTTTCGGCCTGGATTTTCTCAAGCATCAGGGTTCGGCCTGGCCTGCACGATGGAGGACCGAGGAAGAAGAGGAGGCTGAGAAGAGCGGGAAAGAAAAGGAGGAGGTTGCGTAATGTCATGGTTCAGCAGGAAAAATCGCGATAAGGAGGAAGTCCGTCGTGATAAGGAATCTTTGGACAGGGGATTGGAAAAGACCAAGCGCGGTCTTTTTGACAGGATCTCACGGGCAGTTGCAGGCAAATCAAAAGTGGACGATGATGTGCTCGACGGTATTGAGGATGCACTGATTGCATCTGACGTGGGCGTGGATACGACTCTCAGGATTATTGATATGCTGGAGGAGAGAGTCGCAAGGGACAAATACATGAATGCCGCAGAGCTCCGCTCGATACTCAAGGAGGAGATGGCTTCCTTGCTGGACGTTAAGGGAAAGGAGGATGTTCCGGTTTTCGATTTTTCAAAGAAGCCTTATGTTATAATGGTCGTCGGAGTGAACGGCGTGGGCAAGACTACGACCATCGGTAAACTGGCTGCCAATCTCAAGGCCTCAGGAAAGAAAGTGATGCTGGGAGCTGCCGATACATTCCGGGCGGCGGCAGTGGACCAGCTGGTGATATGGAGCGAGAGGGCGGGAGTTCCCATCGTCAAGCAGAGCATGGGGGCTGATCCGGCCTCAGTGGCGTTTGATACCGTGAAATCGGCAGTGGCGCAGGATATGGACGTAGTTCTCATAGATACCGCCGGTCGTCTTCATAACAAGGTCAACCTGATGAACGAGCTGACAAAGATCCGCAACGTCATGAGGAAGGTTGTTCCTGATGCTCCCCATGAGGTACTTCTGGTGCTCGACGGCTCTACAGGACAGAATGCATTCATCCAGGCCCGGGAGTTCACAAAGGCGACGGATGTGACGGCCCTGGCTGTTACGAAACTGGACGGTACGGCCAAGGGAGGAGTAGTGCTGGGCATAGCTGACCAGTTCAATATTCCTGTGAAGTTCATAGGAGTGGGAGAGGGCATCGAAGATCTTCAGATATTTGACAAGAAGGCTTTCGTAGATTCTTTATTTGATTAAAGTCTAAGAGTTTCAATATTTTAGAAAATGAATATTTCTTATAATTGGCTGAAAGAGTATGTCTCTTTCGATCTCTCTCCTGAGAGAGTCGCCCAGATTCTGACATTTATCGGTCTGGAAGTGGAGGAAATCAGTACAGTGGAGGATATTCCCGGAGGTCTGGAGGGTGTGGTGGTAGCTGAAGTCGTGGAATGTGAGCCGCATCCGGATTCGGACCATCTCAATATAACAAAGGTAAGAGCTTCCCAGGGAGGAGAGCTCCTCCAGGTGGTCTGCGGAGCTCCAAATGTGGCTGCCGGACAGAAAGTCCTGCTGGCTACAGTGGGAACAGCTCTTCCTGCTCCCGACGGATCCAGATTCAAAATCAAGAAATCCAAAATACGCGGAGTGGAATCATTCGGAATGATCTGCGCCGAGGATGAGCTGGGAATAGGAGCGTCCCACGACGGTATCATGGTACTTGATCCGGAGGCTGCGGTAGGTACGCCCGCCAGGGAATACCTGCATCTCGGATCGGATACGGTCTTTACTATCGGATTGACTCCCAACAGGGTGGACGGTGCCTCGCATATAGGAGTGGCCCGTGATCTCTCGGCCTGGCTCAGGCTAAATGGGCTTGGTGGGGAGATGACTCTTCCCGATGTGTCCTCGTTCCGTGAGGGAGAGGGCGAGTCTATACCGGTGGAGGTCATAAGTAACGACGGTGCGCCCCGTTATATGGGTGTGACAATGAAGGATGTAAAGGTAGGTCCTTCTCCGGAATGGCTTCAGAAAAAGCTTCTGGCCGTGGGACTTCGTCCCATTAACAATGTCGTGGACATCACCAACTTTATTCTTATGGAGACGGGTCAGCCGCTGCATGCTTTCGATGCTTCAAGGATTGCCGGAGGAAAGGTTGTGGTGCGCCGCGCCGCAGAAGGGGAAAAGTTTGTCACTCTTGACGGAGCGGAGCATACCCTCTCGGACCGGGACCTCATGATATGCAATGCGGAGAAGCCGATGTGTATCGCGGGAATATTCGGTGGCCTTGAATCAGGCATTACGGAAACAACGACATCCGTATTCCTGGAGAGCGCATATTTCAATCCTACATCTATCCGTAAGACTTCCAAGCGTCTTGGAATCAAGACAGATGCCTCCTTCAGATATGAGCGCGGCGCGGATCCTGAGATGGTTCCATACGCCGGTATGCGGGCAGCCCTGCTCATGCAGGAGCTTGCCGGAGCCAAGGTGTCGGGCTGTGTACGGGAAGTTTATCCCGAGAAAATAGAGCGGAAGAGTGTCAGCCTCAGCTTTGCCCGTATGGAGGCGCTGATAGGTAAGAAAATAGGAGCGGAAACTATACTCAATATATTGAGATATATGGATTTCGGCATTCTCTCTTCTGATGCGGAGGGTGCTGAGGTCACGGTTCCGACCTACAAGGTGGATGTATACCGGGAGTGCGATGTGGTGGAGGAGGTTCTGCGTATCTATGGTTATGACAATGTCGAGATGCCCGACAGGATAGTATCCTCCTATGACAATACACCCAATCCGGATCCGGAGGCAGTCCGCGTAAAGGTCTGTAACCTGCTGGCAGCCAACGGATTCATGGAGTGCATGAACAACTCCCTGACCAAGGCGGACTATTACGCCGGCCTGAAGACCTGGCCCAGGGAAAATCTGCCTATGGTGCTCAACCCTCTCAGCTCAGACCTGAACGCCATGCGTCAGACTTTGCTCTTCAGCGGCCTGGAGGTAATCGCCTACAATCTCAACCGTCAGTCAGGCGATCTCAAGCTCTTCGAGATGGGAAATGTCTACCGTTACGAGCCCAAAGGGGAGGAGAATCCCGTTAACAATCTGGCTTCCTACAGCGAGCAGATGCATCTGTCGATGTTCATAGTCGGTAAGGGTGCGCAGTACTGGCGGAACTCTGTCGGTGCGGGACACTTTTTCATGCTCAAGGGCTATGTCGAGCTGCTTCTTCGCCGTCTCGGAGTCAATCTGTACCACCTGGACTGCGCTCCGGCTCCCTCCGACCTATTCTCGGAAGGCCTGATGTATACGGTACCCGCTTCCGGTAAGCCGCTGGTTATGCTCGGAACAGTAGCACCTTCCCGCCTGCGGCAGTTTGATATCAAGCTACCGGTTTTTGCCGCGGAGATTAACTGGAACCTGCTCGTCAAGCATTATCTTAAGACCAAGGTGCTGTACAAGGAGTTGCCTCAGTATCCCGAGGTACGCCGCGACCTGGCCCTGCTGCTGGATGAGAATGTCACTTTCGCGGATATCCGCAGGGCGGCGTTTGCCGCTGAGAAGAGGCTCCTGCGCAAGGTTGTCCTCTTCGATGTATACCGCGGGGACAAGATACCTGCCGGCAAGAAGCAGTACGCTGTCAGCCTGACCTTCCAGGACTACGAGAAGACTCTTACAGACAAGTATGTAGAGCAGATGACAGGCCGTATCCTTGACGTCCTTTCCCGACAGTTCGGAGCGTCCCTGCGATAGAGAATCATACAGACGGCATAAAAAACAGCCTTCCCGAAAATTCAGGGAAGGCTGTTTTTTGAATGTGCCGGTGCCGTTAGAAACGGTAGCGGACGCTGAAATTAGGGATAAGGTACCCTCCGATATAGAAATGATGGTCGGGCCGGCTGTTGAACCCGAACATGATTCTGTGGTCTATGGACAGCTCGAGGGGGAACCAGAAAGTGTAGGAGAGACCGATATTGCCGCCGGTTCCGATCAGGAAGGAGCCTTCTCCGTCACTTACTTGACCACCTATTGTGGCGCCGGGACCTGCGTACCAAGCCCATGTTCCCTTGGAGGTCCAGTGCGGTTGGGCGAAAACAAAGTCATAGATGGCTGTTGCAGAAAAATCAAGAGCGGCACCGTTGATCTGATTGAGAGGTAACTCGAATCCGAGGTCGAGCTCGACGAAATCCGCATTTCTTACAAAATGCTGGTAGCTGAATTCAAGACCGCTGCCAAACCTGGCACCGATGGCGCGTGGTTGGGCATACACGGCTGCCGCTGTGAAAAGGGCAACGGCAAGAATGATAAATCTCTTCATTTTTTGATGATTTAGATTATTAGTAATATGGATTAGAAGTATGTTACAGATGATTTTTCTATCTCGGAGATAATCGAGTTGGCCACCCGGCTGGCTCCGAAACGAAGGAGCTTTGGCGTGAGCCATTCTTCACCGAGGATGGTCTCGGCTATCGCATAGTAGACGGCAGCGTCCTTTGCCGTGGAAATGCCTCCGGCCGGCTTGAATCCTATGCGGCGGCCGGTTTTTTCAAAATAGTCCTTAATGCAGCCGCACATGACTATGGCTGCGAAAGGGGTGGCGGCCGGCTCCATTTTCCCAGTGGAGGTCTTGATAAAGTCGGCGCCCGACTCCATGGCCAGGAATGCGGCTTCCCTTATCATTTCCCCGTCGGCGAGGGCCCCTGTCTCGAGAATCACCTTCAGGATGCGTCCTTCGGTCACCTCCCTGACAGCCCGTATCTCGGCTTCGCAGCGGCTCAGGTCACGGTCGAGAAAACTATTGAGTGCCAAGACTATATCTACTTCATCGGCACCGTCCTCCACTGCCATGCGGCTCTCCAGTACCTTTACTTCCAGAAAACTTTGGGAAGCAGGAAAACATCCGGCCACTACCGTAGTGTCCACGCCTGGAACTTTCAGGGTTTCCTTGACAGTTCTTGCGAAATTGGGGTACACGCAGATGGAGGCCGGGAGCGGGTAGTCAGGGAAGCGCTCCTGAAACGCGTTGACCTTTCCTACCAGCCTGGTTATGCCGGAACGGGTGTCCGTCGGCTTGAGTGAGGTCAGGTCGGTCATGCCGAGGCAGGCTTTCAGCACGTCTGACGTCATCCAGTGGCTGAGATTGTCATGGATGGCCTTTATTCTACTTTCGATTGCGTCCATTGTATTGTCTATTCTCTATTTTTAGTGTCGATGATAATGGTCACCGGGCCATCATTGACGATGGTGACTTTCATATCTGCTCCAAAGATACCTTTTTTGACCTGCTTTCCCAAAATATTTTCCAACACTGTGAGAAATTTTTCATACAGCGGAACGGATATCCCGGGTGCTGCGGCCCTGATGTAGGACGGGCGGTTTCCCTTCCTGGTGGAGGCATACAGGGTAAACTGGCTAATTACCAGAATATCCCCTCCGATGTCCATTACTGACCTGTTCATTACTCCGTTGTCGTCATCGAATATGCGGAGATTCACTATCTTCCGGCAGAGCCAATCTATATCCTCGTCTGAGTCTCCTTCAGTGATGCCTATCAGGATGTTCAGGCCGAGGCCTATCTCTCCGTGGCAGACGTCTCCGATGACTACCGAGGAACTGCTCACTCTCTGGATTACCGCTCTCATCAGCCTCTGACCTGAACTGTTATGCCGGCAGCCTTGAGGGGAGCGGCAATAGCTTCCATCTCCTCCACCGTGACTTTCTCAAGGCCCTGGGCGGGAGTTTCCCTGTCGATAGTGTACATCATCACCTCACGGGGTCTGAGGCTCAGGACAATCTCTCTCCAAGGCACAACACTCTCATCACAGGTCAGGTCAATCCGGCGTCCTCCGATATTGCCCTTCAGAAACATGGTCTGGAGGATGAAATTGCCGTTGAAGTGCCTGAGGTTCTCCACGGTCTCCTTGAGTGAGTAGTGCCCTACAGGGTTGTCCACCAAGCGGATGTATTCCTCCAGTCCGCTGTCAATCTTAAGAATGGGATTGGTGACTTTCATAAGGGCCTCGCGTATCTCCCTGCGGCCGGTCATGGAGGCGTTGGACAGGACTGATACGGCGGCGGAGGGGAAATACCGGTCGCGCATCTGAAGCGTGAAGTCGATGATCTCCGGGAAATCAGGATGAAGGGTGGGCTCTCCGTTGCCGGAGAATGTGATGGTGTCCACCGGCGTGCCCTCGTCATGCAGCTGGGCGAAACGTTCCTGCATCCGTGCGAAGACGGCTTCCTTGGCGGGGATGGTGCTGTCGGCCCTGCCGTCCTTGTTCCATCCGCACTCGCAGTAGACGCAGTCGAAGGAACAGATTTTTCCGTTGTCAGGTAAAAGATTGATGCCTAAAGAGTTCCCTAAGCGGCGACTCTTGATCGGTCCGAAGACTATTTTGTGAAAAAGTATTGTGGACATGATGATGGTGCTGTTTATGTCAGGTCAATATCAGAGCAGCCTTCTGGAAGTGCTTTCCGGAGTGAGCTGCATGGTGCCGAAGTCCACTGCGTCGATGAGCACGGCTCCCGGACGCTTTCCGCAGTCGAAGGAACCCAGCTCTGCATCCTTGCCCAGGGCGGCGGCTCCGTTGAGACAGGCCCAGGTCAGGATGGTCTGGAGGGGAATCTGCGGATAGCGGCGGTGTATGCATTTGAATTCCTCTACCATCGACAGGACATGGTTGGAGGAAAGACTGTCGGTGCCGACAGCAATGCGTACGCCCATGCTCATGAGCAGCGGAAGGTCAGCCATCGTTCTGTGAATGAATAAGTTGGAAAGAGGGCAGGTGACCCAGGTGCAGTTGTGGAGAAGGTTCTCTGCCGCGCGGATACTGTCTTCGCGTGAGACAGTGTTGTGTATGAGCAGGATGTGCTCGTCGAAGGGGGCCTGGTGGACCTTCTGCAGCTGGTCCAGGAAATGGAAGACGGCCGGTCTGCCGGTAGCCGGAGCCACGCTGAGATGCCGGTTTGTGTAATTCTCGTAGAGCGGTCCCCTGTGGAAGCCTATCATATCGTCCTCTTCCGGGGATTCCTGGTTGTGGTAAGATATGAAGCCGGCTTTCAGTCCCTCTGCGGATGCCATCCTGAGCAGGTCAGGACTCATTGTGTAGGGCGAATGGGGGGTGACGGCGGCGTCCAGTCCTGAGGTCTCAGCCTTTTTGACCAGTTTCAGGGCATCGGCTATGACGGCCGGAGCATCCTCAGGTTCGCTGCCGAAGACCTCCACGAAGGTTCTGGTGTACATCGGCCCTTCGCTTTTCATGGCGAAGCTCTCATCGCAGTTGGAGATGTCGGCCATGGCACTGACTCCTTCCGCGTACAGTTTTGCGAACTGATGCCGCATGGCTTTCTGCCGCTCATCAGCGGGTGCTGACTCGCGCAGGGCGTTGATCTGGTCGATGAAGCCGGACATACCCGTAGCCTCGCGGAATTTTCCCGCCAGGTGGGACAGCTCGATGTGGCAGTGGGCATTGGTGAATCCGGGTACCAGTATTCCGTTGTAGAACTCCGTGCTGCCGGTCTCATCCGTGAGCCGGCCGATGCCGAGGACAGTTCCGTCCCGGTCGAAATCCACATAGCCGTTACGGATGGGGTCCGAGGTTATGGGGAATATGTAATTGGCTGCGATTCTTCTCATAAAGCAGATTTGTTGTTTATTCTTTCTTTCTGGTTGCCGAGACAGAGGATACCGTCTGTATGTTCTGTTTCACAAGGCTGCTCACTTTATTTTTCGTTTTACCGTTCTTCTCTGTGTCTTCCGCATCTTTCTCCTTTTCCTCCTTCTCTTTCTTCAGAGCCTCGATACGCTCCTGTTCCTTTATGCGCAGCTCCTCCATGAATCCGGGTGTCCGGTAGAATGCGAAGTCGATGTCTGACATTACGGCGGAATCGGAGAAGATAAGGAAAGGTATCTGCGGACGCTCCATGAAAGCGGAGTCGGGCAGGGGAGAGGAGGGTACGGCGGTATCTGCCTGGAAGAACATCATCCTTAGAGCCTTGTAGAACGGGCCGGAGCTGATGCCGTCCGCGGTGATGATCTCCAGGGAGTCGGGTATCGACCATTTCGCCTGACGTTTGCCTTCTGCCTCCAGTATTACTTTCAGCCTGGCTTCCCTCTTTTCAAGCAGGAGCTTTGTCTCCTCGAATATCTCCTGGAATTCCTCAAGTTCCTGCAGGTAGTAGTCAACGCTTCGGATATAGTCCTCAAAAGAGTATCCGTACTTGTTGAAGACCGGCTCGTAGACCCGCAGCGTGTCGCTCATCCTGCGGAATATGCGGTCGCTCTTTACAGCCTCGTCGGTCATGTACATATCGTAGTATATCCTGGCCATGTCATCTTTTGGAATGACACCGCGCGGTCTGCACGACGCTAGGACCAGAGCGGCGGTGAGGAGGGTCAGCAGGATTATGCATGTCTTTCGGAGCATATTTTCTCAGTGGCTTGTTTCAATGCGCAAATATAAGTTTTATTCTTTATCTTTGCATCCACATTGAGAAGCTATGCTGATACGTCCGCCCAGATTGCTCGCTAAGATATACCCGTCGTTCATATGGTCTTTTCCGAAGGAAAGGGAGGGACTGTTTCTTACATTCGATGACGGCCCCTGCCCTCAGGTGACTCCGTGGGTGCTGGACGAGCTGGACAGATGGGGCGCCAAGGCCACTTTCTTCTGCATCGGCAAGAATGTGGAGCTGTATCCGGATCTGTTTGCGGAGATAGTGCGCCGGGGGCATTCTACGGGATGTCATTCCTACAGCCATGTCAAGGGCTGGGGCGTTCCTCTTGACGACTATGTCCAGGACGTGGATATCGCAGCCGAGCTCATCCGGACCAACCTCTACCGGCCCCCGTATGCCAAGATTACGGTCCGTCAGGCCGATGCCCTCAGTCTCCGCTACAATATAGTGATGTGGAACATCCTCAGCAGGGACTACAACCGCAAGCTGGGCCACAGGGCCTGCGCCAGGAATGTGGTGCCGTATCTGAGGGCCGGCTCCATAACGGTGTTCCACGATTCGATGAAGGCCTCCAAGAATCTGTGGTATGCTCTTCCAAAGACCCTCGAGGCGGTCAATAAGCTGGAATTGAAGTGTAAACCCATTATATTATAATTAGAAACATGAAGTACAATGTATTGCTGCTTGGTTCGGGAGGCAGGGAACATGCCCTCGCCCTCAGGATTGCCGGAAGTCCGCTGCTAGGACAGTTCTATGCGCTTCCCGGTAACCCGGGAATCAATTCCCTGGCGACGGGTGTCGCCGGCAGTGTTGGAGATTTCGAGCTAATACTCAGGACTGTGGTGGAAAAGGATATAGACCTGGTCGTGTGTGGCCCGGAGGATCCGCTGGTAGGAGGCCTGAGGGATTTTCTGCTGTCATCAGGCAGGCTGAAGAAGCAGCTGCTGTTTGTCGGTCCGGGAAAGGACGGAGCGGTGTTGGAAGGCAGCAAGGATTTTGCCAAGGAGTTTATGGGTCGTTATGGAATTCCGACGGCGGCATACAGGACGTTCAATGCGCAGCAGCGCGAGGATGCAAAGGCATTCCTGCGCGGTCTAAAACCTCCATATGTGCTTAAGGCCGATGGTCTTGCTGCAGGCAAGGGCGTTATCATCTCACCTTCTCTGACCGAGGCGGACGAGGCTTTGGACAGCATTTTCGACGGACGTTTCGGCTCGGCTGGAGCCAAAGTGGTGATCGAGGAGTATCTGGACGGGGTCGAGGTCTCGTATTTCGTCCTCACTGACGGTCACAGGTGGCTTCTGCTTCCTGAGGCAAAGGACTACAAGCGTATCGGGGACGGGGACAAGGGGCCCAATACCGGGGGTATGGGGTCGGTGTCTCCGGTTCCTTTCTGCGACTCCGAATTTACCCGGAAGGTGGTGAGCCGTATAATAGAGCCTACTGTCCGCGGGCTGGAGAGCGAGGGCGTGGATTACCGCGGCTTCATATTCTTCGGGCTTATGAACTGCGGAGGCGACCCCTATGTGATAGAATACAATGTAAGGATGGGTGATCCCGAGACCGAGTCGGTGATGCTGCGCATAGGCAGTGATCTTCTCGGCCATCTTGCGGCTGCTGCGCGGGGTGATCTGTCGGGCGAGACTCTGGAGATTCTGCCGCAGTCGGCGGTGACCTGCATCGTGGTCTCCGGCGGTTATCCTGACAAATACGGAAAGGGCTATCCTATCAGCGGCCTGGAGTCGGTGCTGCCTCTGACAGTGTACAATGCCGGAACATCGCTCAAGGACGGACGTCTGGTCACGTCCGGCGGCCGTGTGCTGGCGGTGACCGCTCTCGGGGACAGTCTTGAGGAGGCAAGAGATGCTGTTTATTCCAAGATAGGGAACATCAGGTTCGAGGGAGCGTTCCACCGCAGTGACATAGCCCTGGATATGATCAACTGGCCCGGGCGCAGATGAGAGACAGCCGTACATCCGCGATCCTGAACCTGACGTTGGGAATAGTCTCGGCGGCGATGGCCGTCTCCTGTTTTTTCCTCCCGGAAGAGAATGTCCCGTGGCTGTCATCCCTGCTGGCATTCTTATCTCTTGCGGCAGTAGCTGTATCCATGGGTATTCTCAATTACAGCAGTTATCTGTTCACTTCGGATACCAAGAGGCTCTTCCTGCCTTACCTGATCTGCGTGCTTTCAGTCCCTGGGATTATGGACGCCGGTCCGTTCCACATCGCGGCACTTCTGACTGTGTGGACTATGTTCCTGGCTGCAGGATACATCAATTCCGACCGGGTCAGGATGGATTTCGCATTCGGCTCCGTTCTGATTGCCGGAGCTGCGTCGATGGCCGTTCCATGCCTTGTGTATGCGCAGATAGTGACAGTCCTGTATTGTCTCTATGTGAGGAACCAGGAACCTCTCCGTTACCTCCTGAGCATTCTGGCGGGAGCAGGGATACCGTGGCTCTATGTTGTGGTATGGAGCTTTATTTTCCCCGGCCTTACTGACCTTGGAGCCTTCCTCGGGAGGTATGCTCATGGAATGGAACTGTCATTGCCTTCTTTCGATGGGATGACTCTTCCCGAAATGTCGTGGGCGGTACTCTTGAGCCTCCTGGTCATCAGGTCCCTGGTTTTCGTCATTCGGCGCAGGCGGGAAAGAAACAAGGCCCAGAAAAACGCATTCGGTCTTTCTGTGGCCTTGTCTGTCGTGATGTTCCTGACAGTGGTCTTCTGCGGTGGACTTGAGGAGCCGCTTCTGCTCATGTCCGCAGGTGTACCGGCCGCGTTTGCGGCATATGACCTCTTTATCAACGGACGCCGCGCAGAAGCAGGTGTATGGCTGGCCCTTCTGATGCTGTCGGCAGTGGCCGTCAGGCTGTCTGAGTTCTTCCCGGATATACTTTAAGGGCTTCCTTGAGGCATGTAAGAGCCTCGCGCAGGTCTTCTATTTTCAGAACGTAGGCGATGCGTACCTCGTCGCGTCCCTTTCCTGGAGTAGCGTAGAAACCGGCCATGGGAGCCACCATTACGGTCTTGCCGTTGTAGGAAAATTCCTCGAGCAGCCATTGTGCAAATCTGTCGCTGTCATCGACCGGCAGGCGCACCGCTGCGTAGAAGGCGCCCATGGGGGTAGGGCAGAGGACTCCCGGTATGGTTCTGAGGTTCTCGACGAGGAAGTCCCTTCTCCTGATGTATTCCTCTTTGACGGCCTTGAAATATGACTCGGGAGCGTTGAGGGCGGCTTCTGCCGCAATCTGTCCGTATGCGGGGGAGCAGAGACGTGCCTGGGAATAGCGCAGTACGGCGTTCATCACTTCCTTGTTCCTGGATACGACGGCTCCGATGCGCACGCCGCAGAGGGAGTATCTCTTGGATACGGAGTCACAGAGGATGACGTTGTTCTCCAGTCCCTTGATGTGCATGCAGGAGTAGTGGGGCTCATCGGTGTAGCAGAACTCACGGTATACCTCGTCGGAGTAGATGTAGAGGTTGTGCTTGCGTGCGATGTCGCCGAGCTTCTCGATCTCGTCCCTGGTGTAGAGGACTCCGGTGGGGTTGCAGGGATTGCAGATGATGATGCCCTTGGTCCTGGGAGTGATGTGGCGCTCGAACTCCTCGATGGAGGGGATGGCGAATCCGTTGTCAATGCAGGTGGTGATGGGCACGAACCTTACGTCGTTGACGATGGCGAAGGAGTTGTAGTTGGTGTAGAAAGGCTCCAGTACTATAACCTCGTCGTCGGGATCGCAGGTGACGGTGAGGGCTATCTGCAGGGCCTCGGAGCCGCCTGTCGTGATGTTGATGTCGGTATAGTCCACGTCGATTCCGATATTCTGATAGTAGCGGGCCAGGCCTTTGCGGTAGGATTCGTTGCCTGCGGAGTTGGGGTAGGCGACGAGCTTGAGATGATTCTCCTTTACGGCATTCAGGGCTTCCACGGGAGATTCGATGTCGGGCTGGCCTATGTTGAGATGATAGACTTGTATGCCTCTTTTCTTTGCCGCATCGGCGTAGGGCACCAGTTTGCGGATAGGTGATGCGGGCAGCATCATTGCTTTTTTAGAGAGAGTTAGCATAAATATTGTTTAAAGGTTCTGTTAAAATTATTTACTATGGCAACAAAGTTATGAACTTTTCCGCAAAATCTTCTTAAATTTGTAGTCTGTAAACGAAATATTGTAAATCTTGCGAAAAGAGATTATGAACAACACTGAAAGCAGATACATGCTCAGAGGAGTCTCCTCTGCGAAGGAAGATGTACACAATGCCATCAAGAACATAGACAAGGGCCTTTATCCCAAGGCATTCTGTAAGATAATACCGGATGTTTTCACCGGAGATCCGGAGTGGTGTCTGGTCATGCATGCGGACGGAGCGGGCACAAAGTCCTCGCTGGCTTATACTTACTGGCGTGAGACCGGAGATATAAGCGTGTGGAAGGGCATAGCCAGGGACGCCATGGTCATGAATACGGACGACCTGCTCTGCGTGGGCATTACCAGCGGCATGCTCGTATCCTCCACTATAGGACGCAATAAGACCGTTATCCCCGGAGAGGTTATCACGGCCATTATCTCCGGCACGGACGAGTTTATCCGGGCCATGGGACGCTACGGCATAGAGATGGTGCTTACGGGCGGAGAGACGGCCGATGTCGGTGACCTGGTCCGGACGGTCATTGTGGACAGTACGGTCTGTGCCAGGGTGCGCCGCTCTGAAATCATAGACAACTCACGGATAGCTGACGGTGACGTAATAGTGGGTCTTGCTTCTTTCGGGCAGGCCGAATACGAAGACGAGTACAACGGAGGTACGGGCAGCAACGGACTCACATCCGCCCGTCACGACCTGTTCGCCCATTATCTGGCTGATAAATATCCGGAGAGCTATGACCATGCGATGCCGGTATCGCTGGTGTATTCCGGAAGCAGGATGCTTACTGAGAAAGAGCCCGAGACCGGGCTTACATACGGTAAGTTGCTGCTCTCACCCACCAGAACCTATGCCCCTGTGATGAAACGTATTTTCGATGCCGGTCTCAAGGACCGCATCCACGGTATGGTGCACTGCTCCGGCGGCGCCCAGACGAAGGTGCTTCACTTCATCGACCGGCTCCGGGTGGTAAAGGACAATATGTTCCCCGTACCTCCTCTCTTCAAGGCTATCCAGATAGAGTCCGGCACTGACTGGCAGGAGATGTACCGTGTGTTCAACATGGGACACCGCATGGAGATATACACTGACAGGGAATCCGCTTCTGCGATGATAGACATTTCCCGCTCCCTGGGTGTCGACGCCCGCATCATAGGACGCGTGGAGTCAGCCCCGGAGGCCGAGGTCGTTATTTCCGGGGACAACGGTGTATTCGTTTACAATAAATAGTAGCAGGAGGTATGCTCCCCTTTGCCAGATATGTCCTGACAGCCGCGCTGCCTGCCATGATGCTGCTGTCTGTTTCCTGCGGAGACCGGAGCGGCGGCGAGGGACTGCTGCCCATAGCCCGGAAGGCTCTTGGAGATACCACGTCCATATACTACGGTGATTTCTCCGCTTATCCAGAGGATCTGTCGGCTCTTCCTATAGGAGTGTTCGACTGCTCTCACGGAGGATTCTCGGTTATTGACCGTTTTCTTACATCGGACTCTTTCGACAACATTACCGGCAGGCCCGGTGCTGACGGTATAGCCGACTTCGGCGGAGAATATTTCCAGCTTCTCTATGACAGGGCTAACGGACCTTACGGAGGCTATGTGGAGGCGGGCAATCCGTCTTTTCTCAAGGAGCAGGTGGTCCGCAACACATTGTTCCTGATGGGTGACAAGTACTACAACCTCGCTGTGGACGAATATCAGTCAGGTTACAAGGATCCAGTGAAGATACTGCTGGTGTCCTCGCCGGTAGCGGATTATTATGCCCTTTCCGATATCGGGGCCATGCTCGGAAGCAGCGGTACCGGCGTCAAGGCGGTAGGGGTAATCGAGTCAGGGATCGAGGATGCGCTGGAAGGAGTGGACGAGGATGGCAATTTCTGTGTGGGAGTGCTCTATTCTCCTGACGGAGTGGAGGCAAGGGAATATGAGACGGCCATCAGGGAAATGGCTTCCGAGCGGGGAATAGCCGGTCGTATCCAGATATTCAATCAGGAGGCAGTGGGCATAACTGCGGCCCTGAACGGCGATCCTGCGTACATAGACACCTCCGCGGCAGTGGCCCGTTCCGGTTATGAAGGACCTGTCGCGGGGATAAGCTACAATAACATAGATGCCTCGGTCTATGACCGCTACAACTTTGACACGGGGGGCAATGCCCTCCTCTTCCCTCCGGGCAGCAGGGATGTGTCCGGAGTTCAGCTCAACTCGGTGGAGAACTACGTGAGATATCATCTTGTGTCGCTCGTGGAGAGACACCGGCGCAGCGGCAGCAAGACTCCCATATCCTCGATAATTCTGGCGGACGGCAGTTTCGAGCGGGTACGCGGTTTCATGGACCAGGTGATGGTTGAACTGTATGATTACAAGCGGGGCGGGATATACCTTTACCGTTCCAGTATCTCTCCCGATTTCCGTTTCATAGATCCGGCGGAAAGTGCCGTCAACGAGGTATACCGTATCCTGAGGGAAGACGGTAACCTGGCCCTGCGCGGGACAAAGTCCATGCTCTCTTCTTTCATCACACTTCCCTCGTCGTCAGTTCCTGCGGAGTATCTCGACGCCGAAGGCAACCTCTCCGAAAGTTTCCGGTTCAGCCGCAGCAGCGGTACGGAGGACATCACCACCAAGGCGGTTCCATTTGCTTCCCGCTATGTGAGCCGGGAAGAGATGGAGGATATAGGAGGCAATACAGAAACATTCTCATTGATAAGAAATTCTCTTTATTAAAATATGCAGTATCCAGAAAGTATTTCATCAGAAGAACTTACTCAGCTCGAGCAGATAGATTTCACAGGCCCGATCGTCGTAGTGTCGGATATGGACGAGGAGTTCGTGGAGGCTATAGACTACCTGAGAAGTCAGGAAGTAATAGGCTTTGATACTGAAACCAAACCCAGCTTTACATCAAATACACCACGTCACCACGTAGCTCTGCTGCAACTCTCGGGTGGAGACAAGGCATATGTATTCCGTCTCAATATGCTGGGCCTGCCGGCTCCTCTGGCGTCCCTCCTCTCGGACGGAAGCATCCTCAAGATCGGAGCTGCCGTCAAGGAGGATATCAGAGGACTTATGCATTACCGGAAGTTCACTGCCCGCGGCTTCGTGGATCTGCAGACCATGGTGGCTGAATACGGCATAACGGACAGGAGCGTGCGCAAGATGTCAGCTATTATTCTTGGAAAGAAAGTCTCCAAGACCCAGCAGCTTTCCAACTGGGAGGCGCCCCAGCTTTCCGGAGCCCAGCTCAAGTACGCGGCGATAGACGCGTGGGTGTGCCGCGAGATGTATCTCAAGCTTAAATCCGGTTGCTGATGGGCAGGGTTGTCCTGAAGCGAGGCAGGGAAGAGTCCCTGCGCCGGTACCATCCGTGGATATTCTCGGGAGCCGTGGCATCGGTCGAGGGTGACCTTTACGAGGGGGAGGCCGTTGAAGTTGTGGCTGCGGACGGCAGTACTCTCGCCGTAGGTCATTGGCAGAAGGGCTCGATAGCTGTAAGGATCCTGAATTTCGGGAACGGATTCATGCCCGGCCCGGACGGACTTATGCCGGATGAGTTCTGGGAGAAAAGGATATCGGAGGCATTACGGATGCGCAGCGTACTGGGACTGCCTGATGCGGACGGAAGCACGACATGTTTCCGGCTTGTGCACGGGGAGGGTGACTCTCTTCCCGGTCTGATTGTGGATGTCTATGGGGAAGTGGCTGTAATACAGGCTCACTCGGCCGGCATGTATCTTTCTGCGGAACGTGTGGCCGCCGCACTGATGCGGTGCTGCTCAGGCTTTATCAAGTCCGTATACAACAAAAGCACCGGAACGGCACCGCACCGTGCCGGGCTGGACTTGCAGGACGGTTATCTGACCGAGCCCTATGTTTCGGGAAACGAGACTTCGGTCAGTGAGAACGGACACAGTTTCCTTGTAGACTGGGCAACAGGGCAAAAGACAGGTTTCTTCCTAGACCAGAGAGACAACAGGGCTCTTGTGGGGCAGTATGCGGCAGGACGGAGAGTTCTCTACCTGTTCTGCTATACAGGAGGATTTTCAATCTATGCCCTGAACGGAGGGGCTGCTTCTGTTGTGTCGGTGGATTCATCGGCCGTGGCAGTGAACATGCTCCGGCGCAATGTGAAGCTGAACACCGGCAATGAGGATGCTTCGGGCAGGCACAGTGCAGTGTGCTCGGACGCTATGGAATATCTGCGGGACATACCTGCCGGGTATTTCGACCTGATGGTGGTGGACCCCCCTGCTTTCGCCAAGCACCGGGATGTACTGGATAATGCCATGAGGGCGTACCGCCGTCTAAACGCAGCGGCAATAGGAAAAATCGCTCAGGGAGGACTGCTCTTTACATACAGCTGCTCCCAGGCAGTAGACAGGAAGAGTTTCGAGCTGGCTGTTTTCACGGCTGCGGCCCAGACCGGACGTCCGGTACGTATCCTGCGCCGTCTTACCCAGCCCGCAGACCATCCGGTGAATATCTATCATCCCGAGGGAGCGTATCTCAAAGGACTGCTCCTGTATGTGGAATAATATATATATAAGGTATATGCATGAGATAAAGGTTACTTCCGGCATCGGCAAGGCTGCGGTATATGAGGAGCTTCTGCCTCAGATTCGGTCTCTTGTCGGAGAAGAAAGGGATATGACGGCCAATCTGGCCAATGTGTCGGCGGCCCTGAAGGAGGCCTTCGGCTTTTTCTGGGTCGGATTCTATATTGTCAGGCAGGCTGCTTCAGGGGTGGGGGAGGAACTGGTGCTCGGGCCCTTCCAGGGACCTGTAGCCTGCACCAGAATAGCCTTTGGCCGCGGGGTCTGCGGCTCGGCGTGGAAGGAGATGCGGAGTATTGTCGTGGAAGACGTGCTCAAGTTCCCTGGGCATATAGCGTGCAGCTCTCTCTCGAGGTCTGAAATAGTTGTCCCTTTGAGGACTTCTTCCGGCATAGCCGGTGTCCTGGACATCGACAGTACCGATACAGGCACTTTCGATGAGGTCGACAGGCATTATCTTGAGAAGTTGTGCAGTATTATTTGCGATTTTGAGAAATAATACCTATCTTTGCGCTCCTCAATCACCAAGGTACCATGGCCGAGTGGTTAGGCAACGGTCTGCAAAACCGTTTACAGCAGTTCGATTCTGCTTGGTACCTCTCCCCCCTTTTATTCGTCTGCAATTATTATAGCGGTCCAGTAGAGCCATTCTGCTGCGGCCTGAAGCGTTTCCGGATTGATGGATTCGGGATTGTCCTTGGGATGGTGGTAGTATCCGCCGCCTGCGGCCCTGATGTCCAGTACCGGATAGCCGGCTTTCATGAATACGGCTCCGTCCGTGCGGGGGCGGGTCACGTATCTGGTGCCGTGCTGGAACAGTATTCTGTGTATATATCTGTCGTTTGCCTCTTCCGTGTATCCTGCGAGTTCAGGGAAATTGTATGGATAGCTGGCTGAGAGCATCTGTCCGGCACCTACCTGTTCCAGGTTGATGACTGCCTTTATCTTCTCTTTAGGAAAAACGGGATGTCCGGTGTAGTAGGTGCTGCCCGTGAGGCCTGCCTCCTCTCCGTCGAGGCTGAGGAATACGATTGTCCGCTTGGGTTTTACCTCCGACTTTGCGAGAGCCTCTGCCGCTCCCAGGAGCGCTGCGGAGGATGCATTGTTGTCATTTGCTCCCGCTATGTGGTAGGGAATCATGCCGAGGTGGTCCAGGTGGGCGGAGATGATGACGTACTCGTCCTTGAGGACGGGGTCGCTGCCTTCCACGATGCCGATGATGTTCTTACCGGTAGCATCCGGGTTGTAGGTGGCGTTCATGCGGATGCGGGCTTTCTTGCCGGTGTGGAAGGACTGCGGCTTCTTGGTTTCGTAGATCTTCTTGACGGTCTCGGCGTAGGTGCGTCCGGTGCCGCGGAAGATGTCGCTGACTACGGTGTCGGTGACATGGGCGTAGACAAAGCCTTCGTTGTATGGTGCGTTGGGACCGGGAACCCAGAGGTAGAGGAGGCCGACGGCGCCGTGGGCTACCGCATTGTTGAGCTTGGTCTGGTGGAGGGTGTGGTCGTACCACATCCGCAGGGTGTCGTCGTTGCGGCTGGTGTTGGGAGTCTCGCCCTCGACGAGGACTATCTTGCCGCGGACGTCTATGCCGGCGTAGTCGTCGTATCCTAGCTCGGGGGCGGTGACACCGAATCCGGCGTAGACGATGTCGGCTGTGATGTCACCGTTACCGGTCATGCCGCCGGCGAACCAGCCGTCAGCCCAGGGGTAGGACTTGGAAATCCATACGGTGTCCTTGCGTTTCAGACCGTACACGGGAAAGAGTATCTCCATGGTGCTGCCGGGGAAGACCTCTACGCAGGGGTGGGGGTATTCCTGGATGTATGTGCCGTTGTTGCCTGCGGGTTTCAGTCCCCATTCTCTGAAGTAGTTTTCTACGATGGCGACAGCTTTGGCCATGCCGGGAGAGCCTGCAAGCCGTCCTTCAAGGGTAGAGTCGGAGAGCTGGCAGACATAGCCGTACAGCTTGTCTGAAGTGATGTGCCTGTGCATGGCGTCGAGGTATTTCTGCTCGTCCGTCATCTGCATCTGCCGTCTTTGTGCGGCGGCTGTGACCGGGAGTGCCAGGGTGAGGAAAAGTACCGTGGCGGAGAAAATGACAGTTCTGGTTCTCATGGTGTTTTGTTTTTATTAAGTCTGTTGCGTATTTCTGTGGATGAGATGTCGAAGAGGGGGGCGCCTTCGAGGAAGCGTATCCCGCGGGCGGAGGTCCTTCCTGCGCATTCCCTGCAGAGTTCCGCTCCGTCGTAACCTTTGCGGGGATAGACCCATACGGGGAATTCCCTCAGAATCTGCGGTCCCTTGTGCCATCTCTCGATGCCGGCGATATTGTCAGCGCCTATCAGCAGTATCAGTTCGGATTCCGGATCCGCTTCCTGCATGGCGTGGAGGGTGTTGATGGTGTAGAGCGGCTCGGACAGGCGGTATTCGATGTCGCTGACCGTGATTTTCGGAGACAGGCCGCTGAAGGCTGCTCGTACTTGGTCCAGCCGCTGCTGCGGATCCGCCAGGATGGATGCATCCTTGAACGGGTTGTGCGGGGAAGGAATGATGACCACGGCATCCGTCTCCTCCATTGCCGCCGCATACAGCGCGATGGAGACGTGACCGTGGTGAACTGGATTGAATGATCCGAAGTAGAGGGCTTTCCTCATTGTCCTGCGAATGTGTTTACGATTTCCTCCGCTTCCGCGAGAGTCCGCTCGAGGCGGTCATTCTCCAGTATCCGGTCGAACCTGGATTCGTATTTCAGTTCTTCCTCCGCCTTGGCGACCCTTCTCTCGATAGCCTCAGGAGAGTCCGTGCCCCGGCCGATGAGCCTCCGGCGGAGCTCCTCTACCGAGGGGGGCTTCACGAATACCGACAGGGCGTCGTTGCCGAAGATGCGCTTGAGGTTGACCCCTCCCTTGACATCGATGTCGAAGAGGATTATGTGGCCCTTGGCCCATATCCGCTCAACCTCAGAGCGGAGGGTACCGTAGAATGAGCCGGGATAGACCTCCTCGTATTCTACAAAGGCGTCCCTGGCGATCAGGTCCCGGAACTGCTGCTCGGAGAAGAAATAGTACTCTACGCCATTTTTCTCGCTGCCCCTGGGTGCGCGCGAAGTGGCTGATATGGAGAATTCGAGAAAAGGGAATGTCTTCAGCAGATGGCTGACTACAGTGCTCTTGCCGGCTCCGGACGGAGCTGAGAAAATGATTACTTTTTTGTTCATATTACAAAAATATCTAAATTTGCGTCACTTTGGTCAACAATTTAGGAAATTAACTTTAACTAAGGTATATTTATTATGGTATCTTACAAGGAAATCGGCCTCGTGAACTCAAGGGAGCTCTTCCAGAAGGCCATCAACGGCGGATATGCGATTCCCGCCTTCAACTTCAACAACATGGAACAGATGCAGGCTATCATCCAGGCCTGTGTGGAGACAAAGTCACCTGTAATCCTGCAGGTGTCCAGCGGTGCGAGAAAGTATGCGAACCAGACAATTCTCCGTTATATGGCCCAGGGCGGCGTGGAGTACGCCAAGGAGCTGGGCTGCAACATCCCCATCGTTCTTCACCTCGATCATGGTGACAGCTTCGAGCTCTGCAAGAGCTGTATCGAGTACGGATTCTCGTCCGTGATGATCGACGGTTCGTCAAAGCCTTATGACGAGAATGTAGAGCTGACCCGCAAGGTCGTAGAGTATGCTCATAAGTATGACGTTACAGTCGAGGGTGAGCTCGGAGTGCTGGCAGGTGTCGAGGATGACGTGAAGGCAGAGAGCCACACCTATACCCGTCCCGAGGAAGTGGAGGATTTCGTGAAGAAGACCGGAGTGGACTCCCTCGCCATCTCCATCGGAACCTCACACGGCGCCTACAAGTTCAAACCCGGCCAGAAACCCGAGATCCGTCTGGACATCCTGCATGAGATAGAGAAACGCATCCCCGGATTCCCTATCGTGCTCCACGGCTCTTCCTCAGTGCCTCAGGATATCGTGGCTGAGATCAATCACTACGGCGGACATCTGAAGGACTCCATCGGTATCCCCGAGGACCAGCTCCGCGAGGCCGCCAAGTCAGCAGTCTGCAAGATCAACATCGACAGCGACGGACGTCTGGCCATGACAGCGGCTATCCGTAAGGTTCTGGTAGAGCATCCCGAGGAGTTCGACCCCAGGAAATACCTCGGACCTGCCCGCGAGAAGCTGAAACAGCTCTACATCCACAAGATCAACAACGTGCTCGGCAGCAACGACAAGATGTAGCATAAGGCACTGTTCTGCCTAAGACCGGTATAGGAGTGCGGCTGGATGCCGCGCTCCTTTTTTATTAGCAGAGCACTGACATTTTGTCCAGTTTCTTGCATGGCAGTGTTTTTGCTGGAGCAATGGCGAGTTGAAAATCAAATTACGATGAAAGAAGAAAAAGATATAGAACAGAAAGAGGAAAAAGTCTCTCCGGAGAGTGCCGGGGAAACGCCTCAGGACAATACCGGTGAGGGCGGACAGCAGCAGGAGGCTCAGGAGGAAGTGGCCCAGGAGGATGAGGCTGTCAAGGCTCTGGAGGCCCGCGTGGCGGAAGTCAATGACAAGTACATCCGTCTGGCTGCGGAGTTTGACAACTACCGCCGCAGGACGGCCCGGGAGCGCCTGGAACTGATTTCCACCGCCGGTGAGGATATTATTAAAGGCATGCTGCCCGTGCTGGATGACTGTGAGAGGGCTCTCCAGGTCCTCAGGGAGTCCAATGCCGACAAGTCGGCGGTTGAGGGCACAGAGCTGATATACAGCAAGCTGATGGCTTATCTCAAGGGACGCGGTCTATCAGTGATCGAGGCTCTCGGTCAGGAACTGGATACTGATTTTCATGAGGCGGTGGCCCAGCTGCCGGTCCAGGAGAAGAAGCAGAAGAACCGCATCGTGGATGTGATTCAGCAGGGCTACAAACTCAATGACAAGGTTATACGTTTTGCAAAAGTTGTAGTGGGGGTGTAGGATATGGCAGATAAGAGAGATTATTACGAGGTCCTGGGTGTCTCCCGGGACGCTTCGCAGGAAGATATCAAGAAGGCCTACCGCAAGATGGCCCTGAAATATCATCCTGACCGCAATCCCGGCGATGCCACGGCCGAGGAGAAATTCAAGGAAGCAGCTGAGGCTTACGATGTTCTGAGCAATCCGGACAAGAAGGCACGTTACGACCAGTTCGGTCATGCAGGTATGAGCGGGGCTGCCGGTGGCGGAGGATATGAAGGTTTCGGCGGATTCTCGATGGAGGATATCTTCAGCCGTTTCGGAGATATATTCGGAGGCGGGTTCGGAGGAGGATTCGGATCGTCAGGACGCGGAGGCGCGAGGGTGCAGAAGGGATCGAATATCCGTATCCGTGTCAAATTGTCACTTTCGGAGATTGTCAACGGTGTCACCAAGACTGTCAAGATAAAGAAGGCGGTCAAGTGTCCGCACTGCAATGGCCGTGGAGCCGAATCTGATGCCGACATACGTACGTGCGAGACATGCCACGGAACAGGCATGGTGACCAGAGTCGTACAGTCCTTTATGGGACGGATGCAGACGTCCTCGCCCTGTCCTGCCTGCGGAGGTCAGGGCAAGGTGATTACCAAACCCTGTCCTCACTGTCACGGAGCCGGTGTCGTGGAGGACACAGAGGAAGTCTCCTTCAAGATTCCTGCAGGCGTGGTTGAGGGCATGCAGTTGACGGTTCACGGCAAAGGCAATGCGGCCAGGGGTAACGGTGTCAACGGTGACCTCCTCGTACTGATAGAGGAGGAGGAGAACGGGGAGCTTCAGAGAGACGGCAACGATCTCGTCTATACCCTGTTTGTATCCATGCCTGACCTGGTGCTCGGAACGACTGCGGAGATTCCCTCGGCCGACGGCAAGGTACGGATCAAGGTCGAGGCTGGTACTCAGTCAGGCGCAATCCTGAGAGTCAGGGGCAAAGGAGTTCCGGACATCAATGGTTATGGCCGCGGAGACCTGCTTGTCTTTATTCAGGCATGGACTCCGACGAAACTTGACAAGAGTGAGAAAGAAATGTTCGAAAAGCTCAGGGAATCAGTTAATTTCGCGCCAAGGCCGAGCAAGACTGACAAGAATTTTTTCGATAGATTGAAAAAAATGTTCAATTAATCTAGGAAAAAATTTGGAATATGTCCGCTTTTGTATATCTTTGCAGTCCCAAAAAATAAGCAACCTCTTGCGCGGATGTCGATGATGACAGCAATGTTGCCACTAAAGAGACAAGAAAATGGATTTAATTAAGATTGCAGAACAGGCATTTGCACAGGACGATAAGAAGTATCCCGAGTTTAAGGCAGGAGATACAGTGACTGTGACTTATAAGATTAAGGAAGAGAACAAGGAGAGACTCCAGAAATTCCGCGGAGTAGTCATACAGAGAAAAGGTGCCGGTACTACCCAGACCTTCACTGTACGCAAGATTTCCAATGGTGTAGGAGTCGAGAGAATATTCCCTCTTTACTCGCCTTTCATCTCCGAAATAGAGCTCAACAAGAGCGGTAAGGTACGCAGGGCAAGGATTTTCTACCTGAGGAGCCTGACAGGTAAGAAGGCCCGCATCAAGGAGAAGAAGTTCGCTGGCGTGGTAGCCGAGGAAACAAAGGCAGAATAGTTCCTGAAAATATTGGCCTCGTAGCTCAACTGAATAGAGCATCTGACTACGGATCAGAAGGTTGTGGGTTTGAATCCCGCCGAGGTCACTAAATTAAGCGTCAACTTATTTAAACTTAATAAGTTGACGCTTTTTTCATGCTTTTCCGGCACGTGTTGGCTCCACATTACTGGCGTTGTTACCAGCAATCCAGTCTGTCTTTGATTTCAGGCATGCTGTTTTTAGAGAAGACCGGGTTCCTGATGCCGGCTTTCTTCTGTCTGCGGTAGTCGCTGAGCAGCCTGAATGCCTGGGGGGAGAGAATCATGATGGCGATAAGGTTGCACAGGGCCATCAGCGCCATGGTCAGGTCGGCGAGGGCCCACGCCAGGTCGAGGGTGATGAGGGCTCCGCAGAGCACCATCCCGGCCACCAGGATGCGGTAGCAGTTCAGTACCCATTTTTTCTTCGTGATGAAGCGGATATTGGCCTCGCCGTAATAGTAGTTGCCTATCACGCTGCTGAATGCGAACATCAGGATCGTCAGGGCGATGAATATCTCGCCTGCCGGTCCTATCTGTGCGGTCAGGGCGGTCTGGGTGAGCTGGATGCCGTCCACCGAGGCGTCGCTGACTCCGCCTATGAGGATGATGAAGGCGGTGCAGGAGCAGATGACCAGGGTGTCGGTGAAGACTCCGAGGGCCTGGATGAGGCCCTGCTTTACGGGGTGGGTGGTGTCGGCTGTGGCCGCCACGTTCGGAGCCGAGCCCATACCGGCCTCATTGCTGAACATTCCGCGCTTGACGCCCTGCATGATGGTGGCGCCGATGCCGCCTCCGGCCAGTTCCCTCCATCCTCCGCCGTTTCCGTCCCCGAAACCGAATGCGTCGGAGACGATCAGGCCGAGCACCTTCGGTATTTCCCCGATATTCATGGCTATGATTATAAGTGCCAGGGCGATGTAGAGGAGAGCCATCACGGGGACGAGCAGGCTGCTCACGCCGGCAATGCGCCGTATGCCGCCGAAGATGATCACGAGGGTCAGAGCCGTGAGGATGATGCCCATCCACTGGGCCGGTACGTTGAATGCCAGTTCCCATGAGGCGCAGATGGTGTTGCTTTGCACCGAGTTGAATGCAAAACCGAATGTTATCGAGATGAGTACAGCGAAGAGCACTCCCATCCAGCGTTTGCCGATGCCCCGTTCCATATAGTAGGCCGGTCCCCCGATGAAGGTGCCGTCCTTGGCCGGACGCTTGTACAGCTGGGCCAGGGTCGACTCCACGAAGGCGCTAGCGCTGCCGAAGAGGGCCATCATCCACATCCAGAACACTGCGCCGGGGCCGCCCACGACTATTGCCGTAGCCACACCTGCCAGATTGCCCGTGCCGACACGGCTGGCGATGGATACCGCGAAGGCCTGGAACGAGGAGATGCTGCGCTTGCCGTCCTTGCCGCTGTCCTTGGACCGCTTTTCGGTCAGCAGACGCAGCATCTCAGGTACCGACCTGAACTGAAGGAAGCCGGAACGCACTGTGAACCATACTGCGCAGATGATGAGAACGCCTACCAGCAGGTAGGACCAGATGATGTCATTCGTGGATGATATGAGAGCCTGTAGTTTTTCCATAGGTTACAAATTTAACAAATCATTGCTATCTTCGCCTTGAAGACATGAATTTATTTTATAGGTACGATGAAAACAACAGGTATGTACAGGATGTTGATGCTGCGACCTGGACTGTTTCATAAGCCTGCTGCAGGGAAACGGGGTGATAGACGCGGACTGCAACTGGAACTTCGGGGCGAACCAGCTGGTGGTCATCGGGGATGTGTTCGACCGGGGCAATGATGCCGTGCAGATACTCTGGCTGATATATCAGCTTGAGGCGGAAGCGGCTCAGGCCGGAGGACGGGTGGATTACCTCTTAGGCAACCACGAGCCTATGGTACTGATGAACGACCTGCGCTATGCCAAGCCCAAATATACGCAGCTGGCGGATACTCTGGGCATGAAATATGCGGATCTGCTCTCTCCTTCTTCTGAACTGGGCAGGTGGCTCTCCGTGCGCAACACCATGCAGATGTCGGGCCGCTGTCTCTTCGTGCATGCGGGCCTGAGCAGTGATTTCTACAGGCAGAACCAGGACATCCCCTTTGTCAATGAACAGGTAAGTGCCGGCCTTTACAAGACCAAGACGGAGCGGAAGGAGGCCTCTCCAATGATATACTTTCTCATAGGCAGCAGCGGTCCTCTGTGGTACCGCGGCATGGTAAGGGATGCGGAGAAGACCATCCCCTGCCCGCGGATACCCTCGGCCTTTCACATTGGAAGGTGCCGGGTCAAACGGCCTTTCTCCACCACCTTCTCATTTTCGTTATGTGTCAATCCGCATCAGAGCAGGCTCTCATTGGCCCTGCTTCGGTTCCCTACCAGGAAGGTGCCGACAGATGTGGCCTTTCACCGTCACCTTGTCCCGAACATACGGGCTGTCGTGCTGCATCCTGTCAGCAGGAGTGCAGCGGTGATGGATGCTATGGTGGTGAGTATTAATATGTTTGGTGTGGCTTGGAACCCAGTGGACTTCTGTGGTTTGAAATCTTTTGTAATAATCAAGAGATGATACATTCCTAACGTAGGTACAGTTGTTAGTGGCAGAAAATTAACGTTAAGTGTAAAGTTCTTCTAAGATATTTTCGGCCAATGTTAAATCATCAATACGTATGGTATTGTTCTCATTAGTGTTGTAACCAAGATAGTAGACATTACCATACCATATCAAAGATTTGTCGATGATTGCAGCATCAATAGTCAATGAGTCATTTATCCTAATATTTGTCCCTGTTTCTTTTAGCATTCCTTCCTTTTCCAAATTATTTTTGATAAAAGTAACAACCTCCACACCCCGTGCTGATAAGTCTTTCAGCACGTCAAGCGCGGATGGACGCTTGGCAAACCAAAGTTTTGTAGCAGAAATGACAACCGAGTG
>DVGV01000046.1 GCA_018712545.1 Candidatus Coprenecus merdigallinarum | reverse complement strand
ACCTCGTTGGACCAATACTTCTCCTTGGTCACAGGGTCGGTCTTCAGGACAATGTCTCGCTTGTGTCTTTCTCTCATTGACTCGTTTGATTTATGCTCTCAAATCTGTCAACTTTTTTCAGTTCAAGTCAGAGAAGAGGGCGGAGCAGAGGGTGAGGACGGCGACGATGAGCATGGCGTCGCCGATGTTGAACCGGCGGCCCTCGATGTGGGTAGGATTGTCCGGGAGGAAGCGCCAGCCCATGAGGAAGGTGAGGATACCGACAGGGATGTTGATGGCGAAGAGCCAGGGCCAGTCCGCCAGTGAGAGGATGCCCGCCGCTATCGAGGGGCCGGAGACCGCCGAGAGGGCCACCACCGTCGCATTGATCCCGACTCCCTTGCCGAGATGCCGGCGGGGGAAGACGAGCTTGGCGATGGAGGTATTGACGCTCATGATCATGGCTGCGCCCAGACCCTGCATAGCCCTGGAGACGGTGAGCATCAGCAGAGTGTGGGAGAAGGTGCAGAGAGCCGATGCCGCCGTGAACACCGCCACTCCCGAAAGATAGACCTTCTTGTAGCTGTACAGCTCTCCCCGAGCGTCGAGAACGGCAGCAGCGTCATCATGACCACGAGCTGAAACGCATTGATCACCCAGATTGAATCCGCAGACGGGACGCCGAGCTCCTGCGCTATCACCGGCAGGGCCACATTGCAGATATTGCCGTCCACCACCGACAGGAAGATACCGCACCAGATCGAGATCATGGCGTAGAATATCGCCGGGCGGCCCAGACCGTCCCACTGCGTATTGCCGGTGATGCGTTCCTCTTCCATTTGACTGCTTGACTGCAACAAATGTACGGAAAATGAGGGAACGGTAAGTAGGGGAGCAGGGTCTTTTTACAATCTCTCAGTAATCAATAACTTAGCGACACGGTGTGTTCTTTTGGGGATGTTCGGACTGTCCCGGAAGCACACCTCGGTCCGGTAACACACTGATCAGCGAGTGATTACATTTTCGTGGTGCTGCAGCACCTACCGTTCATTCACCGGCGGACGGAGGCCGAGACGGATGACGGAGGAGAGGGCGCCGCAGATGGTCAGTGCTCCGGCCAGAAGCATGGCGTCGTGGGGTGCGCCGTCCCCGAATAGGTGGAAGAAGAGGGCGACGAGGGCCGCGCCGGTGGACTGCCCGACAAGACGGGCTGTGGCGAGCATGCCTCCCGCGCTTCCGGCCCGGTGGTTGGGTGCCGAACTCAGAAGCATGTGGTTGTTGGGCGACTGGAAGAACCCGAATCCGGCCCCGCACATCATCAGCCGCCATGCAATGTCCGGATGCGAGGCGTTCTCAGGAATAAATGCAAGCAGGAAACAGCCGGCACTCATCAGCAGCAGACCGAAACATCCCAGCACTCCGGGATGCACCCTGCCTATGAGCGAGCCGGCCAGCGGGGCCACGAACACGATGACCAGCGGCCAGGAAGTCATCAGCAGCCCTGTCTCCACGGCATTCATCCCGAAGGTATGCAGGAGCATGAAAGGTATGGCTGCCAGGGCCATCATCTGAGCCGTGAAGGAAACAATGCTGGTGAGCACGGACATCGAGAAGACCGGAATCCGCAGCAGGTCAAACGGCAGCATCGGGTATTGGCGGTGCAGCTGGGTGCGGACGTAGATGAACCCGAGCAGCAGGAGCAGGGCCGCTCCCACGAGCACCGTCGTCAGGGAAGCACCGTGGGAATACATCTCGATGCAGCCGATCAGCAGGCCGAAAACGGCGGCATTGAGCAGGGCATCGCGGACGTTGAAATGCCGGCCCTCGACATGGGTAGGGTTGTCCGGCAGATGGCGGAAGGCCATGAAGAAGGTGACAATACCTATGGGAATGTTTATCGCGAAGAGCCAGGGCCAGGAGGCGAACGAGAGGATGCCCGCGGCCAGGGTCGGACCGGTCACGGCGGCCAGAGCCACAACCGTAGCGTTGATACCCACCCCTTTGCCAAGGTACTTCTTCGGATAGATAATCTTCACGAGGGTAGTGTTCACGCTCATCATCATCGCGGCCCCGATCCCTTGGAAAGCCCTCGAGGCAATCAGCAGCGGCAGGGTATGGGACATGGCGCAGAACAGCGAGCCGACAGTGAAGAGTACCACGCCGGAGACATACACCCGCTTATAACTGAACAGCTCCCCGAGCGAGGAGAACGACAGCAGGGTCATCATGATAACCAGCTGAAATGCATTGACCACCCATATCGAGTCCGCCGACGACACCCCAAGCTCCTGCGAGATGGTCGGCAGGGCCACATTGCAGATATTGCCGTCCATCACCGAGAGAAAAATCCCGCACCACAGCGAGGCCACCGCATAGTAAATCTTAGGGCGGGACAGACCGTCCCACTCCAGATTGCCGGTGATTTGCTCTGCATTATTATTCATAACGGCGGCAAATGTACACAAAATCATGGCAATTGCTTATAAATTCTTTCCATTGTTTTACAGATTGGAAAGAATTTTCTATTTTTGCAAAAATCTTAAAAGTATGGAAAAAGCCCCTGACATACCTCAGCACAGCCTTCTTCAAGCCATTGTGGAACTACAGCAAGATAACGAGCTGCGTTCTTTTATAGAAGACTTGAATGATGAATACGGATATTGGGATAGAATAAAGTATATCAGAAATTCTTTCCACAAGTCTCCGAATGAGTTATGGGCTCTGATAAAAGCCCAGAGATTCATTTCCAACGTATCTGTCAAAAATTGGGGAAAATACAATATCCACTTCGCATTGACCGACAGAATGCAGCGGCAATGTCATTCTTTTGATATAAACTTCGGGGGAAAATGGGAGTATGAAACCACTATACCTGAAAAAACAAAGGAACGGTATCTTATAAGTTCCCTTATGGAAGAGGCCATATCTTCAAGTATGATGGAAGGAGCTTCTACAACACGCAGGATAGCCAAGGAAATGCTGCGCAAGAAAATGTCCCCCGCTGATAAGTCCCAGCAGATGATTTTCAACAACTATGAGACAATTCAGTTTATCGTCACGCATAAGTCGGAGCCGCTTACAACAGAACTGCTGCTTCAGGTTCACCGGCTGATGACTGACAGCACGCTGGACAATCCTGAAGATTCCGGCCGGTTCCGTCAAAATGACCAGGTCGTCGTGGAGAATGCCATTACCCATGAGATTGTACACACACCTCCGACATATACAGAACTGCCTCATTTCCTAGAAACATTGTGTGATTTTTTCAACAACCCTGAATCCAGACCATATATCCATCCCATCATAAAAGGAATTATCATCCATTACATGATTGCATACATGCATCCGTTCGTTGACGGTAACGGACGGACTGCACGGGCAATCTTTTACTGGTATATGCTGCGTCAGGGTTATTGGCTGATGGAATATCTGTCAATATCCCGCATCATTTACCGCTCCAAACCCTCTTACGAAAAATCCTTTCTGTACGCGGAAATCGAGAACAATGATCTGGGCTATTTCATAACATACCATATGAGAGTTCTCGAGTTGGCATTCAGGGATATGCAGGAATACATAAAAAGAAAGACCAAAGAGCGGGAAGCCGCTCATCAATATCTGGGGAAGTCAGGCATCAACGAAAGACAAGCTGAAATCATAAAGATGTTTGATGACAATCCGAATGAGGTTATGACTGTAAAAGATGTCCAGGTCAAGTTCAGAATAACTCCCACAACTGCAAAATCTGACATCATCAAGCTTGTACGGCTCGGATTATTGAAAGAAATTGCCGTGAACAAGGTAAAAAGGGCATATATCAAAAGCGATTCCTTTGAGCATATTCTTTCCAATTTGTAAAATAATGGAAAGAATCTCAAAAATTTTTCATTTGCTTCGAAATCCATATATTTGCAAAAATGAATAAACACTACTGTAAATGAAATCAAGCACCACAGCCAAATCCATCTGCGCGGCCCTGATCGGGGCGGCGGCAACCGTAGGCATATCGTCCTGCGGCAATCAGAATCAGACAGAATCACCCATGAAACAGAAAGTTGAGGAATACGCACCGTTCGAGCTGTCCTCGCCTCTGGCAGCTCAGCTGAGCGACAGCGAGAGGCAGATAGTAGAGCTGTTCTTCCAGATAGGACAGATCGCCGACGAGCTGTTCTGGCAGCAGACATTCGGGGACAAGAGCCTGATGGACCGGCTCGAAGACCCTTACGCGAAGCAGTTTGCCTACATCAACTACGGCCCCTGGGACCGTCTCGATGACAACAAGCCTTTCATCGAGGGCTACGGTGCCAAGCCCGACGTATGCACCTATTATCCTGTCGACATCACCCTCGAGGAGTTCAACGCCTTCGACGACCCCAACAAGTCGTCCTGGTACACAGTCCTGCGCCGCGATGAGAACGGAAAGCTGAAGACCGTCTGGTACCATGAGGAGTACGCCGAGCAGGTGAACCGCATGTGTGAGCTCATGCAGCAGGCGGCCGACATAGCCGAGGACCCCGGCCTGAAGAACTACCTCCTCGAGCGCATCAAGGCCTTCAGGACCGACGACTACTTAGCCAGCGATCTGGCCTGGATGGACATGAAGGACAGCCGGATAGATTTCGTGGTCGGCCCCATCGAGAGCTACGACGACAAGTTCCAGGAGACCAAGACCTCCTACGAGGCATTCATCCTCCTCAAGGACACCGAGCGCAGCAAGGACCTGGCCAAGTTCGTGGCCATGCTCCCCGCCCTGCAGAAGGAGCTGCCCTGCAAGCCCGAGTACAAGACTTTCGTACCCGGCACCTCCTCAGACCTCAACGTCTATGACGTGGTCTACTACGCCGGAGACTGCAACGCCGGCAGCAAGACCATCGCCATCAACCTGCCCAACGACGAGCGCGTACACGCCATGAAGGGCACCCGCCGCCTCCAGCTGCGCAACTCGATGCAGGCCAAGTTCGACAAGATCCTCCTCCCCATCGGTGAGCTCATCCTCGCTCCCGAAGACCACCAGCACCTGAAATTCGACGCATTCTTCTGGAACGTAACCTTCCACGAGGTGGCCCACGGTCTCGGCATCAAGGAGACCATCAACGGCAAGGGCAGCGTGGACGCAGCGATGGGCACCGAGAAGACCTCCTGGGAAGAGGCCAAGGCCGACATCCTCGGACTCTTCATGGTATGCCGCCTGATCGAGATGGGCGAGATCACCAACATCTCCGTCGAGGACGCCATCACCACCTACATCGCCGGCATCCTCCGCTCGGTACGTTTCGGAGCCGCCTCCTCCCACGGCAAGGCCAATATGATGTGCTTCAACTTCATGGAGCAGCAGGGCGCCTTCTCCCGCAACGCCGAGGGCCTCTATCAGATCGACTTCGAGAAGTCCAAGGCCGCTGTCAACGCCTGGGCCGACCTCATCCTGACCACTCAGGGCAATGGTGACGTAGCTTTCGCCACCGAGTTCCGCGCCAAGAACGGCGGCATCACCCCCGCCCTCCAGGCCGACCTCGACCGCATCAACGCCGCAGGCATTCCCAAGGACATCCAGTTTATCCAGGGTCCCGATGTACTCTTCAAGTAAATCCATGGCAGCAGCGGCCGTCCTCCTGGTACTGGCCGCTGCCTCCTCACTCACAGTATCGTCCTGCCGCGGCAACAGCGGCGGGACCGATACTTTCATACCTGCCGTCCCCGACTGGTCGGACGCCGCCGCATGGTACATCTCGCAACCCTCAGGGGACAATGCCCCCGCAGCGGACATTTTCTACATCCTCCCCACCTGCATCTGGGACTGGACCGCCGCGGACGGGCAGACCTGCCGCTACTCCGACTACACCCGCACGGACCATATCGAGGCATTCCTCCCCTCGGTGGAGCTCGCCGAGGACATTTTCGCTCAGGGACAATACGGGTTCTACTGCCCCTACTACCGGCAGATCTCCCTCAACGTCTGGATGGACGGAGAGGCGGCGGTAGAGGAACTCTTCCCCCTGTCGATGGAGGACGTCAGCGCGGCATTTGACTATTATTTAGACAATTACAATGAGGGCCGGCCCTTCGTCCTCGCAGGGTTCAGCCAGGGCGGCAAGGCAGTGGTGGAGCTAGTCAAGCACCTCCCCACCCCGGCCTTTGAACGGATGGTCGCCGCCTACGCCATCGGCTACCGCGTCTCTGACGAGGAACTGGCGCAATACCCCCAGCTGCGCCCCGCCGTCGACTCGACCGGCACCGGCACCATCATCTGCTACAACTCCGTAGCCACCCCCGAAGCGGCCTGCGCGGTCCTCTCTCCCTCCGACATCTGCATCAATCCGGTGAACTGGACCACCGGTGCCACCCCCGCCGAGCTCAACGACTCGGTGACCGTCACCGTCGACACGGACTACCACCTGCTGATAGTGGACGGCCTCGACCCGGAGCAGTACTGGCTGCCCTCGCTCGCCCCAATGTTCTCCAAGGGCAACTACCACCTGCAGGAACTCACCCTATACCAGGACCACCTGAGGCGCAACACTGCCCTCCGCGTCCGGAATTTTTCCGATAAATAAATGAAACACCACCACCTTCTCTGCACGATATCCGCCGCCGCGGTCATTGCCCTTGCCCTCACCTCCTGCGGCAGACAGCCCCTGCCTTGGTATGAGGATACCGGACGGCTGTGGAAGGACTACATGGCTGCGGTCGAGGACGCGAAAGTGGCTGTGGCAGAGAAGATGGATCCGGACTTAGCCACTATCGTATCGCCGGCAGAGAACCCGCAGATAGAGTGGCTGGAACAGGACGGCCGGACATTCGTGCTGGTCGGCTCGGTGATGACAGAGGAGGAAAGCCGGTACTGGGAAGACGGACAGGCCGATATGTTCCTGCTGGACGACCGCCTGCCCTGGGTCTCCCTGCCCTACGACCTGACCGCACGCCTGAAAGCAGACGCCCGCCAGACCGACAGCGCCGGCATAGTGATGCGCGTCGTCCAGATGCTCGGCCTGCCGCCCGACTACTGCGGCAACCGCATTGTGCTCTTCTGGGCCGAGAAGGACAGCCTCTTCCGCCCTACCCCCGACCCGGAAATCCATGACAGCGAAGTCCTCCTCGACTTCCGCGACGACGTGGATCCCCGCTACCGCGCCTGGTTCGAGGATTACTGCCGGACCGCCTACCACTCCGACACCCCTTACCCCTGGACCCGCCTCGGCTACACCTACGACTGGCACAGCAGCTCTCCCTCGGCCATCGGCCCCGCCGAGTTCATCGTCCGCCCCTCCACCCGCGTCATTGTCCGTGACATCCTGTCCGTACCCGACTGGTACCGGACCTTAACGACCCCTGCAACTGACACGCTGGTAATATCCTTGCCCCATCCCGCCATGGACACTCTCGGAAGCACCGACGGCACAGGAACCTATACGCTGAATTTGGAATCCTCCGGAGATTTTCAGTCTTCGGACATCTCGGTGACGGTAGGAGTCCGGAAGAACAAGTTCTACGAACTGCTGGCCGGAAACGACCGAAGATTGATTCTGATTATATTCTCGATATGCGCCGCCTCAGCGTTGATAAGTCTCGCCTACCGCCACAAAAAGACACTGAAACAACAAAGGCAGCATATCACTGACCAGGCCGGAGCGATACCCACAATCAAATCGGAACCGGAGAAACACCACGAAACAACGGACCTCATGAGATTCCAGAACATGACATACGAGACTATGCATAAGCTGGCAGACCTGTACGACATACACCAGAGCAATCCGCAGCATTTCATGGACAAGTCCGTCACAGTCGCCCGGGACTATCTCACTAAGACCAATTCATACGGCAACGCCGAATCCCTCCTGAACTCAGTGTACCCGGGATTCCTTGACGAACTGCGGGCAGAATTCCCCAAACTTAAAAAGGAGGACTTCCATCTGATAACGCTCACCTGCATAGACTATCCCAGCAGCATCGTCTGCTCCATCCTCAACATAAGCGAGACCAACCTCAGCACAAAAAAATACCGACTGGCCCGAAAAATGAACCTCGACACCAGCCTCACCAAATACCTCAACGCACGCCTGTCCTCCTATCGGAAACTGCCGGAAGAGGACAAATAAATTTTCACACCTGCTCCGTCAAGCAACTGTATTTCAAGACTGTACAAATTTGTGTGACTCACAGCGGCATGCCTCATAGCCCATCATATTTACTGTGTTTCAACCATTTACACCTTCTACACCGCCTCACTTGATGTGAATTTTTTATCCTTGTTCACAGCGGCACGGCATATTAGATTTGTACCGGAAACAACAAACATCCTACAGACATGAAAAAATCAATCTTCGCATCACTGCTGCTTACTGCCGCCTCCCTGTTATTTCTGCCGTCCTGCAGAGACAACACAGGGGACATCGTGCTCGACCGGTCCATCCTGGATTCCGCAAAACCTCTGACAGCCGAGTCCATGAACTTCGACTTTCCGATAACAACAGTAAATCTCTACGTCGTAAACGACTCCATAGCAGTCGTACACAACTCTGAGCAGGACGAAAGGAAATTGGTGGAAATATACAATCTCAACAGCGGAGCCCTTATATGGGACCGCTTCACAAAAGGAAACGGACCGGAGGAAATCCTGATGGGAAGATCTGACATGTTCAACGACACTCTGATGCTCGAGGATTTCATGAGAGACCGCATCGTGCTCCTGCCCATAGGCAAAATCACCACAGGCGAAGATTTTAAGCCGGAATTCCAAGGCTATTCGGTCGTGTCCACCCGCATCAGGCCATTTGGGGGAAAGCTGCTGGCTGTCAATCCTTACTGCTTCAACGACAAGCAGTCCGGCATCCACAACGACGGGAACAGATTTATTCTCACGGACAGCTCTTTCAACTATAAGGAGACAAACAGCTATCAATATGAGACGTTCAATGTCACAAATGGAAATTTCATAATATCATACGACAACGACAGAATCATCTATTATTCTGCAGCAGAACCTCTTATAGAGGTATACGACACAGATCTCAATCTTCTGAGAACCGTTACCGGACCGGAACTGCCCAACAGGCCGGAGCTGTCACTCATAGGCAATATGGTCATGTACTCCAACGGTATACCCTACGCATACAAGTCTGCTTCATGCTGTAACCGCCACCACGTGTATCTTACCTACATAGGAGAACTGGCCACGGCAGACCGGAACTATGATGACTTCGACACCTACATCCTCAAGTTCGACTGGAACGGCAACTTTATTGAGTCATACTCCATCGGTCATTCTGTCACCAGCATGTCCCTGAGCGGGGACGGCAAGTCACTCTACGTCTTCGGGCGGGAACATGACGGAACAGATGTCCTGTACCGATATCCTCTCTAAGCTACAATCGATCAAAATTAAGCTGCCGCAAATTGTCACATTTCTTAGATATGAACGTCTTCTAGAATAAAGCGATAATAGTTTTACGAATCTACTAAAAAACGAAACTTATGAGATTGCGCAATTTTATTTCGGTTATTCTGGTGGCTGCAGTTGCTGTATCCTGCCATCATTCAGAAGAGGGCTCTACTTTAGAAATACCACTGAAACCGGCTGAAGGCATAATCAGGATGAGCACCCTGTATGAAGGATACAGGACTGTGGTCCCTGACGGCATGCTTATATCCGGAATAATCGATGTGGCTGTTGCGGACAGCATTCTCGTGGTTCTGGGAGAGACCGATTCGGGTCTGGTAAGCATCTACGGCCTGGAAGGGGACTACCGCAGGTCTTTCCTGACGAGAGGACGCGGGCCCGGGGAGATGACGGATATTATGGCCATGGCGTGCGATATGTCCGCAGGGACAGTGGACGTGCTGGGCAATTTCGGTATGGACATATATTCTTTCGACATACAGACCGGCCGGTTGAAAAACTCTTTTTCAATCGGTGAAAGCGAGATAAGGTATGCCAAGGACCTGCTGCCGGCAGGCGACGGCCGCTACCTGTTCTACAAGGACCTTTCGTACATCGACGGACCTGAGTATGAGGTGTATCTCTACAATCCCTCCACCGGCGAGGTTGAAGGCCGCTGGCTGCCCCTGGACAAGGACTTTGCGGAAGTGGCAAGCTTCTCGCAGGCCAACAATCTGTTTGAATACGGCGGTCGCCGTTTCTTCTATTCTGCATTCTCTGACGGAATCTACGAATTTACCGGAGACACCTTGGTGCAGTATGTACGTTTTGCAGACAACGGTTACAATTTCACTCCGGAAATGAAGAAACGTCCGTGGCCACAGGACCTAATGGAGTTTGTAGAGGCTTGTCAGAAAAGCGGCAGGATATGGGGCCATGTGGACCTGTTCATGATAGGAGACAGAACCATGTCTGTTTATAACTATGGGAAGGACAGCAGATATGCAGCAGTCATGGATCTGGAGAAGGGGACAAGTGTCTCTTACAGTATGCTGGAGGATGACATGGTCTGGGGCATCGGCAGCGACAGCTTTTTCTCCCCATACTATCTGCGTTATACTGACGGGAAATACGCCGTATATCTGGTAGAGCCGTTCGATATCATAGAGAAGATTGAGGGCTCTCCGGCATCCGATGACCCGACGATAGAGTCCAACAGACAGGCGTTGGCAAAACTGCCATACGAGTCGAACCAGATAATACTGATGATGAAAATCTAGTCAAAGCTTGTCCACCTCTCCCGGAGATAGACCGGTAGTCCGTGCAATCAGTTCCAAGGGGAGGCCCTGCGCTTTCATATTCCTCGCGATGTCGCAAATGGCCTCAGTCCTGCCTTCTGCCCGACCTTCTCTCCGAGCAGCTCGCGCGGATTACTTCATCTCCATAATAAACCATATCTTCCTCCTTTTTCTGCAAATTTAAGTATAAATCCGATTTCACCCGTACCGGCAGAGTAAAAAATCCGCACCGTCACCCGCTGACCCGCCAAAATTTCGGGGAAACAGGGTATTTTGCCATTTAGAATTTCGGGGAAATAGAGTATTTTCTGCTTTAAGATTTTGGGGAAACGGAGAATTTGTCTATTTTTGCATAGGCAGACATCTGTATTTATGACAAATAGGATATTTAAAAGGAAAATATACGACAGGCTTCTTCAGTGGAAACAGGAGTCAGGCGGAACAAGCGCCGCTCTGATACAAGGAGCCAGACGTATCGGCAAGTCGACAATCGTGGAGGAATTCGCAAAAAATGAATACTCCTCATACCTGCTGATTGACTTCAACAGGGCCTCCGTGACTGTCAAGGCTCTGTTTGAGGACCTTATGGACCTGGATTTCATTTTCCTGCAGCTGCAGACCATATACCGTGTCGTCCTGGAAAGACGCAGGTCTGTCATCATCTTCGATGAGGTGCAGAAATGTCCCAAGGCCCGCGAGGCGATCAAATACCTCGTTAAGGACGGCAGGTATGACTACATCGAGACCGGCTCCCTCATCAGTATCAGGAAAAATACAAAAAACATCACCATCCCGAGCGAGGAGGAACGCATGGACATGTACCCTATGGACTTCGAGGAATTCAGGTGGGCCATGGGCGATACAGTGTCCGTCCCTCTTATCAGAACCTTCTTTGAGAAGCGGATGCCGTTGGGCGCGGCACACAGGTCAAAGCAGAGAGACCTGCGGCTGTACATGCTGGTGGGAGGTATGCCGCAGGCCGTCAATGAATATCTGGAGACAAACAATCTCGCCAAGGTGGACGCCGTAAAGAGACGCATAATCCAGCTATATTCCGAGGACTTCCTCAAAATAGACGCTACAGGCAAGCTGAGCAGACTGTTCATGTCCATTCCCGCCCAGCTGAGCAGGAAAACCTCCCGGTACTACATGAGCGCAGTCGTAGGCAGTGTGGACAACGACAAAGAAGAGGAAATGCTCGTCAGTCTCGAAGACAGCAAGGCTGTTCTGGTATCTTACCATTCCGATGACCCTAACGTGGGCCTGTCGCTGACAAAAGACACCTCCAGATATAGACTGTTCGCCGCGGACACCGGCCTGTTCGTCACGATGGCTTTTTGGGACAAAGGCTTTGCGGAGAACATCATCTATCAGAAGCTGCTGTCCGACAAGCTGGAGGCCAATCTAGGGTACCTGTACGAAAACCTTGTGGCGCAGATGCTCACCGCGGCAGGCAATCAGCTGTTCTACTATACTTTCGAGAAAGACGACAAGCACTTCTATGAAATAGACTTCATGCTGACGAGAGGCAGCAAGATATGCCCTGTCGAAGTAAAGTCCTCAGGCTACATGACCCACGCCTCCCTCGATGCCTTCAGGAAGAAATACCAGGCCCGGATACAGAACAGCTATGTACTCTACACCAAGGACCTGCAGAAAGGCGAGAGCGGGCTGCTGTATCTGCCGGTGTACATGACGCCGGTGCTGTAGTCAAAACTTGTCAATCTCTTCCGGAGATAGACCGGTAGTCCGTGCAATCAGTTCCAAGGGGAGGCCCTGCGCTTTCATATTCCTCGCGATGTAGCAAATGGCCTCAGTCCTGCCTTCTTCTCTGCCTTCTGCACGACCTTCTGCCAGCCCTTCTGCCAGGCCTTCTGCCCGGCCTTCCGCCCGGCCTTCTGCCAGCCCTCTCTCCCGGCCCTCGGCCCGGCCTTGAGCCACCCCCTCGTCCAGTCCCTCTTCGCGGGCAGTGTTGAGAACGTCCCACTGGATGCGGCGGTTCTCGATGTGACGCTCGTAGGCCCTGCGTTCCTCCTTCGAAAGGCACGATATCTGAAGCTGCCTGCGGGCAAGACGGAGACCCTCCACCTGGGTATTCTCGTCGATCTTTCCAGACTTGAGGAACCGGATCCACTCATCTAAAGGAGTCACAGCGTGCTGGTTGAACTCGTTTACCCTAAGTATGTAGTACTCCGGGAAAAGATCTCCCGCATCATGCTTCGTGAACTTCTCCTGCTGCTTTACGGAGAGTCGCAGGGTGTCTCCCGTGTGCACCCCCTTGAATACCGACTTTCCGTGATAGATGTAGTCGCGGCCCTGCCCGATGTCGAAGTAGACGATGCTGATGGAGTACACCTTTCGCACCTGGGAATACTCGTCGCCCTCGTAGATGTACTCAGTGATGGCCTTGGACGTCCCGTAGAGCATCCTCTGGAAATAGTAAATCTCGGCGTTGTTCTGTATCTCGATAATAATCAGCTCTCCTTTGGAATTCTCGGCGAGCACGTCCACCCGGTTGAACTTGTCGTCGGGGGTCTCCTTGTTGCCCTCGCTTTCGAGCATGCGCTTGATTACGACCTTCTCTCCGAGCAGCTCGCTCAGAAAACTCTCCAAGACAGCGAAATTGGCCTTCTGCCGCAGCAGCCGCTTCATGGCCCAGTCAAAGCGGATTACTTCATCTCCATAATAAACCATATCTTCCTCCTTTTTCTGCAAATTTAAGTATAAATCCGATTTCACCCGTACCGGCAGAGTAAAAAATCCAGATGCCGTCTGCTAAAATTCATATCTTTGCAGCATGAAATTCCTCAGCGTGTTCCGTCCAGCAGTGCTGTCGGCAATCATCATCCTGCTGTCAGCCGCGTCCTGCTCCGACCGCAGCGGGCAGGTGAGTTCCGCACTGGCCGCAACCGACTCGCTGATGATGACTCAGCCGCAGGCAGCCCTCGACACCCTGAGCGGCATCGACAGCACCCGGGTCAGAAGAATGGACCGGAGCGAAAGGTCCTTTTACACCCTGCTGACGACCGAGGCCGAGTACAAATGCTGGCTGCCGGTGGCGAACGACACGGCCATATCCGAGTCAGTGAGGTACTACCGCCGCCGGGGTCCGGAAGACAGACTGGCACGGGCGCTGACCATGCAGGGAGCGGTGCTCTACGAGCGGGGAGACGCTGAAGGTGCGATGGATGCATATAAGGAAGCGGAGCCAATATTCGAAAAAGGGGGAGACCTCGAGCAGCTCGGACTGATCAATATCAGAATCGGGGAACTTTATCAAAGAAGCTTCATCAATGACTCAGCAGCAATAGCCAGATACCGGAAAGCCCTGGAGTGTTTCGAAGAGGCCGGATTGCCTGAACGCACCATGCATGCCCATACGGCTCTCGCCAACATTCTGATAATTGATTCTGCAGAACAGGCTATCCCCCACCTGGAAGAGGCGGTAAGGATGGCGGAGCTGTACGGAGACCGGACGTGCAGCCTTTCCGCCCTGCTTCTGATGATGTATATCCACGAGTCGAAGCATGACGACAGTGCTGTCCTGAACACCGCCGATACCATTTTTTCTAAATTAGGCAGGTCCCCGAAGACTCAGGCAGAAGAAAGCATATACAGGAATGTCCTGATAAATCTGGCAAAATGTTATCTCAGATCAGGACTCACCGACTCCGCCGAACACATAGCAGGAACTATTCATGCTACATCTCCCTCTGACAGCCTGTCCCTTTATAACCTGTATGCAGGTATAGCCGGCGAAAGCGGTGACTGGAAAAGAGTCTCCGGGTATCAGACTTCCATTCTAAGACTGACCGCAGATATTCTGCAAGCCAACGCCTCTTCCAGACTTGCAGAGGTTGAGCGCAAATACGACAATGCCCTGCTCCGGGAAGAACTGTACAGACTGGATGCACGCAACGCAAGAATGATTATGGTCTCTCTTCTCACGGCTATTGCGGCTATAATCATCACTTACTCCTTGTATAGGTTGATAAGACGGTTACATTCAGGAAAAAATAAGCTAAGTACGCAGTTGGCCTCACTGAGATCCGAGAACGACCTGATTAAACAGGAAAGGCGACAAGAAGAGGAAAGCCGGAAAGAACTGGAGCAGATGCTGCAGGGGCAGGCCGCAGCCAACTCGGAACTGATGCGATACTACAGCCGCATCCACAGCACAATGCTGGAAATAGTCTCTGCATACACTGTATATAAAGACAATCCAAATTCACATCTGTTCAGCAGCAGGGTCCTGGAAATCGCCCGTAACTTCACTGACAAGTTTGATTCATTGGCCAGCGCGACCGAGCTGCTTAACACAGCATATCCGTCATTTCTGGACACCCTGTTTGAAGACTTCCCGAATCTCAAACCGGAAGAAAGGCACATCGTTATCCTCACCTGCTGCGGCTGTCCTAACCATGTCGTATGCTCGCTGCTTAAAATAAGCGATTCAAACCTCAGCACGAAAAAGACAAGAATCGCAAAGAAGATGGGTGCGACCGAAAGCCTTGCGAAATTCCTGAAAATCAAGCTTATATCCCACAGAGCAACTATCCGGAAGAAACTGGAATTTTTCTCACAGAATGCAACTGATAAATAGCTGATAATCAGGCTGCATCTTAAAAAGTGTGATTCACACTTTTATGCTATTAGCCACAACGTGTTATTAATCAGCAAATTACTCTTAGGGGTTGTGACAAATTATTTTTGGAGAACTGCTCTTCAAAAGATAGCTTTGTCTGCAAAAACAAAAACTGACAACATGAAGAAGATTCTTACTTTACATCTGTTTTTAATAGCCGCGTCTGCACTGACATTCGCTGCGCATGGTACAGATGATGACATTGTACGGGAAATTGAAATCAGACGACTTGATGTTCTTACGCGCAGCGTAAGTTCTACTCCAGATGCAGCCATCTTTAGAGATATTCTCACCCTCTCGTTCGACAATTCCGGAGTTTATTCCTTATACATCGAAAACACTTTCGGTGAAATTGTCTACACTTCCACCTTGCCGGCCGACGGCACTGAGTACGACTACGACCTTTCCGGTATCGGTACAGGTCTGCTCCGCCTTGTAATCGAAGGTTACGGCGGAGAATATGAGGGTTATTTTCAACTTTTAAATTTATGACAAAAAAATCAAAAATGAAAGGTATTAATGTTATTGAAGAAAGTCGTTTCCTTTCAAAAGGAGATATGACATCCACAGTCGGCGGTATCAATGTTTGCAGTGAGGCCACAAACATTTATCTAAATTGCCCAGGTTCTTCACTGTATCAGCTTTGCGCCCTTTATGATATCAGTGTATGCTACAATAGGGACTGTCGTTTAATGTTTTCAATATGAGCGGAGCAGCGACTTGTGTCGCATCAGTTTTCTGCTTCAAACTCCTCAAATTTTGGATTTTGTGTCTTATTCCGTCCTTTAAAGCCGGATTTTTCTGTTCTTCAAAGCCTAAAGGTTATAGTATCCCCATCATATGTCCTCTGGACAGGCATATTGTCGTGTCAGGCAGCTTCCTGTCTGGCCCGTTTATCGATTCTTCCCAGCAACTGAACCACATTGGCCGTGTGGATGCCGAAGAAGATGTACAGGATTTCGGCATTCTTGGTTCTGG
>DVGV01000045.1 GCA_018712545.1 Candidatus Coprenecus merdigallinarum | reverse complement strand
AGGAATCCCGCGTGGGGCTGAAGGCCCGTCCGGAGGTGCCCCGTATCGGTGTGCGCTTCCGTCTGCCGGTGAGCATGAATGACGTGACCTGGTACGGACGCGGTCCAGGGGAGAACTATGTCGACCGCAGCCGAGGTTCGCTGGTCGGACTGTACACCTCTACAGCTGAGGACATGTACTTCCCTTACGTGCGTCCTCAGGAGAACGGACATCGCAGCGATACCCGCTGGGCTGCGTTCTACGGCGGGGGCAGCGGGCTGATGGTGGTGGCTGACAGCACTGTAGGATTCAGCGCGTTGAGGAATCCTGTGGAGGATTTCGATTCGGAAGAGGCCGTGGAGCACGATTACCAGTGGCCCAACTTCACTCCCGAGCAGATCGCCTCGAAGGATCCCGCCGAGGCTAAGGACGTGCTGCGCCGTATGCACCACGTGAACGACATCGTACCGCAGGACTACGTTGAGGTCTGCGTCGACATGCGCCAGCAGGGTGTCGCCGGCTACGACAGCTGGGGTGACCGTCCCGAACCGCAGTACCAGCTCCCCGCCGACCGCGACTACACCTGGGGCTTCACCCTCGTGCCCGTCAAGAACGTCCGCGATGCGCAGCGCAAGGCCGTCTACGACTACGGACGGTAGCAGCGTTTTCCTCGGAAATATTGAACGAATAACCGACATCGATATGAAATTCATCTCATGGAACGTGAATGGCCTGAGGGCCTGCTGCGGCAAGGGTTTCGAGGACTCTTTCCGGGCACTGGACGCGGACTTTTTCTGCCTGCAGGAGACCAAGATGCAGGAGGGGCAGCTGAACCTGGCCTTCGAGGGCTACCGCTCGTACTGGAACTACGCTCAGAAGAAGGGCTACTCCGGGACTGCGATATTCACGCGCCATGAGCCGCTGTCGGTTGCGTACGGACTCGGGCTGGAAGAGCACGATACCGAGGGCCGCGTGATTACCCTCGAGATGCCGGAGTTCTATCTGGTAACGGTCTATACGCCCAATTCGCAGGATGAGTTGCGGCGGCTGGACTACCGCATGACCTGGGAGGACGAGTTCCGCGCCTATCTGCTGCGCCTGGACGCCGTCAAGCCCGTCATCGTCTGCGGTGACCTGAATGTGGCCCACAAGGAGATCGACCTGAAGAACCCGAAGACCAACCGGATGAACGCCGGATTCACCGACCAGGAGCGCGGCAAGTTCTCCGACCTGCTCGCCGCCGGATTCACCGATACCTTCCGTTATTTCTACCCCGACACCGAAGGCGCCTACTCCTGGTGGTCCTACCGGTTCAAGGCCCGTGAGAAGAATGCGGGGTGGCGAATAGACTATTTTCTCGTATCCAACCGCCTGCAGCAAAAATTAATCGGAGCCGCTATCCACAATGAGATATTCGGCTCCGATCATTGTCCCGTCGAACTCAACCTCGACATCTGACGGCCGTCAGACCAATCGTTTCTTACGACCTTTTAAAGTGAATAGTTGTGATTTCGTAGGAACCGTCATTGTATGTGTATTCAGATGACAGTACCATGTCGCTGTTGGTTATGGAGTTAATATCGAAGACTTGGCTGGCGGAGTAGTCGCTTGTCAGTATAAGCTGCTCGCCCATTACAGTCCAGGTAATGCGGATTGTTTCGGTGGAACCGTCTTCATAGCTGATGACCAATCCGCTTCCATCCTCAGAGAAACTGAATCCGGTATACCAGCCGATGCAGTTTTCGGTGGATTCTCCAATCAATTTTCCATCTTCGTTGAAAGTTTGATAGTTGAATCTGGTTGACTGCCAGTTTCCGACAATGTCGGCTGATTTGTCCTGTTTGGTGCAGGAAACTGTAAGAAGCAACGGCAGTACAGCAATGATTGCTGCCATGAATTTATAAAGACGACTCATAGTAAAGTAATTGAATTTAAATTAACAGTGCACAAATGTATTGCTTTTGAATGAGAATTCCAAATATAATTTGCCGCCATTTCAGTGCGTAAAATTGCTTGCAGGCACTGTCTGCTGTAGGTTACAATAGGATGACGGAGACATCGCGGGGACCGTGGGCGCCGATGACGAGGGCCTGCTCGATGTCGGCGGTCTTGGAGGGACCGGCGATGAAGCTGCCGAAGTCGTAGGTGTCGAAGTCCTCTCTGGAGTAGGCCTCGTGCATGGTGCATACGATCTGGGTGCGGTCCAGGAGGATGACCAGGGCCTCGGGGATGAACAGCAGGGCCTTGTGGCGGAATGTCCGGGGAATCCAGACGGCGCCGTTCTCGGCTACTCCGAAGGCTCCGCGGACGATAGCGACGTCGGTGCCGGCCAGGCTGCGGGGGTCTTCCAGTTCGTCGGGGTTGAAGGTGGCGCAGGCAGCGGCTTCGGGCAGGTTGGAGGCTATCCGCCTGGCATCGGGGTATGTCCGGCGGACAATCTCGGCTACTGCGTCGGCAGCAGATCGGCCTTCCTCCAGCAGGAAGCAGCGGGCAGCGGCGGCCTTCACGACCCTTTCCCGGAACTCTGCCAGAGGGTCTTCGAATGTCATGGGGGTGAATCCCAGCGGACCTCTTTCCAGGGGTGCGGGGCTATTGGCCCTGAGGGCCTCGAGTATTGTATCCTTACTGTTCATTTTTCAGTTCCTCCTTCCATATTTGTTCAAATGTGCGGGACGTGAACTCCGGCAGCTCGCGGTCGCGTCCCCAGGCATTGGCCCCGCAGTACAGCAGACCGCGCGGAGCGATTTTCTCTCCGAGGCGCCCGGCCCTGACGCAGAAATGGAACATGCCGGGGTTGCGGAGGGCGGTGTTGAGCACCTTGACAATGCCTTTCTTGACGGGGTTGGCCAGCCCGAGGGAGTCGAGCTGCTGCCGCCAGAGGTAGATCTGCTCGCCGAGGTCGATCTTGACGGGGCAGACATTGGAACAGGACATGCAGAGGCTGCAGGCGGAGATATTGCCGCTGTAGAGCTTGGGGGAGGCGAGCATGCCGAGGTTGATGCCGAGCGGGCCGGGGATGAAGTACGAGTAGGAGTAGCCTCCGGAGCGGCGGTAGACGGGGCAGGTGTTCATGCAGGAGCCGCAGCGCAGGCAGCGGAGCATGTTGAGGTGGGCCGGGTTGGCGAGGATGCGGCTGCGGCCGTTGTCCACGATGATGACGTGGATCTCCTGGCCCTCGACCGGACGCTTGTAGTGGGTGGTGTAGGTGGTGGAATGCTGTCCGGTGGCGGAGCGGGCGAGCAGGCGGGTGTACAGGGCGAGGGCGTCGTAGTCGGGGATGACCTTCTCGAGGCCCATGATGGCGATGTGGAGCTTGGGGAAGGAGGTGCCCATGTCGGCGTTGCCCTCGTTGGTGCAGACCGTGAATGCGCCAGAGGAGGCCACGGCGAAGTTGACTCCGGTCATGGCGGCGTCGGCGTGCAGGAATTTCTCCCGCAGGTGCTTTCTGGCGGCGTGGGTGAGGTAGGTCGGGTCGCTGTTGCCCTGTTCTGTGCCCAGTTCGCGCTGGAACAGCTCACCGACTTCCTCCCTTTTGACGTGGATGGCCGGCAGGACAATGTGGCTGGGCGGGCGGTGCATCAGCTGCATGATGCGCTCGCCGAGGTCGCTCTCTACGGCCTCGATGCCGCGCTCTTCGAGATAGGGGGTCAGGCCGCATTCCTCGGAGAGCATGGACTTGCTCTTGATCAGGTGCCTGGCTCCGTGCTCCTTGAGGATGCCGTAGACTATCTCGTTGTGCTCCTGGGCGTCCTTGGCCCAGTGTACGTGTATGCCGTTGGCCGTGGCATTGCGCTCGAACATCTCGAGGTAATGGGCCAGATGCGTGACGGTATGTATCTTGGTGCGGGCCGCCGCCTCCCGCAGGGCCTCCCATTCGGGAACGGACCGGGCCATGCGGTCCCTTTTCTCGCGGACGAACCGCAGGGCCTGGTTGTGCCATGCGGTCCTCTCCTTGTCGGCTATGAACTTTTCGGCTGCTTTCGAATGTGTGCTCATAAGATCGGATGTTAAAGGTTTGATGCTAAAATCTCGACTATGTGAATAGTCTTGACGGGCAGTTTCTGTCTCTGGATAATACCCTCCATGTGCATCAGGCAGGAGGAGTCGGCTCCGGTGATGTATTCTGCCCCGGTGGACATGTGGTCGCGGACCTTGTCGGCGCCCATGCATGCGGATACGGCCGGCTCTTCTATGGAGAACATGCCTCCGAAGCCGCAGCACTCATCGACCCGGGAAGGCTCCATGACCTCTATGCCCTTCACGAGGGAAAGCAGGTCCCTGAGCTTGGAATAATGGGGAATGTTCAGCTCAGAGGGGGAGGCCAGTCGGAGCAGTCTCTGTCCGTGGCAGCTGTTGTGGATGCTGACCTTGTGGGGAAAATGCGCGCGGGGCAGTTCCGTAGGCCGCACCACGTCGTGGATGAACTCGCATATCTCGTATATCCGGCTGCTGAGGCACTCGTGCGCCTCCTTGTGCAGAATCTCGGGGTAATGTTCCTTGACGAAGGCCACGCAGCTGCCGGAAGGGCCCACCACGTAGTCGTAGTCCTTGAAAAGTTTCTCCATGTTGCGGGCCAGCGGGGCCGAGTCCTTCTCAAAGCCGCCGTTGGCCATGGGCTGGCCGCAGCAGGTCTGTCCGAGCGGGTAGTCCACGTCCACTCCGAGGGAGCGCAGCAGCTTGAAGGAGGCTGTGCCCACCTGAGGGTAGACGGCATTGACAAAGCAGGGAATGAAAAGTCCTATTTTCATAATAAGATGCTGTTATGTGTCTGTTCTCAATATGCGAAAATGTATACGACAATACCGGTTATGACCACGTAGCCGAGGGCGTAGAGCAGGGCTGCCTTGAGGATTCTGCCTTCCTGTCCCTGCTGTCCGCAGGCAGAGGTGGCAATGGCAATGCTCTGCGGGGAGATGATCTTGCCTCCGGTGGCTCCGGCGGTATTGGATGCCGAGATCCATACGGGATCCGCGCCTATGTGTTCCGCCACGCCGGCCTGCAGCTTGCCGAAAAGGATGTTGGCTGAGGTGTCGCTGCCGGTGAGGAATGTTCCGATGGCTCCGATGGCGGGGGCGAACAGGGGATAGAGTGCTCCTGTGGCCGTGGCCAGTGCGACGGCGAGGGTATTGATCATGCCCGAGGTCTCCATGATTGAGGAGAAGCCCACGAGGCAGATGACCGTGATGAATGTCTTTTTGAGCTGTACGGTGGATTTCCACAGCAGCCTGAGCAGTCCGCCGGCCTTGCCTCCCTGCAGCAGTCCGCCGGCAAATGAGCCGATGAACAGCAGCAGTCCGCCCTGGACGAGCCATTGTACGGACCATGTGCGGGTCTCTCCGCCGATGTTGAAGCCGATGGATGTTTCGGCAACGGGAGCCAGGATATCCTTGAGGGGCAGCAGGGGACTGGTCAGCAGTATGAGCAGCATGATCAAGGCGTAGACGGCCCAGGCCTGGAGGATTTCCTTTGTGCTGTGTCTGTGTTTGGAGGGCGTTGTGTTTGTACCGGAGTTCCGTGCCGTGCGGCGGTCCAGGATGCGGCCCAGCAGGATGATGACAGCGATGGCTGCGGCGGAGCCGAGAATGGCCGGGGTCTCCGGTCCGATATATCTGGCCGCAAGGTATTGGACGGCTAAGGAGACTGCTCCGATGACCGTTCCGATGAGGATGTTGCGGGGCAGGGCCTTCTTCCCCGGTACAGTCAGCTGGGCAATGACTATCGGTACCAATATCATGGTTACGGCCAGCTGGGCTACAACAGCCGGAGCCACTTTCATCACATCCAGCGAGGTCTCCTGCGCCAGGACGATGACCGGCACTCCGACCGCCCCGAAAGCCGTGGGCACGCTGTTGGCGATGAGGCTGACCAGTGCGGAGAAGACCGGCTTGAACCCGAGGCTGATGAGAATCGCCGCCGGTATGGCCACGGCCGTACCGAATCCGGCCATACCCTCCAGCAGTCCCCCGAATCCCCAGGTGATGAGCAGCACCTGGATGCATTTGTTGGAGGAGATGGATGAGAACTGGGCCTTGAGCACCTCAATCTTCCCGGTGTGCAGGAGTACGTTGTAGCTGTAGATGGCCATAAGGATGATCAGTAGTATGGGCACCAGTGCCTTGAGGGCACCGTAGAAAAACGACAGTCCCGTCTGCTGCAGCGGCTGGCCGAAATACCATACCGCTATGACGATGGTGACAATCAGTGTTATCAAACTGCTCCGGTCTCCCGGAACCTTGAACACGCCCATCAGTACAATCAGTGTCAGGATGGGCAGAAGAGCAAGTAAAACGTCCATGGCGACACATATAGTGGTTCGGGCGCAAAATTACAAAAAATCTCAAAACAGCATGAGAACTTTATCCACACAACGGCAGCGTTTCCCGTGATTCGGTGCCGTTGTGGGACGGACCCTAAGCCGGTGCCGGTTTCAATGCCGGAATAAGTCCCGCTACCGCTGTCAGTGTCGATGTCTGTACCGGCATCAGTGTCGATGCTAGTGTCATTGTAGGTACCAGTACATGTCAGAGTCGGAGCCAGTGCCAGTACCAGGTTCCCAGCCGTGTTCCCTTCCCGGTTACATTTCCGGTCCGGTCTCTGCCTCTCCGTTTTCGTTCTCTCCCCCGTAATCGAGATACGGACTCCTCTTGCCCGGCAGATTCTCGGAGTGCTTCTTCTCCTTGCTGAGAACCTTTATCAGCACATAGTAGTCGGTAGGATTGTCTATGATCTCATCCTTGCCCGGTTTGCGTCCTTTGTGATATTTGGCGATGATGCGGTACTCGTATCCGTATTCGTGCTCGAAACCTTCTATCGCCCCCTTGCGTATCAGCCAGTCCCAGTTCTCCTGGCTGTAGGAAGTCTTGTACAGGTACATCGGCATCTCCCAGTCCGAGAACATTTCCGGCAGTCTCAGCTCAGAGGCGATGATCATTTCCTCCCGCTTCGAGCAGGAGCAGACAAGCAGCAGCAGGCTTGCAGCGCCTAGAATTAAAATTTCCTTTCTCATGATTGATGATATAATAGTTTCTGCAAAAAAAACAATAATCAAGGATATAGACAAATGATTCTAGTTTTTTTAACAGAAATGTAATTTAGTATTTGCTCATATACAGGAGCTGCTGCTGTAATCTGCGGATGGCGCGGCGCAGTCCCGGGGCGCAGAGCAGCCGCAGGTCGGATACTGCCAGCCGCAGCAGGCGCCAGGCTTCCTGGGTGAGGACGGTGGCGGGCACCAGGGCAATGGAGGCAGCCAGGGCCCATTCCCACGGCAGGGTGCAGTAGAGGACTACGGCGTAGATAATCAGCAGCAGGGGCCAGAGCACTAGGGTGACCACGAAGCGGATGGAGTTGTAGAAGGCGCGGTCCTTCATCTTCGAGAAGAGGAAGGCGGCCAGGCCGGTGACCGGGAGGGTCAGCACTCCTGCGGGGATGGTGTAGGGCAGGGTGACAATGAGCACCAGCAGCTGGAAGAGTCGGGACCAGAAGGGGTGCTTCTTGACGACGGAGCCGAGGGAGATGCCGCGTGCCTCCCGCTCGTGGTGGATGTCGGCGGCGAGGCCGAGCAGCTGTGCGGCGCGTTCCGGTTCGGAGGTCCTCAGCTCGGCTATCTGCCCGAGGGTCATCTTGTTGGCGGCGAAACGGGTGGTGAGGGCGTGGCGGCGCTCCCGCGGATGCTCCTTCCTCCAGGCATCCACCTGCCGGTTGATGACGGCGGCACAGGTGTCGAGGGTGGCATCGTAGTATTCGTCGTCGGGGATGTAGAGGATTACCTCCTTCATGCGCTCGGTAAGGTCGTCCTTCATCAGGTTCATCACCTCGGGCTGGGTGAGGCCGGCGTGCTCCCGGAGGTATTCGCTGACGTTGATGGGGTCGCCTATCTGGACCAGGACGGTGGAGCGGAAGCGGAAGAAGTTGCCGTACTCCAGGCCGACCGGCACGATGTACAGGGGCAGGCGGCCGTCCATGAGTTCCTCGGCCTCCAGGGCAATGCGGAAGATGCCCTTGGACAGAGGCAGCAGGGAGTGCTTGGCCTGGTGCCGGCCCTCGGGCAGGATGCAGAAGGGCACCTTGTCCAGGAGGACGTCCACGCTCTTGTGGATGATCTCGGTGTTCTTGCGCACCTCGTCCATGCCGTCGCGGATGCGCATGATGGGCATGATCTTCAAGAAGGTGAGGATCTTCGCAACCTTAGGATTCCGGAAGATGTCGGCCCTGGCCACGAAGACCTTCTGCTTGCGGTCCATTGCCAGGATGACCAGCGCGTCCATCAGGGCATTGGTGTGGTTGGGGGCGTAGATGACGGCCCCGTCGGCGGGGACCTTTTCCTGCCCCACGTATTTTATCCTGCGGTACGCCATCCGCAGCATGAAGTCCACGTAGTGCCGCAGAAAGGCGTAGAGCCCGTCGAAGTCCTGTATTTTCCTGTTTTCCTTCTTACTCATTGTCCTTGAAAATTATGCTGCCGCCTTGACATTGTCCTCGGGAAGGGGATGCCTGCGGAAGATGGCTGCCAGCGTGAGTCCCGCGATGATATGCCAGATGCCCCACCATGCCGTGACAAAGAGCATTCCGCCGTAGTGCCCGTGCCATATCTCCGGAGGGAAGATGGCCGGGTTGAACAGCAGCACCAGTCCCAGGCCGGAGTTCTGGATGCCGACCTCGATGGTCACGGAGCGGCGGTCCCTCAGCGGCAGGCGGCCCGCCATTGCTCCGAAGTACCCGGTGGCGAAGGCCGCGGCGTTGTGCACCAGTACGATGCAGAAAATGAAGATAATGTTGTCGATGAACAGCTGGAAGTTCTGGGCGAAGGAGGCCACCACCATCACCAGGAAGAGGAGGATGGAGAGGGTCTGCGCCGGCTTGGTGATCTTCTTCGTGGCATTGGGGAAATACCGGGCGAAGAGCATTCCCAGGACAATGGGGATGCCCAGGAGCAGGAGTATCTGCCAGAGCATCGGCAGGAAGGGGATGACCAGCCGGGGAATGTCGCCGGAGGCGCTGATAGCGCTGTAGTACAATGTCCCCCAGACGTAGAAGTTGAGGGGGGTGACCAGCGGGGCGAAGGCGGTGGTCACGGCTGTCATGCTCACGGAAAGCTCGACGTTGCCCTTCGACAGGGAGGAGATGAAGTTGGAGATGTTGCCGCCGGGGCAGGAGGCAACCAGTATCATGCCGAGGGCCACCATCGGGGTTATCCAGGGGTTCAGGGCCAGGCAGATGAGGAAGGTCACTGCGGGCAGGCCGACCCACTGCAGGAGGATGCCGGTGATGATGGACTTAGGGTGGCGGAATACGTTCTTGAAGGTGTCTAACTTTATTCCGAGGGCTACTCCGAACATGATGAAGGCCAGCAGGATGTTGACTATCATCATGCCGTTCTCCCCGAAGTTGATGGAGATGGAGTTGAGGCTTTCTAACTGTTCTTTCATCGGTAAAAATTACAAATCCGCCGGAACTCGGTTGAAGCTCCGGCGGACCGTTTAATCTGATTATTCTCTAATGGCTTTAATTCCGGGCAGTTCTTTGCCTTCCAGGAACTCCAGCATCGCACCGCCGCCTGTGGACACATAGCTCACCTTGTCGGCATAGCCCATCTGGGTCACAGCCGCTACGGAGTCTCCGCCGCCCACGAGGGTGAAGGCGCCTTTCTCAGTGGCCTCAGCGAGGATCTCTGCTATGGAGTTGGTGCCGTGAGCGAAGTTGGGCATCTCGAACACGCCTACAGGACCGTTCCAAAGGATGGTCCTGGAGCCCAGCAGGACCTCTTTCCACTCGGCTACAGCCTTGGGGGAGGCGTCCATGCCCATCCAGCCGTCGGGAATGGCGTTAGAGGGGCAGATCTGGGTGTGCGCGTTGTTGTCAAAAGCATCTGCGGCCACTACCTCGGTCGAGAAGTACAGCTTCACGCCTTTCTCCTTGGCCTTGGCCAGGGTGTCGAGGGCTGTCTGGAGCTGGTCGTCCTCTACGAGGGAGGTTCCGATGGTGCCGCCCTGGGCCTTCATGAAGGTGTAGACCATGCCGCCGCCGATAATCATGTTGTCGGCCAGGTCGAGCAGGTGCTCGATGACGCCGAGCTTGGAGGATACCTTGGCGCCGCCGAGGATGACGGTCAGGGGGCGCTGGGGATTGCCCAGTACCTTGTCGATGGCCTTGATCTCGCCCTCCATCACGTAGCCGAACATCTTGTCGTTGGGGAAATACTTGGCGATGAGGGCTGTGGAGGCGTGGGCGCGGTGAGCCGTGCCGAATGCGTCGTTGATGTAGCAGTCAGCGTATGAGGCTAAGTGCTCGGTGAACTTTTTCTGGCTCTCCTTTACGGCAGCCTTGGCGGCCTTCTTCTCCTCGTCGGTGGCGTCCTCGGCCAGTCCGCGGGGCTTGCCCTCCTCCTCTGCGTAGAAACGCAGGTTCTCGAGCAGGAGCACCTCGCCGGGCTTCAGAGCAGCGGCCTGAGCGTCAGCCTTCATGCAGTCGGGAGCGAACTGTACCTTAGTGCCGAGCAGCTCCTCGATGCGGCCGATGATGTGCTTTAGGGAGAATTTTTCAGCGGGTCCCTTCGGCTTCCCGAGATGGGACATTATGATGAGAGCACCTCCGCCTGCCAGTACCTTCTTCAGGGTGGGAATCGCGGCGCGGATACGTGTGTCGTCAGTGATGTTGAAATTGGCGTCGAGCGGAACGTTGAAATCCACTCTCACAATGGCCTTCTTGCCATTAAAGTCATAAGAGTCTATGTTCTGCATAATTCCTAAAATTAATCGGCCGCAAAATTACAAAAATCTCCGGAATAACCTTGCAGAAAATAAGCATCTCTTCGGTGTGTCTTCCTTGTCTTACTGACGGCGCCTGACCCCTTGGAGAGGTACCGGAGGTGTCTGTTTTCGTTTGAAGTGTGTAAAATCTCTGAAGATGAGCGATTTATCTAATTTATGGCTTTAACAGACTCGCGGTATTTTTCTCGAGTCTGTAAAATGTTTATTGAGTAAAGTTGTTGATTATCAGTTTGTTGCTCGGAGATAAGGATAACAGACTGAAGGCAGTGCCTGACAGTATTTGCCCTTTCATCCGGTCTACAGTATGCTCTGAGCGGGGTTGCAACATCCTGTCGGTCGGAAATAGTATTGAGTCTGTAATCGGAGAATTTGTGTATAGCGTTGTTCGACAGCGAGATAAGCGAAAAGTAGGGATAACAGATCGGTTTTAAAATGGACAAAAGCACTAGACGTTTCCGTAGGGTATTGATTGTTAAGTGGTTGTGAAGTTATGACGTGCGGCCTCGGACAAAAATCAGCCTCTGGCAGAAAAGGAAGGCAGGCGTAAGGCTGCATGCATGATTAACGCTGCCGTTTTATCTGAGCAGAGGCTGATGGAGGTTCCGGAGTAGGAGATGTTCTTTAATGTCTCTTGCCCGGTGCGTAAGCAGGTTTTTGTTCCGGACCATGGGCAGCGTTGTCTTTTCCGCGTCCTGAGAGGCGGTCCATCATCTCCCGCTCTATCCGGTAGATTTGCTGTATCTGCTTCTGGGTAAGGAATTCGCTGTACAGGTGGTAGTATTTCTCGCGCAGGTCCAGGATACGGCGGCTCTGGGCGAAGCGGCTGCGGAGGTACTCGCCTGTCTCTTCCTCTCCGGCATCGGGACTGAGTCTGCCGGGACGGGGGCCGAGATTCCAGATCTCCTGCTGGAAGCTGCAGTATGTCTCGGTGAAACGCTCAGTCGTCTTTTTGTCTAAGCCCAGTCTGTCGGCGATATGGGCTGCCTGTACTAGGATCAGCTCCTCTCGGGATATGCGCTGACTGCGGTCCTGGGCTCCGTGACGACGGGCATCCGCAGTGGTGCAGACGAGGGTCATGGCGGCGGCAATCAGCAGCAGGTCAATCAGTATTTTTCTCATAATCTTAAAATTTAAAAAGTTAATTCATGAATATGTCCGAGCTGTAGACTTCCAGCATGTAGGTCCGGTCCTCTTCGCAGAGATTGTTGAAGGCGGATTCGATATCGCTCATCTCCACCGGCTGCATGTTGTTGAGCCACAGGCTGAATGCTAGGAAAATGGCTATCGCCGCTGCCGCAGCCGAGCTTATCACGAGGGGCAGCTTGAATGGATGTCTTCTGCGGATATTCCCCGAATTGGCCTCTTCTACAGCGGCATCTGCCCTTACCTTTTCCCATACCTTTTCTTCAAGATTTCCGAAGAAACCCTCCGGAGCCTGGGGTGTCCAGCGGTACCAGTTCCTGACGGCGGCGTTCCAGTATCCGCAGCGCCTCGTTCGTGGCGATTCTGTAGATCCAGGTTTTGAGCGAGCTGCCTTTCCTGAACTGGCCGATGGACCGGAATACCCGGATGAATGTCTCCTGTGCTGCGTCCTCCGCGTCGTCGTGCGAGACCACCAGGCGGCGGATATGCCAGTAGACTGGCTCTCCGTACCGACCCATGAGCATTCTGAATCCGCGCCCCGGGTCGGTCTTTATCGTCGTGACTATGTGCTTTTCCTGCAGCCGGTCCATCATTTACCTTGTCCTCAGTACGTACACCCGTCTGCTGTTTTTCTGTACAGCGCACAGGGGATTGTGCCTCTCGTGTGCGAATGCTTCGAGCTCGGCCTTAGCGATCTTCCGCTCAAGTCCGGTCATCCGGGCGTAACGGCCGACAGTCAGGCAGTCATGTCCCCGCAGGTACACCAGGGCCATCTGCAGCCGCTCCTCTCTGTTGAAATGGTTGTGAACCCGCACTGTCACAGGAGGTACGGCAGAGATTATGACTGTCCGACAGGGGACGGGATGAATGTGGCGGTGTGCCCGGCGGGCATCCGCACCGAAGTTTCCGCATGTCAGCAAAAGGGCTGCAACAGCGGCAGTTATCGTGGATTTTACAAACGTAGTCATGTGTCAAAAATAATTTAAAGTTCTACATGTTCTGTGTGCTTTCCGGAAAACGTTCTGCTATATAGACCTGCGGGAAGGGCGGAAGTAAAATCAGTCAGTGAAAAATATTCCGTATCTTTGGCGCATGAATATAGAAAGACCATCTGAGAGCTGGGGCGATTACCAGCTGATAGACTCCGGCGGATTCGAGAAGCTGGAGCGTTTCGGACGTTATACGATGATAAGACCTGAGCCGAAGGCGCTGTGGGACAAGGCGCTGCCCGAAGGGGAGTGGAAGAGGAGGGCGCAGACGGCGTTTACTCCCGGGGCCGGCTTCTCCAAGGCGGGGAAGGAGGACAGCGGGGTGTGGACCATGCTCGGGCGGATGCAGGAGCAGTGGAACATCACCTACAGGCTGCCGGCGGTGAAAAATCCCGGAGGCATTGCGGCCGGGACGGCAGTCAGCGGGAATGGCGGAACCGGAACCGCCGAAGAAGCGGCAGCGGCAAAAATCCTCGCGGAGTGCGGCGGTGCGGACCTGCACCTGCGCCTGGGCCTCACGGCCTTCAAGCACGTGGGCGTCTTTCCGGAACAGGCTCCGAACTGGGATTTCATCTACAGGCAGGTGGCCCGTCTGCGTGCCAACAATATAAAAAGGGGTGTCGCCCAGCCTCCGCGGGTACTCAACCTCTTCGCCTACACCGGTGCCGCATCCCTGGCCGCAAAGGCCGCCGGCGCCGACGTCACCCACCTCGACTCAGTCCGCCAGGTGGTCACCTGGGCCAGGCACAATATGGAGATATCCTCCCTCGACGGCATCCGCTGGACCATCGACGACGCCCTCAAGTACGTCATCCGTCAGGTCCGTCGCGGAGCTTGTTTCGACGGCATCATCCTCGACCCTCCCGCCTACGGCCGCGGCCCGGACGGAGAGCGCTGGAAGCTGGACGAGTGCCTGAACGACATCCTCAAGGGCTGCGCCCGGATCCTCGCCCCGATGAACAGCTTCCTGGTGCTGAACCTCTATTCCAACGGCTATTCGGCCATGCTCGCGGATACCCTCGTGGCCTGTGCCTTCGGTCCGGCAGGCCGCCGCACTTCCGGAGAGCTGGTCCTCCAGGACGACTTCGGCCGTATTCTGCCCCTGAGCGTATACACCCGTCTTGAACGTTAAGTTAAACAAATAGAAATTATGAGAAAAATACTTGTCTCCATAGTCCTGCTGCTGTCCTGTCTACAGGCGGCGCAGGCTGAGAAAGTGAGTCGGGGGCAGGCGGAGGAAACGGCCGCCGCTTTTTTCCGGTCAGCCCGCCATGCAGGCATCAGTCCGGTTTCGGCGCCTTCCCTGAGAATAGTGCGGTGCAGCAGCTCCGTTCCGGCCGGCCTCCCGTCCGAGGACGCCGCATTCTATGTATTCAACAACACTTCCGGCCCCGGGACTCCGGTGAAGGTGCTGGAGACAGCCCTGTGGGACCAGAGTGACCCGTACAACAGACTTTGTCCGGAGGTGAACGGAGCTCTCAGCCTGACTGGCTGCACGGCTACGGCGCTGGCCATAGTCATGCGTTACCACAAGTGGCCTGTTAGAGGTACGGGAACTCTGCCCGGCTATACTACTGTGAGTTACGGGGCATGGGTGGATGAAGTGGAGCTGGGACATGCCTACGACTGGGACAATATGCCCCTGCGCTACCATGATGACCAGTGGCAGCCGCAATCGAGGAGTTTACCGTCCGGAGCCTGAAGGGAGTGTCCCGGATATCATTGTCTACGATAGATTGATTATAAGAAGAATATGAAAAAAGTACTTACCGCCGCGGCAGCTGTGATGCTGGCATTCGCGGCAGCGGCCCGTCCAGCCGCGGACGGGCCGGATGACGGTATCTCCCGTCAGAAACTGTTTTTTGTGGATGCTCAGGATACATCCAGAGCTGTCTCCTGCTACCGTATACCGGCAATCACTACTGCACCGGACGGCAGCCTGATAGCTGCGATAGACGAGCGGGTACCCTCCTGCGGGGACCTGAAATGGAGCCGGGACATCAACATAGTCATCCGCCGCAGCACCGATGGCGGCCGGACATGGAGCCCGGTGGAGAGGGTAGTGGACTTCCCCGACGGACAGTCTGCCTCCGATCCCTCTCTGATTACCGATACGGTCAGCGGTACGGTATTCCTTTTCTACAATTTCATGGACCATGACCGTGCGAAGGACGTCTATTTTTTCCACGTCGTGCGTAGTACGGACAATGGCCAGACATGGTCGGAGCCGGAGGACATCACGGCCCAGGTGGCTCCTGAGGAGTGGAGGGGCGACTTCAAGTTCCTTACCTCCGGTCAGGGTACGGCCACCCGCGACGGCCGCCTCCTGCATACGATGGTGAACCTGCAGAAGGGCCTGCATCTGATAGAGAGCACCGACGGCGGCGGCACCTGGCATCTGCTGGAGACTCCTATAGTCCCTGCCGACGAGTCGAAGGTCATCGAGCTGCCGGACGGACGCTGGATGACCAACAGCCGGGTCAATGAGGGCGGCATGCGCTGGATCCATATCTCGGAGGACAAGGGCCGCACCTGGACCTCTAACCCTCATTCCGCTCTGCCTGATCCCGGCTGCAACGGCGCCATCGTCCATTATCCCTGTCTCGGGGGAGAGGACGGCTGCCTGCTCTTCGTCAATGCCGCTGATCCCGAATACCGCCGCAACCTGACTCTGCGCTGGAGCACGGACGGCGGTCTGACCTGGAGTGACGGTCTGACCCTGGTGGAGGGCGATGCCGGTTATTCCGACCTCACTGTCCTGCCCTCGGGAGACGTGGTGGTGTTCTACGAGAGGGACGGCTATACGGTGAATGAGGCAGCGGTGATTCCGAAGTCAGTATTGACAGGTGAATGAGCCGATTTTGCAGATTTATCACTATATTTGCTAAGATATTCTGACACACTAACGGACTAATTGGACTATATGTTTGATCTTCTTGCTATTACCTGGACAGTCAGCCCGGACATCCTGTCCGTCGGCAGCTTTCACCTGAGGTGGTACAGCGTGCTCTTCGTGGCGGGATTTTTCCCTCTCGGCTATTACATCATGCGCTCGTTCTACAAACGGGAGGGCCTTCCGCTCGAGAGTCTCGACGTACTGCTCTTCGCCCTGATGATATGCGCTATAGTGGGTGCCCGTCTGGGACACTGCATCGCTTACGATTTCAAATATTATTTCACCCATCCCTGGAAGATACTCATGACATGGGAGGGCGGCCTGGCCTCGCACGGGGGAGCAGTGGGAGTGCTGATTGCGATGTGGTGGTACGTCCACAAGTACGGTAAGAAATACGGCTTCGGCTACATACAGCTCATAGACCGTCTCGTGATACCTATCTGTTTCGCAGGCATGATGATACGCTGCGGCAACCTGATGAACTCCGAGATCTACGGCATACAGACCGACCTGCCCTGGGGATTCATCTTCCCGCTGGATCCCACGGGAGACGGGATGCCGCACCATCCGACCCAGATCTACGAGGCTCTGAGCTACCTGATTCTCGGTCTGGTGCTGCTCTGGCTGTACAGGACCAGGCTGGACAGGCTGCGTACCGGCACCATCTTCGGCATATTTCTCATAGTGCTCTTCGGCATGAGGTTCCTGATAGAGTTCATCAAGGAAGACCAGTCGGCTTTCGAGGCAGGGATGGTTCTCAATATGGGTCAATGGCTGAGCGTGCCGTTCATCATCGCCGGCGTCCTCATCCTGATATGGAGTCTGACCAAGGCGGGTCCGGCGGCGATACATGTCCCTCAGGCAGCCTTGAACGGAGGCGGCAGGCCCGGCAACAATGCTCCTAAGAAACCGAAGGAGAAGGTTCCCCTCAGCCATGTCCACAGCAGCGGCTCATCGCAGAAAAATCAATAAAATCTACATACTATGGCAGACGAAAGAATACAGTTACTGATTATCGGCAGCGGTCCTGCCGGTTATACAGCGGCCATCTATGCGTGCCGCGCGAATATCAAGGCAGTGGTCTATGAGGGCATCCAGCCCGGCGGCCAGCTGACCCAGACCACGGAGGTGGAGAATTTTCCCGGCTATCCCCAGGGAGTCCAGGGCCAGCAGATGATGGACGATTTCCGCGCCCAGGCCGAGAGGTTCGGAGCCGACATCCGTTTCGGCATCGTGACCAAGGCGGATTTCTCACAGAGACCCTTCAGAGCTCAGATTGACGATGAGAAATGGGTAGAGGCCGATGCGGTCATCATCGCGACCGGCGCCACCGCCCGCTATCTCGGTCTGGAATCCGAGGAGAAATTCAAGGGCCAGGGCGTTTCGGCCTGCGCCACCTGCGACGGCTTCTTCTACCGCGGCAAGGATGTGGCGGTAGTCGGAGGAGGCGACACTGCCTGCGAGGAGGCCACCTACCTGGCCTCGCTCTGCCGCAAGGTCTACATGATCGTGCGCCGCAACGTCTTCCGCGCCTCCAAGGCCATGCAGGAGAGAGTCTTCAACACCCCCAACATCGAGGTGCTCTGGGAGCATCAGACCAAGGAGATCCTGGGCGACGAGATGGGCGTGACCGGAGCCCTGCTGCGCCGCAACGACGGTGTGGAGAAGAAGATAGACATCGACGGCTTCTTCCTGGCCATCGGCCATCATCCCAACTCCGACGTGTTCAAGGAGTGGATAGACACCAACGAGGAGGGCTACATCCTCACCGAGGGCAAGAGCACCCGCACCTCCCGTCCCGGTATCTTCGCAGCCGGAGACGTGCAGGACCCGACCTACCGTCAGGCCATCAATGCGGCCGCATCGGGATGCCGTGCCGCCATGGACGCAGAGAAATATTTAGCAGAAAACCGATAACAGCACATAACGACCTATGGATACCCGAACTTATACTGATATACTCGAGCTCCTGCACCGCGAGGTGAAGCCCGCCCTGGGCTGTACCGAACCCATCGCGGTAGCACTGGCCGTAGCCAAGGCCTGTGCACAGCACCGCCCTCTGAAACCTTCGCAGATCCGCGTGCAGGTGAGCGCCAACATCCTCAAGAACGCCATGGGCGTCGGCATCCCCGGCACCGGCATGGTCGGCCTCAACATCGCAGTGGCTCTGGCCATGGAGTGCGGCAACCCGGACTACGGTCTGGAAGTGCTCAAGGACCTGACTCCAGCCGATGTGGAGAAGGCCAAGGCCTACGCCTCCGAGGGCCGGGTCAAGATATCCCTGGCCAATACGCCCAAGAAACTCTACATCGACGCCGAATGTCTCTACGGACCCGTGGAGACACCGGAGCACCGCTCGAAGGCCATCATTCAGGATGACCACGATGCGATAGTATTCGTGTCCAAGGACTCCGAGGTCCTTCTGGACAATATGTCCTCGGCGGCGGGAGAGGCTGCCGCAGCACCCGGACAGGAGGCGGCATCGCACAAGACCACCCTCGACTATCATCTGGATATGCGGAAGATCTTCGACTTCGCCACTAAGGAGGCCCGTCTGGAGGACATCGCCTTCCTGCTGGACGCTGCCAGGATGAACCGGGCCCTCGCAGAGGAGGGACTGGCCCGTCCCTACGGGCTCCAGGTCGGACGCACCATTCAGGACAATATCCACCGCAACGTCTTCGGCAAGGGGCTGCTGACCCACTGCATGGCCATGACCGCGGCGGCTTCGGACGCCCGTATGGCCGGATGCACCCTCCCTGCCATGAGCAATTCAGGCTCGGGCAATCAGGGCATCACGGTGACAATGCCGGTGGTGGCCGCGGCCGAGCAGTTCGGCTCCTCCGAGGAGCAGCTCATCCGGGCCCTGACCCTCAGCCATCTGACGGCCATCCACATCAAGGGGTATCTCGGCAAGCTCTCCGCCCTGTGCGGCTGTGTGGTGGCCTCCACAGGCTCGGCCTGCGGCATCGTATGGCTCAGCGGCGGCAGCTTCGAGCAGGTATGCAGCGCCATCAAGAACATGATCGGCAATATCACCGGCATGGTCTGCGACGGTGCCAAGGTGGGCTGCGCCCTGAAGGTGGCCTCCGGCGTCTCGTCTGCCGTGCAGTCGGCCGTTCTCGCTCTGGACAACCACTGCGTGACCGGCAATGACGGTATCATCGAGGATGATGTGGAGAAGTCCATACGCAATCTCGGTACTATCGGCTCGAAGGGTATGCAGGTGACCGATGAAATGATACTCAATATAATGGTCTGCAAGTAGCTTTAATTTTTAATATATGAAACGGATTTTTAGAATTTTTCTGGGTGCCGCCATGCTGCTGTCAGCCTCAACCATGACAGCCCTGGCGCAGGAGCCTTCCGAAGGCCCCCTCTGGATGAGGTACAGCGCTATCTCTCCGGACGGCAGCACCATCGCATTTGCCTACAAGGGCGATATCTTTACAGTTCCCGTGACCGGCGGTCAGGCCCGTCAGATCACGTCTAACTCAGCTTTCGACTCCCGTCCCGTGTGGAGCCCCGACGGCAGCCGCATTGCATTTGTCTCCTACCGTCAGGGAGGGGCTGATGTCTACATCGTATCCAGGGAGGGAGGAGAGCCTACCCGCCTTACCACTCATTCCGCCGCTGAGTTCCCGGTAGCCTTCAAGGATGATTCCACCATCCTGTATTCTGCCTATATCCAGCCGGCGGCCGAGAGCATGCAGTTCCCTTCCTCGACATTTTCACAGGTGTACGCAGTCAGCACTGAGGGCGGCCGCCCGGTGATGTTCTCTACCCTTCCCCTCGAGAACATCTCTTTCAGCCCGGACGGAAAGACCCTGCTGTACAACGACAAGAAGGGCTATGAGGACGAATGGCGCAAGCACCACACCTCTTCAATCGCCCGCGATATCTGGAGCTGCACCTTCGACGGTGAGAATGTCAGGAACGGCAAGTTCACCCAGATCACCACATTCGACGGCGAGGACCGCGACCCCGTATATGCTCCTGACGGCAAGTCTTTCTACTGGCTCAGCGAGCAGGACGGTACTTTCAATGTGTGGAAACACTCCTTTGACGGCGGTGCCGACAAGCAGATAACCCATTTCAAGGGCAATCCCGTGCGTTTCCTCACCATCGCTCAGAACGGAACCCTGTGCTTCGGCTACGACGGTGAGATCTACACCGTGAAGGAGGGCGCCGAGCCTCAGAAGGTGGCCATAGAGATTATCGCTGACAAGCAGGACCGCGACCTGATCAAGCAGCCGGTGTACTATGCCCAGGATATTGCAGTCAGCAAGGACGGCAAGCAGGTGGCCTTCATCTACCGCGGCGATGTGTATGTGACCATGACTGACTATGCCACCACCAAGCGCATCACCAACACCGCCGAGCAGGAGCGCAATATCGACTTCGCTCCCGACGGACGCTCCCTGATCTACTCTTCCGAGCGTGACGGTCTGTGGCAGGTCTACAAGGCATCCATCGTAGACGACAGCGAGAAGCTCTTCCCTTACTGCACTGAGATCAAGGAGGAGAGGGTGACCAACTCCGACGTGCCCTCTTTCCAGCCTCTGTACAGCCCCGACGGCAAGGAGATAGCATTCCTCGAGAACCGTACTACCATCCGCGTGATCAACCTCGATACCAAGGAGGTGCGCACCGTCATGGACGGCAAGTACGAGTACTCCTACTCCGACGGTGACCAGTGGTACCAGTGGTCTCCCGACGGCAAGTGGATTCTCTCCAACTGCATCTTCATCGGCGGATGGAACAACAAGGACGTGGCTCTGGTCAATGCTTCCGGCAACGGTGAGATGTACAACCTGACCCAGAGCGGCTACACCGACGCCAATGCCAAGTGGGTGCTCGACGGTAAGGCCATGATCTGGGCAAGCGACCGCGCAGGCTACCGCAGTCACGGCAGCTGGGGCGCTGAGAGCGACGTGTACATCATGTTCTTCGACCTCGAGGCATACGAGAAGTTCCGTATGAGCGAGGAGGAGCTGGCTCTCTACGAGGAGGAGCAGAAGATCAAGAAGGAGGCCGAGGAGAAGGCCGCAGCCGAGGACAAGGACAAGAAGTCCAGGAAAGACAAGAAATCCAAGAAGGATGATGAGGAGAAGGCCGAGGAGGCAGAGCCTCTCAAACTGGATCTCGAGAATGCCGAATACAGGGTTATGCGTCTTACCGTCAACTCTTCCAACCTCGGTGACGCAGTGCTCAGCAAGGACGGTAAGAAACTCTACTACCTTGCGTCTTTCGAGGGCGGTATGGACCTCTGGGTTCATGACCTGAAGGAAAATACGACCAGGATACTCTCCAAGGGCGCCGGATACGGCTCTCTGATCCTCTCGGATGACGGAAACAGCATCTTCATGAACACCGGCCGCATCAAGAAGATCAACGTGGCCAGCGGAGAGATCACTCCTATCGAGATGGAGGGCGTCTTCGAGTACAAGCCCTATGCGGAGCGTCAGTACATGTTTGACCACGCATGGAGGCAGGTCAAGGAGAAGTTCTACGACCCTGATATCCACGGAGTGGACTGGGACGGCTACAGGACCACATACGGGAAATTCCTCCCCTACATCAACAACAACTTCGACTTCGCGGAGATGCTGGGCGAGCTGCTCGGTGAGCTCAACGGCTCGCATACCGGAGCGCGCTACTACGGCGGAGGAGCTTCCTATCCCACCGCATACCTCGGACTCTTCTACGACGATACCTACACCGGTGACGGTCTGAAGATCAAGGAAATCATCAGGCGCAGCCCTCTGACCCAGTTCCCCAACGACGTGAAGCCAGGCTGCATCATCGAGGAGATCGACGGCGAGCCCATCCTGGCAGGTCAGGACTACTTCCCTCTGCTGGAGGGCAAGGTAGGCGAGCGTATCCGTCTGACAGTGTACGATCCTGAGACATCCAAGCGCTTCGACGTGGAGATCAAGGGCCTCGGCTCCGAGGGCGGCATCCTCTACCAGCGCTGGGTTGAGCGCAACAGGGACATCGTGGACTCCATCTCCGGCGGCAAGATCGGTTACGTGCATATCCAGGGCATGGACAGCCCGAGCTTCCGTACACTGTACAGCGAGCTGCTCGGCCGTCTGCGCCACAAGGATGCCGTGGTGGTGGATACCCGTCACAACGGCGGCGGATGGCTGCATGACGATGTGGTCACCCTGCTCTCAGGCAAGGAGTACCAGCAGTTCAAGCCCCGCGGCCAGTACATAGGCAGCGACCCGTTCAACAAGTGGCTCAAGCCTTCCTGCATGCTCGTGTGCGAGGACAACTACAGCAATGCTCACGGAACCCCTTGGGTGTACAAACACCTGAAGGTCGGCAAGCTGGTCGGAGCTCCCGTGCCCGGCACCATGACCGCAGTATGGTGGGAGACCCAGATCGACAACTCGATAGTCTTCGGTATCCCTCAGGTGGGCTGCTGGGACATTGAGAACGAGGAGTACATGGAGAACGTCGAGCTTCAGCCCGATATCCTCATCTACAACGCTCCCGCTGATGTCATCAACGGCTTCGACGCTCAGCTCAAGGCTGCAACGGAATCCCTGATGGAATAGTACGTAACAGCCAGTACCGGTAAATAAAATCCCGGCTGTCTCCTGTGGGGCGGCCGGGATTCTTTTTGTGATGTGGACGGCTTTTACAGCCAGTCGGGATGAGAAGTCTCGATGGTGGAGTAGTCTGTCAGGCCTGTGCATCCGGAGAAGCAGTCGGCGGTAGTCTTGACAGTCGAGAATGAGTCGTGGTTGTCTCTCTCGTACAAGTGATACTTGACACCGTCAATGACAGTGTAGGGAGACTCTCCGGTGAGCGACGTGCAGCCCGAGAAGGTCTTTCCGAAGTTGGTCACTTTGAGGCAGTCGTCGAAGAGTGAGGCGGGAACGCCGGTCAGGGAGGAGCAGTTGAGGAACGTGGAGTTGAAGTTCGTGACTGCGGTCAGGCCGGCGAAGATGCCTTCGGGGACAGACGCGAGAGACGTGCAGCCGTTGAACGCGCTGGAGAGGTTGACCGCTGTCGGAGAATTGGCGAACAGGTCCTCCGGAATCTCGGTCAGTGAGGTGCAGTTGGCGAATACGCTCGCAAAGCTGATATTGTTGACCGAATTGGGGAAGAGCTTCGCGGGGATGGATGTCAGCGACTCGCAGCCGTTGAATGCGTTGGCGAATCCGTCGGCGCTGGTGCAGTCCAGGAACAGTCCTTCGGGAATGGACCCGATGGGGGTCTGGTAGAATACCTGGCCGAAATCCTCGGCGGAGGTGCAGCCCTCAAAGGCATCGGGAGCGATGGTCTGCAGGGAGTAGCACCTCCAGAACAGGCGGAAGAAGCGGGTGATGTTGGAGCTTCCGGCAAACATGCGGGCGGGCACTTCAGTGAGGCTCTCGCAACCGGAAAATGCGGCATATGCCTCGTTGAGCAGAGGCAGGTCGGCGAACATGCCTTCGGGAATGGACTCGAGGGAGGTATTCTGGTAGAATGCCTGATAGATGGTGGTCAGAAGCTCGAAAGAGTCCTCGTCGGGAGCTGCGATTGACTTAAGGTTGCGGCACTGGTAGAATGCGTTTTTGAGCGATTCTATACCGATGTTGCCCCAGTCCTTGATGGCTGTGATGGCGTCCCTGTAGGGAAAGTCGAACTCAGGTATCTGGTTGGCCCTGAAGCTGGATACCTTTCCGATGATGCGGATGTCATATACGCCGGTCTCCTCATATTGGTGGTTGGGCCATGCCCCGTATACTCTGGTCAGGGAGCCGTCACCCCAGTCTACCAGGCAGTTGATGACACCGGTGTTCTCGAAGGGAAGGGCGGCCATACGGCCTGAGCTGTCCACTACGGTCACCTCGATTACCATTGCATTGACAGAGGAGAACTGTGAGACGGGGATGATCGCCGTGTTGTTCTCTCCTCCGTCGCCTGCCATGATGACGAGGTTGCCTGTGGCCATATTCAGATTGTTGTTCTTGCCGGCAGTCAGGGTGACGCCGTTCCCGTCGGTCTCTACGGAGAACCAGGAGGCGTCGGAAACTGCTGTCCAGCCCTCTGTCGAGCTGACCTCTATCCTGTAGGAGCCGCCCTCTTCAGGGAAGATTACCTCGGTGTCCCCCTCTTCAAGCGTGTAGGTGAAAGATGATTCGCCGGCGGCAGCCTGTTCCACATTGACGGTGCTGCTTACGGAACCGTTGCTGTTGGAGGCGGTGATGCTGATCCGGGCTTCCCTGGATGTGCTCTGAGGATTTTCCCCGGCTGAGACAGTGATGGAGTTGTCGCTTATTTCCACTGCGCACCAGTTGCCTGATACTGCCTCGATGTTCCACCGGCAGTTGGACTCGATCGAGATCTGCGCGCTGCCTCCCTGTGCTCCTAAAGATATGCTGGATTCCTGTCCGTCTTCGGAGACTGTGACCCCGGCGGAGGATGAGGAAATCTGCAGTTCCGGCATCTGACTGCTCTCATTCTGAGTACATGCCCAGGTAAGGGCCGCCATAATGCATGCGGCTGCTGTATAGAAGATGTGTTTCATGATGATGTCTGGTTAAAAGCGTTTTATGGGAATGATTTCTGTAATGCTGTCGGCGGGAATGACACTGTCGATGACGCCGGTTTCTGCCTCGCCTGAGATTCTCACTGTCGCCGGTGAGGAGGCGGGGGCGGATCCGTCTGTCCTGGATATGGAGGGAAGCTCCACGAAAGGCCAGTTGGAGAACATCGAGTAGCTTCCGCTGGCGGTCATTCCGATAAGCCCCAGGTGGGTGTATTCACCGTTGTCGGTGGTGTAGCTCTGTACGGTCATGCTCTGGAAGTCTTCAGATATGAGAACCGGGACATAGCTGCTTCCGATGAGAAAGTTGCCGCTGTCAGGGTTGTACAGGGTCACGAAAAGCAGGTACTGCGTTCCCAGTCCTGCGGTTACCATGGCTACCGGATTTGTCTGGGGATTGCAGGGTATGCGGAGCATGTTGTCCTCTCCTGCATGAACTTCGGCCAGGAAAGAGAACGAGGGGTCGAAGAGCCCGGTCATGTAGAAATATCCGAGGTCAGGCAGGCCGATGGCGCTGAAGTCGTCGGAGTAGTCCTGTGCCACGGAGATCCATTCCTCTTTGTCCGCATCGTAGGTCACGATTTCCGAACTTGATGCGTACCAGTCGCCTCCAAGCAGACTGTACAGGTCGGGTCTCATCAGCTCTGCAGGCAGGACGGCTCCTTCATATCTGAACCTGAACTCTTCTGATGGGCCGGGTACGGCATAGCCGCTGATGGAATATCCTCCGTTCTGACGGCTTATGTACATCAGTCCGGTCACTGCGGATGTATCTCCTTCCGAGAGTACATATGCCTCGGCGATTTCATTAACACCGTCTGCGGGAGATTCCTCCATACTGATAATCAGGGTCTGGCCTTCTGTGGCGAGGAGCAGCGAGTGAGAGTCTTCGGAAACTTCCTCGTAGGCGCTGTCATAGTCCGTGCATGCGGAGATGGTATGTGAGAATGTGACGTTGCTGCAGGAGAACTTTATCAGTTCGCCCCCGGCATCGGTCATGGTTCCGCTGATGCCGCACGCCCCGTCGGCTGGTAATACGAAGATGTTAGCCTGGCTGGCCTGATGCTGTACGCCGTCGGCGTCAGTCCAGGCTGCTCCGCTTTCAACGGAGTGTTCCGTGTCCGAGGAGGCAATCATGTACGCTCCTTCGGAAGGAACGGGAGAGTCTGCTGCAAGGCCTTCGTACTGAGTCGAGAGCACGAAGTTCAGGGAGCAGCTGTCATTGGTAAGTTCTACGGAGTAGGTGCCGGCCTTGCCGTCATATACGGCATTGGAAGCGTTGAGGAACTCTGTCCCCTGCCGCACTTCGACCGGTGTCTCTTCCGTACATGCTGCGGCGGCCAGGAGAAGCGTCGCGGCCGAGCCCCACAGCATAAAGGATTTTAATGTTAAGTGTAGCATTTTGATAGGATTTTAAAATACATTACAAATGTACACTGTAATAAATAATGGATTGTTACAGATTTATTACAATAATATGACAATTTTATTACAAATGCCGGATTTCGGATGTATAACCAAATGTGATGAAATGTGTTTGAAATATTATTTTAACCTCATCACAACCGCAATGCAATAACCTTGAAACAGGGACAGAATACCTTTGCCGCCGGAAAACAAAAGGTATGAACACGAAAAAGTTATTTCTGCTGACATTGGCAGTTTTATTGCAGTCTTCCATCCTGATGGCCGAGACCATACGCGGTAAGGTCCTGGATGCTTCTACAGGAGAAGAGATGGTAGGTGTAACGGTGCTGCTGAAAGGCTCCACGGACAGCTGGGCGGTGACAGGCCTGGACGGCAGCTTCTCTATTGATGTAAAAGTACAGGGCGGTACACTGGTCTGCAATCTCATCGGCTACAAGGACGTGGAGGTCAATTTTACGGATGCGGCGCAGGAGCTCCGCATATCGATGGAGCCGGACGTAGAGATGCTCGAGACGGTGGTTGTCTCGGCTACCGGCGGCGGGCGTACGGAGGTAGCGGCAAGAAATATAGAGAGGAATTCGGTCAATGTGGTCAATGTGATGAGCGCCAAGGCTATGGAACTGTCCCCCGACATCACGGTGGCTAATGTTATAAAAAGGATGTCGGGAGTGACAGTGGAGCGCAACAGCAGCGGAGAGGGTCAGTATGCGATCCTCCGCGGTATGGACAAGCGTTACAACTACACTCTGGTCAACGGGGTCAAGATTCCCAGCCCGGACAACAAGAACCGCTTTGTCCCCCTGGACATTTTCCCTTCCGAGATACTCGACCGTATCGAGGTCACCAAGTCCCTGACGGCCGATATGGAAGGTGACGGTATCGGCGGCGCCGTCAATCTGGTCATGAAAGATGCTCCGGAGCGTATGGAAATCACCGCCAACCTGTCAACAGGCTACAGCGCCCTCTTCCTGGACCGGGACTTCCAGACATTCAATCACAGGGCGATACAGAAGCTCTCGCCTAATGAGAGGATGGGGCGCCCTGAACTGCATAATGAGAACTATTCGGTGTCAGCCGATGATTTTACTATGGAAAACCTCCGTATGTCCCAAGGCCGCCCGCGCCCTGACATCGTGGGCGGATTCTCTTACGGAGACCGTTACTTCGGCGGCAAGCTGGGTGTTGTGGCGGCTTTCAGCTATCAGAATCTCTTCCGTGGCAAGGACGCATCGCTCTATTACATTCCGGGCTCCTCCGGAAAAGGAACGGAGAACCGCTGGTATTCCGAGGAGCAGAACCGTATGGGAGCCCACGCAAAGCTCGACTACCGTATCTCCAACCGGCACAAGCTCATGCTCTACGCAGGATATATGGATCTGCAGGAGACGGAGGTCCGCGACGGTTCCAACGACCAGGAGCGTACTGTCAGGATGAAATGGAATCACCAGTACATCTTCAATACCACGCTTAAGGGCGAGCATTCTTTCCTGAGAGGCGACAGACTGAAGCTGGACTGGACGGGAGTGTTCTCGAAAGCATACAGCACCACTCCTGACAACGCCTATATCTATATCAACGGCAACCATCTGTACAACACCGACTCGGCCGACCGCCGCTGGGAGCACAACAGCGACAGGGACATCGCCGGTTACGTCAATCTGTCCTACAGGTTTGATTTCGCAAACAGCTCCGAACTAAACCTTCAGGCCGGCGGAATGTACCGCGACAAGATCCGCAACAGTTTCTTCAACGAGTATACTTTTGATTCTCCTACAGGAATATATGACCTCCAGATATACGGCGAGGACTGGACCAATTTCGACGAGCTCCTCCTCGAGCCCCGGCGTTACGGCAACGTGGGTGACCCCCTCAACTACGATGCGTTCGAGAGGATAGGGGCGGCCTATCTGATGGGAACCTATGACTGGGACAGGCTGGAGGTGATTGCCGGACTCAGGGTCGAACATACGGATCAGGGCTATACGCTCGTGTTTCCCAGACAGACTGACGGCGAGGGACATCAGGTCTATACAGATCTTCTGCCGAGCGTGCACCTCAAGTATAACGTGCACAGGAATGCTTTCCTGCGTCTGTCCTACGGACGGTCCATCAACCGCCCCGGATTCTTCGAGATAGTGCCCTACACCATCCTCAATGAAGATTATGACGAGCAGGGTAATCCGGACCTGAAGCACACCACCGCAGACAACATCGACCTGCGCTACGAGTTCTTCCCCAAGTCCTCCGAGCAGTTCATGGTTGGACTCTTCTGGAAGAAGCTCTACGACCCGATTGAGTACGGGCTCATCTCCGAGGGACAGGCGACGTTCCTCACTCCTATGAATTTCGGTGACGCGACAAATGCCGGGGTCGAGGTGGATGTCATGAAATATTTCAACTGGTTCGGAGTCAAGGCCAACTACACCTATACCCACTCGGCCATCACCACCACCAAGCGCACCATGCAGGGCAATGAGGTCATTACTGTGAGCCAGACCCGTCCGCTCTACGGTCAGGCTGCCCATGTGGCCAACCTCTCGCTCCTGTTCAAGTTTGCGAGGGCTGGAGTCGAAGCCCAGGTGTCAGGCAGCTATACCGGACGCAGGCTCAGTGAGATATCCAACTGGGTGGACAATGATATCTGGGAGGCAGGCTACGTTCAGCTCGACGCTTCGCTGGAGAAGGGCTTCAAGTGCGGAGTCACCCTTTACGCCAAGGCCAACAATCTGCTGGACATCCCCGTTCTCCGTTACATAGTGAACAACCCCCGCACGGAGAATCTCAAGGACTACGAGCGCTACCGCGGAGGAGTCATCGAGCGCAGAGAGTGGCACGGGCAGTCCCTTATGATAGGTCTAAGGTATTCGTTTAAAGAAAAATAATCAGAAACAACCACTTAATTAATCAACATGAAAACAAAAGCATTTTTTGTCATTGCAGCTCTTGCAATGGTATTTTCCATGGTCTCCTGTGAGAAAGACAACATCGAACCCGAACCTGTCCCCAATCCTGAGGATTCCACGCAGGTTGTTCCCGGCGGTCCGGAAACAGTCTCAGGTAATGTCTCAGGTGTGTGGGAGGCCGGCAGCACAGTCTATGTAGACGGGCATATTGTAGTTCCCGAGGGTGAGAGCCTCACTATCGAGCAGGGTGTGACAGTAGTGTTCAGCGATGCCGGAGTGGGTGTCAACCATGCTGCCATCGAATTCTCAGTGGATGGAAATCTCTACTGCCTCGGAACTGAGGACGAGCCTGTGCGCCTGACTGTGGCGGAGGAGCTCAGAACAGCCGCCAATACCTTCCAGGGCCTCTGGGGCGGAATCGTTGCCGGTGCTACCTGCGGGGAGATGCTCATCGACCACACCATCATCGAGTACACCGGCGGCCAGGTAATCGAGGGTTCGCCCGCAGCCGAGAACGGATATTACACCGCCGGTGACGACGCCTATCCCCACATCACCACCAACAATGTGGACGGCCGCTACGTCATTACCAACTCCATCCTGCGCAACGGCTGGTCCGATGCCATCTATATGATGGGCGGCAATGCCATCATCGCCGACAACATCTTCAGCGCCATCGGTTATGACGGTGCGGAGGCTGTCAACGTAAAGTCCGGCTGTACTGTGGACGTAACCCGCAACATCATGTTCAGCGCCAATACCAACGGCCTGAAGCTCTCCAGCTCCGACCAGAGCGAGGTGCGCCATCAGGCTCAGATCTGTGCCTACAACAATACAATCATCGGCTCCGGCTGGAGGCGTGACGGAGAGAAAGGCGGCGGAATCTATGTGGAGGAGAATGCCGACGCAGGCGTGTTCAACAATCTGCTCGTGAACTGTAAGTTCCGCGCCACCACACCCGCATGGGATGAGCCCGGTTCCGAGGACTGCTACGACGGCGAGCATTCCATGATAGACTACAACTACTATGCTTCCGGTACGGTGGAAAGCTCGATAGTGTTCAGCGGTGAGTATGAGGATGACGGCGAGATACTGCTCTACTCCGGCGTGAAGTTCCCCTACGAGGGCTATGCCTTCAACCACGAGTGGTACGATACAGAGAAGGTGGATGTGCACAGCGTGATAGCCAGGACTGCTGAGGAAGCAGCATCTCTCGATCCCAGGTTCGTCAACTTCGACCTCAATATGGATCCTGCAAGCTATACCTTCAATGACAGCTGGGACTTCCATCTTGCAGCCGGCTCTCCTGCCCTCGACGCTTCGAAGACTTACACCGCCGGTGACCGTCAGCCTTATTTCGGAACATCCGGCCTCGAGGTAAACGGCCAGACCTATACCTCTCCTGCCGTAGCGGCATGGTTCGGAGCATTTGGAGAATAATCAGCACAGGTAAAATCAATAAAACAAAGACAGCTTTATGAAAAGAATCAATCTTCTGACCCTTACCGCCGCTGCGGTATTGTCCCTGACAGCGGTGTCCTGCAACACTTCCGTGAGTGTGTCCTCCTCCACAGGGGAGGACCGCTCCCAGGAGTGGAAGGCTTTGGAACAGCCGCTCAACTTCTACATCGCCAACGACTTGGGCCGCAACGGCTACTACGACCAGAAACCCATTGCCAAGACCATGGGCGATATGGCTGAGACCATCGACATCGAGTTTGTGGTGGCGGCCGGTGACGTGCACCACTTCGAGGGCGTGCAGAGTGTGAGCGACCCTCTGTGGATGACCAACTACGAGCTTATCTACTCCCACCCCGACCTGATGATGCCCTGGTACGCCGTCTGCGGCAACCACGAGTACCGCAGCAACACTCAGGCCTGCATCGACTACAGTCAGGTCAGCGCCCGCTGGCACATGCCCTCGCGCTACTATACCTTCGTACAGGAGGAGGACGGTGTAGAGATCCGCATCGTGATGCTCGACACCACGCCCATCATCGACAAGTACCGGGAGGAGACCGACAAGTACGCCGACGCCTCCAAGTCGGACTACCGTGAGCAGCTCGCGTGGCTGGACAAAACTCTGTCGGAGGCCGACGAGGACTGGGTTATCGTAGTGGGACACCATCCTATCTACGCTTTCACCGACAAGGATGAGATTGAGCGCACCAACATGCAGGAACGCGTGAATACCGTGCTCCTCAAGCATGACAATGTGGACATGTACGTCTGCGGTCACCTGCACACCTTCCAGCATATCCGCAAGGACGGCAGCGACATCGACTACATCGTCAACACCTCCGGTTCCCTGAGCCGTGACGTGGAGCCCATAGAGGGCACCGTCTTCTGCAGCCCCGAGTCCGGCTGGTCCCTCGTGACCGTCTCCGCCGACTCCCTCTGCCTGCACATGCTCGACAAGAACGGCAAGGTGCTCCACACCGTCACCCGTACGAAATAGAGGCAAGTAGACATCTGCGGCTCATAGCCGTCCGTACATAAGTATACCTCCGAAAACTTTGGCTCCCGAAAAGGGAGGGGACCCACCGCAGGTGGGGAGGATTTTCGGAGGTATACTTATGTACGGACGGTGTGCCTGTTGGCTTAGTCGACTGAGTAGCGGCGGAGGTCCTTTTCCTTGATGGACTCGCGCTTGTCGTATTCCTTTTTGCCGCGGGCGAGGGCGATGTCGAGTTTGGCGTAGCCGGTCTCTGAGATGAAGAGTCGGCGGGTGACGATGGTCAGGCCCTTTTCCTTGACGGCGCGGGCGAGCTTGCGGAGCTCCTTGCGGGTGAGCAGCAGCTTGCGGTCGCGCTTGGGATCGTGGCGGTTGAAGGTACCCCACCAGTATTCGGCTATGTGCATGTTCTTGACATAGAGCTCTCCGCCGGAGAAATAGCACCAGCTGTCCACGAGCGATGCCTTGCCGGCGCGGATGGACTTTATCTCCGTGCCGGTGAGGACTATCCCGGCGGTGTAGTTCTCCAGAAACTCGTATTCGTACGAGGCCTTCTTGTTGCGGATTTCTATTTTGCTCTTTGCTTTGGCCATAAGAATGCAAAGTTATTTATAAATTCGGAAAAACCTATTTTTTTAATTCTGTTCTTATTTTGTCTATAAATTGACACAAATTAGGCGGCTGGAATCTTTGTGATGGCATATTAGTTGGAAGTTATACAGAGATAGTAAATTTTAGATGTTTCATCCAGCAATATGCAGTTGACAGGATATATTTCACAGATCATAGGTCCGGTAGTGGACGTCCACTTCCCGGAACTCGGGGAAGACCGCAGGCTCCCGGGCATTCACGAGGCTATGACGGCCGCCCGTCCCGACGGTAAGGAACAGATACTCGAGGTGCAGCAGCACATAGGGGAGAATACCGTCAGGGCCATAGCCATGGAGTCCACCGACGGGCTTCAGAGGCATCTGCCGGTGACGGCCTCCGGACATTCCATCTCCATGCCCGTGGGCGACCAGGTCAAGGGCCGTCTGCTCAATGTGACGGGCGACAGCATCGACGGCATGCGTCCCCTGGACCGTACCGGAGAGCTGCCCATCCACCGCGAGCCGCCCAAGTTCGAGGACCTGGCTACCTCCCAGGAGGTGTTCTACACCGGCATCAAGGTCATCGACCTGCTCGAGCCCTACGTCAAGGGCGGCAAGATCGGCCTCTTCGGAGGCGCCGGAGTGGGCAAGACCGTCCTCATCATGGAGCTTATCAACAACATCGCCAAGGGCCACAACGGCTTCTCGGTCTTCACCGGTGTGGGCGAGCGTACCCGCGAGGGCAACGACCTGCTCCGCGAGATGATTGAGTCCGGAGTCATCCGCTACGGCGACGAATTCAAGAAAAGCATGAAAGAGGGGCACTGGGACCTTTCTAAGGTGGACTACGACGAGGTCGCCAAGTCCCAGGCCACACTGATATTCGGTCAGATGAACGAGCCGCCCGGAGCCCGTCTCTCGGTGGCCCTCTCCGGCCTGACCGTGGCCGAGTCCTTCAGGGATGCAGGACGCGACAGCGGGGAGCGCAGGGACATCCTGCTGTTCATCGACAACATCTTCCGTTTCACCCAGGCCGGCTCCGAGGTATCCGCCCTCCTGGGACGTATGCCCTCGGCCGTGGGCTACCAGCCGACCCTTGCCACCGAGATGGGCCAGATGCAGGAGCGCATCACCTCCACCAAATACGGCTCCATCACTTCGGTGCAGGCGGTCTATGTACCGGCCGACGACCTGACCGACCCCGCCCCGGCCACCACATTCTCCCACCTCGACGCCACCACGGTGCTCAGCCGTAAGATCGCCGAATTAGGCATTTACCCCGCCGTCGATCCCTTAGAGTCCTCCTCGAGGATCCTGGACCCGAACATCGTCGGCGAGGAGCACTACGATGTGGCCCGCAGGGTCAAACAGCTCCTCCAGCGCAACAAGGAACTGCAGGACATCATCGCCATCCTCGGCATGGACGAGCTCTCCGAGGAAGACCGCACCACCGTCAACCGCGCCCGCCGCGTCCAGAGATATCTCTCGCAGCCATTCTCGGTGGCCGAGCAGTTCACCGGCGTCCCGGGACAGATGGTGCCCATCGAGGAGACCATCCGCGGCTTCAGGATGATCCTCGACGGGGAGGTGGACGACATCCCCGAACAGGCGTTTCTCAATGTAGGTCCGATAGACGAGGCCATCCGCAAGGGCCGCGAGATGCTTGCGGCTACAGGACAATGATCACGCTGACCATACTTTCACCGGGCGGTACCCTGTGTTCGGCACAGGTGGAGAAGGTCTCCTTCCCGGGGGCCAAGGGGCTGTTCACGGTCTATCCGGAGCATGCGCCGCTGCTCTCATCCCTCCTTCCCGGTACAATAGAATGGACGGCCGCCGACGGCAGCACCGGTTCTGTCGCCGTCCGTGCGGGCTGCGTCCGGGTGCATGATGACAATGTGGAGGCATGCGTCGAGGTCCTCAACGGAGGAGGTGGGAAAGCATGAAAGGCACAATGACATACAGGACGGCAATGGCACTGCTGGCGGCGGTGCTGCTGACTCTGCCTCTCCGGGCGGCTGCGGCGGACACTGCCGGCAGCGCGGCGGCAGGGGAGGAGGTCGATGTCAAGGCCATCGTCCTGGAGCATCTGAGCGACAGCTACTGGTGGCATATCGGCACCTTCGGAGGCCGGGATGTCTCCATTTACCTGCCTGTGATAGTCCGCTCCTCGGCAGGCGGCTGGCACTGCTTCTCCTCCCGTCACCTGGCGGACGGAGCGTCGTGGGAGGGATTCAGTATTGCCGCTGATGGAGAATATGAGGGGAAGGTCGTGGAGACCCTGCCCGACGGCAGTACGGTCCGGCCCTTCGACCTGTCCGTGACCAAGACAGTCGCGGCCCTGCTGCTGAACAGTGTGATCCTCCTGCTGGTGATACTTGTCCCCGCGGGGTGGTACCGCCGCCACAGGGACGATGTGCGGGCTCATCCGAAGGGTTTCACCGCGTTTATGGAGATGGCCATAGAGGGGCTGCAGGACGACCTGATCAAGCCCTGTGTCGGGGAGAACTGGAAGCGGTTCTCGCCCTATCTGCTGACGGTATTTTTCTTCATCCTGGTGTGCAACCTGATGAGCCTGATACCCTTCTTCCCCGGAGGGGTCAATGTCACCGGCAACATCGCGGTGACCTTCGTACTGGCTCTGGCCTCATTCCTGGTCATCAACATATTCGGCGGCAGGGCCTACTGGAAGGACATCTTCTGGCCCGACGTGCCGGCCTGGCTCAAGGTGCCGGTGCCCTTCATGCCCGTGATAGAGTTCATCGGCATATTCACCAAGCCATTTGCCCTGATGATCCGACTCTTCGCCAACATGGTGGGCGGTCATGCGGCCATCCTCTGCCTGGTGTGCGTAGTCTTCGTGACGGCCGGGATGGGAGCCGTGATGAACGCCTCGATGACGGTGGTGTCGGTGCTGTTTACGATATTCATGAACTGTGTGGAGGTACTGGTGGCCTTCCTGCAGGCCTATGTCTTCACCATGCTGTCGGGAGTCTTCATCGGACTGGCCCAGGAGGGGAAGACTGAGAAGAAAGTGGAAAATTAAAAAAAAAGTAGAAAAATATAAAAACGTTTAAAAATTTAAAATTATGTCAGAATTAGCAATACTCGGAGCCGCCATAGGCGCCGGACTTGCTGCGATAGGCGCAGGAATAGGTATCGGAAAGATCGGTTCGTCGGCCATGGAGGCCATAGGCCGTCAGCCGGATGCCGCCGGTAAGATCCGTACCAATATGATCATCATCGCCGCCCTGATCGAGGGTGTCGCCCTCTTCGCGGTCGTAATCTGCTTCATGGCCCTCTAAACACAGCTGAGCCATGGGACTGTTGCAACCGGAACCGGGACTGCTTATCTGGATGACGCTGGCCTTCGCGGTCGTCTTCATCCTGCTGGCCAAGTTCGGCTTCCCCGTGATCCAGAAGTCGGTGGACCGGCGCAGGGAGTATATCGACTCTTCCCTGGCCGCCGCCGGTGAGGCTCAGAAGAAGCTGGATGACCTGCAGGTGCAGATGGACGAGGTCCGCCGGGACGCCGAGAAGCAGAAGTCGGAGATACTCCGCTCGGCCGTCCAGACCCGGGAGCAGCTCCTCGCAGAGGCCCGCAGGAAGGCCGGGGAGGAGGGCGAGAAGATTATCGCCGCCGCCAAGGCCAGCGCCCGGCTCGAGAGCGACGCCATCATCCGCGATGCCAGGCATCAGGTGGCCCTGCTCTCCATAGCGATAAGCGAGCGTCTGCTGCGGGAGCGGCTCTCTTCCGACCCTCAGAGCCAGACCGCCCTGGCGGAGAGACTGCTGGCCGAGATGGACCCGGAGAAGAAGGCCCCGGAGGATAAACCTGAAAAAGAGTAGACAGCGATGGATACCGGATTGATATCGAGGCGTTATGCCAAGGCCCTGGCGGAGTATGCCGCATCCTTGGGGGAAGAGGACCGTGTCTATGAGCAGCTGCGGCCGCTCGCAGGACAGTTCGATTTTCTCCCCAGGGTGAGGGAGGCCGTATTGTCGCCCTCGCTCTCACAGGATGAGAAGGCTGCGGTGATATTCGGCCTTCTCAAGGATGAACCGTGCAGTTCGCTGCGGAAATTTGTCTATACGGTGCTGCGTCATCACCGGGAGTCATGTCTCTACATTATGATTCATTCGTTTATGGCGCTTTATCGGGAGAGACATCACATCAAGGAGGCGCTGCTCGTTAGTGCCGCTCCTCTCGGGGAGGACGTCGAGGAAATAATCCGTGCCAGGGCCCGGGATGTCGACCATTGTACGGCTCTCATCACCCGCAGGGTGGATCCTTCCATCATCGGAGGTTTTGTCTTCAGGATGGAGGACCTGCTGATAGATGCCAGCACCGCCTCGCAGATTAAGCTTTTGCGTCAGAAGCTGGGAGGAGAGCCGGTCAGGAGAATTTAGAACATTGTAAGGTTGAAATATTGAATAGAAATGAGTGAAAAATCCAATAAGATAAAACCTTCGGAGGTCTCGCAGGTCCTGCTCGCCGAACTGCAGGGCGTCGATCTCGGGGCGCAGTACGCCGAGGTCGGGACGGTGCTCCAGGTGAGTGACGGCGTGGTGCGTATATTCGGACTGCGCAATGCCGAGGCCAGTGAGCTGCTGGAGTTCGACGGCGGGATGAAAGCCGTGGTAATGAACCTCGAGGAGGACAATGTCGGGGCCGTGCTGCTCGGGCCCACCGACCTGGTCAAGGAGGGAGATATGGTGCGGCGAACCGGCCGGACCGTCTCGATAGACGTGTGCGAGTCGATGCTCGGAAGGGTGATCAATCCGCTCGGGGAGCCTATTGACGGAGGCGGGGAGATATCCGGGGAAAAGGTGGAGATGCCGCTGGACCGCAAGGCGCCCGGGGTGATATTCCGCCAGCCGGTGAGCGAGCCTCTGCAGACCGGCCTGAAGGCCATCGACGCGATGATACCTATAGGACGCGGGCAGAGGGAACTGATTATCGGCGACCGCCAGACCGGAAAGACGGCCATCGCCGTGGACACCATCATCAACCAGCGGGCCTGCTATGAGGCCGGGGAGCCGGTCTACTGCATATACGTGGCTGTGGGCCAGAAGGCCTCCACTGTGGCGGCACTGGTCGATACCCTGCGCAAGTACGGGGCGATGGACTATACCGTGGTGGTGGCGGCGATGGCTGCCGATTCTGCGGCGATGCGTTACTACGCGCCGTTTGCGGGTGCCGCGATAGGGGAGTATTTCCGCGATACCGGACGGCATGCACTGGTGGTGTACGATGACCTGTCGAAACAGGCTGTGGCCTATCGCGAGGTGTCGCTGATTCTGCGCAGGCCTTCGGGACGCGAGGCATATCCGGGCGATATCTTCTACCTGCACTCCCGTCTGCTGGAGAGGGCAGCCAAGATCAATGCCCAGGAGGAGGTGGCACGGCAGATGAACGATATCCCGCCGGCCCTGAAGGACAAGGTGCGCGGAGGCGGCTCGCTGACAGCCCTGCCCATCATCGAGACCCAGGCGGGCGACGTGTCGGCCTACATCCCTACCAATGTCATTTCGATTACCGACGGACAGATATTCCTGGATACCGACCTGTTCAACGAGGGCAACCTGCCGGCCGTGGACGTGGGTATCTCCGTGTCCCGTGTGGGCGGCAACGCCCAGGTCAAGGCCATGAAGAAGGTGGCCGGTACCCTGAAGATAGACCAGGCCCAGTACCGCGAGCTGGAGTCCTTCTCCAAGTTCAGCAGCGATATGGACCCGGTGACCGCCGCAGTGCTGGACCGCGGGCGCAAGAACACCCGTCTGCTGGTGCAGCCCCAGTACACTCCCATGCCGGTGGGTGAGCAGATAGCTGTGCTCTACTGCGGTACCCACGGACTGCTCAAGGACGTGCCGCTGGAGCATGTGCCCGATTTCGAACGGCTGCTTATAGAAGCTCTCAAGCCTACCGGAGTATTCGGCATGCTGGTCTCCGGCGGACTCACTGACGATGCGTGCAGGACCATAGAGAAAGTCGCCGAAGAGGTGGCCGCCTCGCTTAAAATATCCTAGGGACTATGGCTGCGCTGAAAGAGTTGAAGGAGCGTATCGCTTCCGTACAGAGCACGTTGAAGATCACCTCGGCGATGAAGATGGTCGCTTCGGCCAAGCTGATGAAGGTGCAGTCTTCGATGGTGGCTCTGTCGGAGTATGAGCGGCGTTTCTCCGATATCGTGGCGGCTCTGGTCAGCGACCCGGATGTGGAGGTGGCCTCACCGCTGACCCTCGAGCACGGAGAGAAGCGTCGGGCCTGCCTCGTAGCCCTTGCCTCGGACAGCTCGCTCTGCGGTGCCTTCAATGCCAATGCCATGCACGAGGCCGTTTCGGCCGTGGAGGAACTGCTCGCCGGGGGATTCTCCCGGGTTACGGTGTATCCGATAGGGGAGAAGATGGTGCAGGGGATGGGCCGGTATGTCGCCGCACGCGGGGAGAAGCAGCGTAATTCCGAGGCGGCCGGTTCTTCGGCACCGTCTGGAGAGATTGACATTTGCCTGGATTACCGGCATTTGGTCGGGAAACATTCCTTCGACGGGATTATCCCCCTTGCGGACCGGCTGATGGAGGATTTCCTGGCCGGCAGGTGCGACCGCGTCTGCATATCCCGCTGCCATTTTCACTCGATGGGACGTCAGGTGCCCATGCGAGAGCAGCTGCTGCCCTTCAACCGCGTGAGCCGTGCCAACGTGGACCGTTCCTCCGCTGTGGACTATATTCTTGAGCCGAGCCCTGATACGCTGCTGGACGCGCTGCTGCCCTCGGCGATCCGCATTATCCTGTACAATGCCTTGCTCGACAGCATCACTGCCGAGAACGCCGCCCGCATGGTCGCTATGCAGACTGCCACGGACAATGCAGAGGAGCTCTCCGATGACCTTACCCTCGAGTACAACAAGCGGCGCCAGCAGGCGATTACCTCCGAATTGGCAGACATCACCTCATCATCCGAATAAATCAAAAGGCTGCCCCGGAATTCCATTTCCGAAGCAGCCTTCATCGTTTCGGGATAATTCCCCTTTACTCCTTACTTCAGATAGTCGAAAGAGACTTCTCCGTTAATGCTGCATGATACAGCATTGTTTACCGAGAAGTAGTCTTCACCATCCTCAGGCGTGGTTATGAACAGGGCCAGATGGCAGTTTTCGGCTACCCACCCGTCCTCAAGAGTCATGACAAACGCGTATTCGGCAGTCTCTCCGGCCTCTATGGTTCCGAGGGAATGTCCGGTGAAGTTGGAGTTGGATACGCGGCTGTCAGCAATGCGGATGCAGTTGTCATGGACGTCGTAGTTGCCGGTCCAGGTCCCGGGGTTGTAGTTGCTCTGCCGGCCTTCTATGCCGTCTTCGAGCAGCCATGCCCCTATGCGGAACTCAGATGTTTGGGAGGCTTTTATGGAGGCGCGGACAACCAGAGTGTTGCCGTTGAGCTCGGCGCTGGCTGATATGCCGGCTTTCGCAGCAGATCTGCCGTGAGCCATGTCGATGACGCTCATGAGCCCGTTCATGTTGTTGTAGTTGTTGTAAGACACGTACATGTCGGCTACTACCATGGGATATGAGGAGACGCCCATGGCCTGGTCCAGCCTGTCCAGAAGATATGCCGGATCATCGCTGTTGTATGAGTGGCATGCCGTAAGCACGACTTTCGAGGCATACTCGTCGTCCTCCATGAGACTGCGCAGCAGGGTAATCATGCCGGGGCAGTATCCGCATCCTGTGCCGGTGAACTGGGTCAGGAGCACTCTGCGGGCAAATGAGGTGTTCTCAGGCTCTGGGTCATCAGGCAGCTCCGGCACTGGAAATCCTATAGCCGTTACAGTCACTATGTCTGTCTGTGACGTGCCGTATGCGGCCCAGAAATAGTAGGTGCCGGTATCCGTAGTGGTGAATCTTAGATCGGGAAGGTCAATCTGCTTGTTGGTGCTGCCGTCGTAGAACCGCACGCCTTCCGATACGGGTTCACCGTCGCTCAGTACTGTGAACTGTACGGCATCTTCTCCATTGGCCTGGATGACCATGTCGGAGGCAAGCAGTACGAGTTCGGATGATCCGATCTCACCCTGATTGCCGTTGTCGCCTTCTTCATTGTCCTTGTCAGGCAGTTCTGTACAGGAGAACAGCATGGTCACTCCGGCGATAAGAAGTGTAGGGAATATTCTAAAGTTCATATCGGTCAATAGCTTTCAGGATTACTTGGAACTGTTCTGGAATGCCTTGAGATTCTCCTGGAACTCCTCGGGAGACACTATCTTGAAGTCATCGACTTTCTGGTACTGTCTGGCAGTACGGAAAGAAGTCCTTGACTTGGGCCTTACATCAGTAGTGAGTGCGGCTCCGTTGGCGGACTGAACCTTTACAGTGCTCTTCTTTCCGGTGGCTGCTGATGCCTCTGAGGATGCGTTGCCTGTCCATCCCTTGGTCAGGCTGAGTGAGGATGTGATTTTCTTACCTCCGAGGTATGCGTAGCCGTAGTTGAGGTATACTGCGTTGGGATAGAGATTTTCTCCGGACAGCACATAGGGGTTGACGGTAATGGTATTCCTGTCTGAGGAAACTTCTACGGGGAACTCGATGTTGCTGTTGTTCTCACCGACTGATACGTAACCTGCATCGCTGAAACCGGCGAGGTAGTAGATGTTGTCAGTCCATGCCTGGAGGGGATACATTCTTGCTGAGTTGAACGGTGCGCTTACTGAGCCGTCAGCCTCTATCTGGAGATACCACTTGGGACCGAAATCGTAGAAGAGGGACGCCACGTCGTAGGAGCTGTAGTCAGGGTTGCAGAAGAGCTCATAGGGAGTTATGGTCTCGAAAGTAGCAGGATAGTCGGCTGTGCTGTATCCGAATCCGAGACAGATCAGGCGGTTCTGTCCGCGTACCCTTGCGTTGAAGGCCTCTGCCTCCATCTTGAACTCGTCGTAGAGGGCATCCACTTCCTCTTTGGACATTCCTGCGTAGTACTCGTAGACTTCAGAGGGAAGTGTCTCGGGGTAGTCGTTTATGCCGTCGTATACTGTGACTTTGATGGACTGGGCGCCTTCGTCCACATAGCCGCCCTGATAGTAGTCATAGGAAGCTACGTTGGCGGTCATCGTCCACTCACCTTCGAGGGCAGAGAAGAGTTCTGACTCTACTCTTTCGGCGTCAGGCATGTAGTCTGAAGTGTTGTCGGCGATGGCCGGTGAGCCTTCCTCGAGAACATTCGGGGTCTGCTCAAGATTGTATGCGAGGACAGCAAGTCTGGTGGTCATTCCGTCTATTGTAGTGAAACGGATGTTGAGACCCTCAGCAGTGTTGATCTGTGCGACTTCGGCCTCGGAGAAGGCATTTCCGGAGGCAGCTATGTCTGCGTAGCTCATGTACTGAAGTGCTGCGGCCCAGTCTCTCTCATAGTTGGCTGCGTACCTGGCGGATACGACATCCACATTACCGGTGTTCCTTACATTGAACCATACCTCGAACGGGTCGTTGGGGCCGTTGGGGTTGTCGATCGGGGTTACTGTGACGACAGGAGGTTCCATTGTCTTCTCTGTAGTATTGAACTCTATGTGCTGGAATGACTGTGTGGTTCCTTCCTTATCGCCCATGGCTGTCAGCAGCACGTGGTAGTGTGACTGCTCCTGAAGATAGAGGTAGTCTGTGAGGTTAATTTCAACATTGCCCTGGAAAGTTCTCATTCGACAGCCTTTCATTGGATGCCGGGAGGGTCTTTTCAGCAAGAGATGAAGGAATGAACAGGAGGCTGGTCCTGCTTTCGGGACTGCATTCGGCACAGGCTGCGATTTTCCTGGATAATTATCCTAAGGCGGCTGCATATCTGGATACGCTTTCGGAATTTGATTACTGGCAGGATTACCCGGATCTGTCCGCTATGTTCAACGGTATCCGCGCGTCGTATGAGATAAAGGCCGGTTTCGATTATCCGGCCGCGCTGGCGCATCTGACCGACGCTCTCAATTGGTTCAGGGAAGACGGGAATATGCTCAATGCCTGCGCTGCCCTGCATAATATCAGCATGATTTATTTTTACAGACGGGATACTGTCGGCCTCAAATATGCCAGACAGGCCATGGAGATAGGATCCGAGAATATGCAGGATCCGTTCATGATGTGCTCCGCACAGGTCGTGATGGCAATGATGCTTATGGTTAAGGGTGATTATGAGGAGGCCGTGCGTTATGCCGATGAGGCTAAGCGGATTGCAGATCAGGAAAATTACACTTTGGTTTACCCGCGTATATATATGGTATTGGGAGATGCCGCGCTCCATCGCGGTGATACGTCCGTGGCGGAGGATCTGCTGAAAAAAGGATTTGCAGCTGCCAGGAATTCGGACCCTGACTTCTATTATGAACTGGCCTTTCCATACAGCCGGATGCTGATACAGTCCCGCAGATTCCAGGAAGCGGAGAATTTTCTTACAGGAACACTGAATGCCGTCAACAGGAATAACAATGTCCGTTACAGGTATGCCCTGCTGGGGCAGCTTGCCGACCTGTACGAGGCCGAAGGCAATATCCCTGAAGCTTATCGGTATTACAGGATGGCGTCGTCTTCCAGGGACAGTCTTCTTAACCTTGATAAGGAGACATCCTTCAATGACCTTCTGGACCTGTATGAGCAGGCTTCGTTGCAGAGTATCATCCGCAAGCGGCAGTACGATATGTACGTCACGATGTTCATATGCATACTGAGTATTCTTACCTGCGCTTTTTTCATTTATCGGTATGTAGGTCAGAGCAGGCTTAATAAAGAACTTGTGCTGCGCAATCAGGAATATATGAAAAGGGATGAGATGTTGAGAAACTATCTGAAACGGGAAGCGGCTCCTGCAGGTAAGGTCTCCGCGGATTCTGCAGAAGATGAGCTGTTCGGTAAACTGGAGAAAATCATGCGCGAGGATCACGTCTACCGTTCCAACAGTATCTCTCTGGACGAGCTCGCTTCCATGCTCGGGACCAACAGAACGTATATTTCAAGAGTAATCAACCGCTATGCGGACAAATCCTTCTGGGGATACATCAATATGTACCGGATAGCGGAGGCGACCGAAATTCTCTCTGACCTGGAAAAGGATGTCCAGATCAAGAATATATATGAGAGACTGGGTTACAATTCGGCCGCCTCTTTTTTCCGGGTATTCCGTGATGAGACCGGCATCTCTCCTTCAAAGTACCGTGAGGAAGTGAGGAGGATGAAGTCTAAAGCATGAGGGCCTTGGCGACAGTGTCGGCTGTCTTGGATCCGGCTATGTGCTCCAGAATCTTGAGGCCGAATGCCACTGCATGACCGGGGCCGCTGGCAGAGATGATATTGCTGTCGGCGATTACACCCTGGCGGGGGTCGATGACGGTTACTCCTTTTTCAAGGAGGGGGTTCTCACAGCCCTCGTAGCTAGCCATGCGGAGGCCGCCGTTGGCCTTGATTACTTCCTCCAGCGGAAGCTGGGACAGAACGAAACCGGGGGCAGCGCAGATGGCCGCCACTTTGCCTCCTTCGGCGAAGTGCCGCTGCATCTTATTCATCAGCGGAGTGCAGGCGGCCAGATTGGATGTGCCCGGCATGCCTCCCGGGAAGATCATTATGTCCTCCTTGCGGATGTCTTCGAGGGAGTACTGTTCCAGAGTGCAGTCGGCATTTACGCTTATGCGCTGTGCACTTGTGACTGTGAGGCTGTCACTGATGGAGAT
>DVGV01000044.1 GCA_018712545.1 Candidatus Coprenecus merdigallinarum | reverse complement strand
TATGAAAAATATTCCAATTAACCTACTGATTTACAACTAATTATAAATAAATTTAAACAGATTCTTATGAAAGTAAACTTTATTATCCTCTTTTTAATGGTTTCCTATCTTTTTTTACATTCGTGTTCTCTGGACAACATGGGATTCGATATTGAATCTGATTCAGAAGAAGTAATTGTTGATACAAAATCAACAGATTTCTCATACCTTGATAGACCTATGGTGTTGGGAGATAAACTTGAAAATCTTCAGATATTACTTAATTGTTATAATAATAATGATGAAAAAAGTTGTCATTCTAGCGGTTGCGGCTCTGGCGGCAGGACTGCTGTGCAGTTGCCGTAACGGACGGTTAATAACTTATGAGCTTTCTGCGACAATTGCCTATGAAAACAAAAGCGGTTCGGATATAAAGGTATTGTCAGTGGGGCATCCTTTTCCGGACGATACCTTGGAGGTGTTCAGTCTCAAGGCGGATTCGGCGGTATCTTTTTTTGAAGAAAGGCCCCCTGTTTTCGAATGGGTCCCCGTTGCCATGCCTTCAGGCAAGATTTCCGGATACAAGCTGGATCATGCCCTTATAGTATTTGACGGGAGGGATACCGTTGTCCACAGGTTGGACTTTGGGGACATTGAGAATACGGACGATGACGTGTTCGTGCCTTCGGACCACAACATCTGCGACATTTCCTCTTATGGACTGTCCTATACCGGACGCTATGGCTATGTGTCGATACAGACATATACATTTACTGAAGTAGACAGATATAATCATCAATAAACCATTTGACGTCTCATTTTTTATTGTATCTTTGCCCCGAAAAACAAAAACAACACGACACAATGGCTAATATTTTTACTTCTTCCATCGGGAAAAAACTTATAATGAGTGTAACGGGATTATTCCTGATAATTTTCCTTCTCCTGCATGCGACCATCAACGGTCTGTCCCTCATCAGCGCCGACGCTTTCAGGGCAGGCTGTGACTTCATGGCCCTGCCCATCATTACAGTGATGGTGCCCATCCTTGCAGCCGGATTCATTATCCACATCATTTATGCCATCTACCTTTCATGGACCAACTACAAGGCCCGCGGCAACAACCGCTACGCCGTAGCCAACAAGAGCCAGGCCGACAACTGGGCAGCCAAGAACATGCTCGTCCTCGGTATCGTGGTTCTCGGTCTGCTGGCTTTCCACCTGACTCACTTCTGGGCTGACATGCAGCTGCTGCAGTTCCAGGGCGTGCCTCACGACCAGCTCGCCGATCCCTACGGACTGCTGCTCGAGACCTTCGGCTCATGGTGGGTGACCGTCCTGTACATCATCTGGTTCGTGGCTCTGTGGATGCACCTGACCCACGGTTTCTGGAGCGCATTCCACACTCTCGGTTGGAACAACAATATATGGATCGGCCGCCTGAAGGTGATTTCCTACATCGTGGCTACCATCATCTGCCTGGTGTTCGTGGCAGTAGCAGTGGTTTCCTGCCTGAAGGCCAACGCTATAATGTAATTTACGGAGTGTCATAACGGGTAAACTGCTGCGGCATCTTCAGCCACGTGAACTTCGACGTCTTGCATTTTACTCATTCTGACACACCTCCAAATAGACTTTAGAAATAATGGGCTGTGGTTGAAGCATTTCGACACAGCCTTTTTTTAATTTATGACGGTTATGAAGAATACACTGATTTCTCTCGCACTTGTGCTCTGTCCGGCGGTTCTGGCCGCTCAGGGACAGGAGGACCGGCTGCCTTACTGGCAGGATGTACAGACTGTGGAGGTGAACCGGGAATATCCCCGGACGGCTTTCATGAGCTATCCCGACTCGGCGACAGCCGCAGCGTACCGCTATGAGAACAGCCCCCGTTACCTGCTGCTCAACGGGGTGTGGAAGTTCTACTTCGTTGACGCTTACCGTGACCTGCCGGAGAATATTACCGATCCTTCAGTGGATGACTCCGGGTGGCACGATATCAACGTGCCGGGCAACTGGGAAGTGCAGGGCTTCGGTACGGCCATCTATACCAACCACGGCTATGAGTTCAAGCCGCGCAATCCTACGCCGCCCGTGCTGCCCGAGGACAATCCGGTGGGAGTCTACCGCCGGGAGTTCACCGTACCCGAGTCCTGGGACGGTTCCGAGATATTCCTGAATATCGACGGGGCCAAGTCCGGCGTGTATGTGTACCTGAACGGACGCGAGGTGGGCTACAGCGAGGACTCGAAGACCTCGGCAGAGTTTGCGGTGAGCGACTATCTCGTGCCCGGCGAGAACACTTTGGTGCTGAAGATTTACCGCTGGAGCACCGGCTCCTATCTGGAGTGCCAGGACTTCTGGCGGATGAGCGGTATCGAGAGGGATGTATACCTGTGGTGCCAGCCGAGGGAGGCCGCACTGAAGGATTTTGCGATAGTGTCCACGCTGGACGACACCTATACCGACGGTCTGCTGTCGGTGAGGGCTGTGCTGAAGAATACCGCCGCGGAGGGCTCAGAGGCCGTGCTGCGCGGGACCCTGACCGGACCGGACGGAGCTGTGGTATGGTCTGAGGCTCAGGAGGTCGGCCTGGATGCCGGCGGTACCTCTGAGGTGCGCTTCGAGAGCCGTATCCCGGACGTCAGGCCCTGGTCGGCCGAGCATCCGGACCTGTACCGGCTGACCATGACCGTCTATGCTGACGGACAGGCGGTGGAGACCGTGCCCTATCACGTGGGCTTCAGAAAGTTCGAGATCAAGCCCTCCGGAGAGCTCTCTCCCGAGGGCCGTCCCTACGTGCTCTTCTACGTCAACGGCCAGCCCGTCAAGCTCAAGGGCGTCAATACCCACGAGCACAATCCCCTTACCGGCCACTATGTCACCGAGGACCTGATCCGCCGTGACCTGGAGCTGATGAAGCAGAACAACATCAATACCGTCCGTCTGGCCCATTATCCCCAGGGCCGCCGTTTCTACGAGCTCTGCGACCAGTACGGACTGTACGTCTACGATGAGGCCAATATCGAGTCGCACGGCATGTACTACAACCTGCGCAAGGGCGGAACCCTCGGCAACAACCCCGAGTGGCTCGCCGCCCACATGGACCGTACCATCAACATGTACGAGCGCAACAAGAACTACCCCTGCATCACCGTCTGGTCCCTCGGCAACGAGGCCGGCAACGGCTACAACTTCTACCAGACCTACCTCTGGATCAAGGACCGCGAGCTCTCCGGCATGAACCGTCCCGTCTGCTACGAGAGGGCGCAGTGGGAGTGGAACAGCGACATGTACGTGCCGCAGTATCCCGGCGCCGAATGGCTGCGGGCGATAGGCCGCTCCGGCAGCGACCGTCCCGTAGTGCCCTCGGAGTATTCCCACGCCATGGGCAATTCTTCCGGCAGCCTCTCCCTGCAGTGGGATGAGATCTACCGCTATCCCAACCTTCAGGGCGGATACATCTGGGACTGGGTGGACCAGGGCCTGTGGCAGGACCGTGACGGAGGCTTCTGGGCCTACGGCGGAGACTTCGGGGAGAATGCTCCGAGTGACGGCAACTTCCTCTGCAACGGTATTGTCAATCCCGACCGCAATCCCCATCCCGGAATGACGGAGGTCAAGCATGCCTACCAGAATGCCGCATTCCTCCCCTCCGGATACGTCGATGAGCCTACGGCCGAGCGTGTCCTGACCACCGGACGGCTCTCATTTGCCTCGGTGCCTGCCGACGGACGGGTGACCGTAGAGGTCGTGAACCGTTTCTATTTTACCTCACTGAGTGCCTATGACTTTGAGTATGAGCTGACAGCTGACGGACGGACGGCCGCTTCCGGGGAATTTTCCGTGGATGCCGCTCCTCAGGATACCGCCGAGGTGTCGATAGAGCTGCCTGCTATGAGCGGTTCCGGTGTGGAGTATTTTCTGAACCTTTATATGAAGCAGCGCTCCGGTGTTCCGGGTATCCCCGCCGGGCATGTGCTGGCTTCGGACCAGATAGCCTTCCCTGTGAGCGGGGAGCGTCCTGCGTATGCTGAGGGCCGCGGACCGGCTCTGTCGATTGATTCCGTATCGTCGGAGGGCGTGGTGCGGATATCCTCATCCTCGGTGTCCTGGGTATTTGACCGCTCGGAGGCTGCCGTCACCTCCTACAAGGTGCGCGGGGTCGAGTATTTCGCCGACGGCTTCGGACTTCGTCCCAATTTCTGGCGCGGGCCCAATGACAATGACTACGGTAACGGGGCTCCCAAGCGGCTGCAGATCTGGAAGACCTCTTCGCGGGAGCTGAAGGTCGGCTCCGTGTCGGCTGTCATGGACGGCGCGGATGCGGTGATGACGGTGGAATATCTGCTGGCGGCCGGCAACAAGTATGTAGTCGAGTACCGCGTACATCCCGACGGGGTGGTGGATGCCCGGCTGCATTTTACTCCGGCGCTGATGCCCGAGGTTTCGTCCGAAGTTTCGGAGGCCACTCTGACCGCGACCTATACTCCGGGACAGGAATCCCGCGTGGGGCTGAAGGCCCGTCCGGAGGTGCCCCGTATCGGTGTGCGCTTCCGTCTGCCGGTGAGCATGAATGACGTGACCTGGTACGGACGCGGTCCAGGGGAGAACTATGTCGACCGCAGC
>DVGV01000043.1 GCA_018712545.1 Candidatus Coprenecus merdigallinarum | reverse complement strand
GTTGATGCCGTCGCCGACCATCGCCACGCGGCGACCCGCCTGTTGCAGGGCGACGATATAATCTTCCTTGTCCGAAGGAAGGGTTTGTGCTTTCCAATGACGGATGCCCGCTTCCCTGGCGATTTGTTTGGCCGGACGCTCGGCGTCGCCCGTCAGGAGATGCACCTCGATGCCCGCCTCGTGCAGTTGGGCAACAGCCTGAGCCGAAGTCTGCTTCAGACGGTCGGAAATGGCAAAGAGGACCAACACCTCCGCGCCACGACCGAAGAAGACGACGCTGTAGCCGGCACTCTCCCACTTATCCAAGGCAAGGCGGGCTGCGTCGGGCAACACTGCTCCGAAATCGTCGAGGAAGGCGCGGCTTCCCACCCAATAGGTTGTATCATCGAAAGTAAATTGGATGCCCCGGCCGGTGATGCTTTCAAACGTGCCGCCCTGGATAGCCGAGGGATGCATCGGTTCGATATATTCCGTTAGAGCCGAAGCCAGCGGATGTTCGGAACGGTGCTCGGCGGCGTAGAGGATGCTGAGGAGAGAAGGGTCGAAGGTCTGTTTGTCCCACCAGGTATCCAGCACCTTGGGCTTGCCTTCGGTCAGCGTACCCGTTTTATCAAAGACGATGGTATCGATATGGCACAAGTTCTCCAAGGCCGAAGCGTCGCGGATAAGAATGTGTTGCTCCGCGCCCTTGCCGATACCCACCATCAGAGCCGTCGGCGTCGCCAATCCCAATGCACAAGGGCAAGCAATCACCAAGACAGAAACCGCCGAGAGCAGAGCGTAAGAGAACATCGCCGTCCCGCCCACGACCAGCCACACGACAAACGTCAGCAACGCGATGCCGACAACCACGGGGACGAAGATGGCACTGACTTTATCGACGATACGCTGCACCGGAGCCTTGCTGCCCTGCGCCTCTTGCACGCGGCGGACGATTTGCGCCAGCACCGTGGCCTTGCCTACATTCGTCGCCTCCATTTGGAAGGAACCCGTTTGGTTAATCGTACCTGCCAGGACGCGGTCGCCGACTTGCTTCTCGACCGGAAGCGATTCGCCGGTCAGCATACTCTCGTCCACGGAAGAAATGCCCTCCGAAACAACGCCATCGACGGGAATCTGTTCGCCCGGACGGACAATCACGATATCGCCGACACGGAGGAAAGCAATCGGGACATCTTCCTCGAAGCCGTCCTTCAGCTGGTGGGCGGTCTTGGGCTGCAAGTTCATCAAGCTGCGGATGGCAGACGAGGTGCTCTGCTTGGCACGAGCCTCCAACAGTTTGCCCAACAAGACGAAAGAGATAATCATGCCTGAAGCCTCGTAATAAACATGCGGCTGCAAGCCACGCTCCAGCCAGAAGTCCGGGCAGACGGTATTAAATACGCTAAAGAGGAATGAGATGAGCGTACTGAGCGCCACCAACGTATCCATATTCGCGCTCCCTTGGACGGCATGACGCCAACCATTCACGTAGAACGCACGGCCAAAGCATAGCATCACGACCAAAGCCATGCCCATCAGCAGCCAATTCATATACGGCATATCGAGATGCATCATGCTGAGGACAGAAAGGGGAACCGAGACGACCCATGCCCCGATGGTATTGTTGCGCATCCGGAGATAAGCCTCGCGCTCCTTCTGCATTTGGATAGCGACAGGGTCTTCCTCCTCTATCACCAAATCATATCCGCCGTGGCGGACGGCCTGCTGCATTGCCTCGACCGAAAGGAGTTGCGGGTCGAAAGTTACGGTCAAAAGATTCGCCGCCAGATTCACATTCGCCTCTTGGACGCCCGGCAAGCCACGGACAATCTTCTCGACATTGCCGGCACATACGGCACACGTCATATCTAAAACAGGAATACTCTTTGTCTCCATCATCATCTATTATCTCCTAATAAATTATCAATTCTCCATTGTCAATTGTCAATTCCCCTACATTCCGGGCAAATCCCCCGCACCACATAGTTCACGCTGCTCACGCTAAATCCCTCCGGAAGTTTCACCAAAGGCGCAGGAAGTCCCGTCAGGCAAAACGTCTTGTGGCAATGCTCGCAATAGAAATGGGTATGCAACTCATTCGCCTCGCAATGGCAATCGTCGGAGCAGACGGCATACTTCAACATTCCGCTCCCGTCGGCAATGCCATGTATCAGGTGATGGGAAAGGAAAAGCATCACCGTGCGGAAGATGGAAGATTTATCGACCGTCTCGAGCGTGCCTTCCAATTCAGGGAGCGAGACGGCATGATCCGAGTCCAGCATCGCCTTCAAGATCAGCAGACGGATGGCTGTCGGCTTCACACCCCGCGCCTCCAACTTTTGGATTAAATCGTCAGTCTTCATGATGTATTCTAAGTTTCATCGTATTCAATACAGCGAGCAAGGCCACGCCGACATCAGCAAACACCGCCTCCCAAAGCGTCGCCACGCCACAAAAGCCCAGGAGCAAGACCAAGAGCTTCGTCCCCAAAGCCAAGACCACATTCTCCCAGACAACCCGCCGCGTGCGCCGTCCCATCCGGATGGCATCGGCTATGCGGGAAAGGGAATCGGTCTGAAGAACAACGTCGGCGCTCTCGATAGCCGCATCGCTTCCCAATCCGCCCATTGCCAGACCGACATCGCTCAAGGCCAAGGCGGGAGCGTCATTCATTCCGTCGCCGACGAAAGCAGCGTGCACCTTGGGCGAATGTTTCAACTCCTCGATGTGCCGGAGCTTGTCTTCGGGTAGCAGGTCGCCGAATGCCTCGGTGATGCCCACCTGAGCGGCAAAGGTACGGACAATCTCTTGCTTATCCCCCGAAAGTACTTGTATTTTTTCCATGCCAAGGGAACGGAGCCGGGCAATGGCAGAGGCAGCATCCGGCCGGAGCGCATCCGACAAGACGGCCACGCCTTGATATATCCCGTTGCAAGCCAAGGCGACTATCGTTCCCTCCGGACGTTCGTCCAATGGCGGAAGAATATATAGAATTTTGTATTAATTCACTTACAACATCATATTCTGATTTTAGACAGTTTCTCCCGTCTTATATATCGGCTATAAATGATGCGATTTCTATGACAAGAAACTTATATAATCAAAGAAAATCTGACAAACAGCAACCGCAACAATCAGAACAAGACTATATGAGTTATATGTCTAAAAATATAAAAAGTTAATGTCAATACGCACTAATTCCAAGAGGGGAGTATAAATTGAAAATTTGAAGAAACATGGCGTAGGAGTAAGAGAAAAACATACCCCTTGGGTTGTATTTTTATATAACTTTTGTATCTTTGCAGCATGAAAAGGATAATCGCATACAAGGGGTACTATGCCGAATTTATGGCAAAGTTGTCGGAGCAGGAGAGGAAGAAGATACTGCGTGCGTTGCTGCTGTTTGAGACGGAGGACAAGATGCCGCATCATTACATCAAGTTTATAAGGGACGGAATATACGAGTTTAGGGTGAACTATGGAAACAATGAGTTCCGGCTGCTCTTTACCTATGACGGAGATACGATAGTCATTCTCTTCAACTGCTTCAAGAAGAAGACACAGAAGACCCCTAAAAGCGAGATAGATAAAGCAATAAAGTTAAAAAATGAATATTATGAGCACAAATGACATTTATGATGTTAGCGCAGAACTTGAGAAGGAGTTCGGAGCAAAAGGTACGCCTCAGAGAGAAGCAGCGATAAACCATGCATGGGAGGAGTACAATGCTCAGATTCTTCTGGATGCAAGGAAGAATGCAGGACTTACACAGGCAGAGCTGGCCAAGCGCATAGGAGCGGATAAAGGCTATATCTCCCGTGTGGAGCGAGGTCTTACCATACCCACGGTCGCAACACTCTACAAGATAGCAGCGGCAATGGGCATGACAGTTGAGCTGAGGCCTCTATAATCTTCGTGATATTACATATCGACTAATACAACTTATTGATTTACAAAGATATCATTTAATGTTTAACCAGTTCTGGATTTACACCCGAATGTAAACCGTCATGTAAACCACAAAGCCATACAGTCAAGACAAGGCTTCATAACTTACTGATATTGATAGTGTAATTTACTGCAAACCAAATTCCAGCACCTGACTGTTAATCAGGGGGCCCTAGGTTCAAGTCCTAGAAGGGGAGCGAGATTCGAGGACTGCTCCGCCGTCAGCGGTAGGTGACGGCGAGCAGGGTGATGTCGTCGGACTGGGGGGTGCCGGCGGTGAAGGCGGTCAGGGATGAATTGATGCGGGAGAGCAGGGCCGATGGGCTGTCATCAGCGGGATTGGCGTCGGCCGGGTCGGTGTCGGCGTGGGTGTCACCGGCGGGGCTGGAGGAGCAGAGCTCCAGCAGGCGGGTGGTGCCGAAGAGCTCCCCGGCGGAGTTCATGGCTTCGGTGACTCCGTCGGTGTAGAGCAGCAGGCTGTCGCCGGGGGCCAGGACGGTCTCTTTCTCGCTGTAGGTGATGCCGGGGACGGCTCCGAGTGCGATGTCGCCGGTGGGTTCGAGGGTGGTGACGCTGCTGTCGGCGCGGCGGATGACTATGGGCGGGTTGTGACCGGCGTTGCTGTACTTGATGTGGCCGGTGCTGAGGTCTATGATGCCGTAGAAGACGGTGACGAACATGTCCTCGACGCTGTCGTTGCTGAGGATCTCATTGGCCTGGCGGAGGCAGTCGGCGCATGAGGGGCAGGAGAGGGCGATGGTGCGCAGGATGGTCCGGCTGATGGCCATGAAGATGGCTGCGGGGACTCCCTTACCTGAGACGTCGCCGATGACTATGCCGAGGCGGGTGCCGTCTATCTTGAAGTAATCGTAGAAATCACCTCCGACATATTTTGCGGCTTTCATGCCGGCGGCCAGGTCGAAGCGGCGCCGTATCTCCTCCGGGAAGGCGGGCAGCTCCTTGGGCAGGATGGTCTCCTGTATCTCCTGGGCCACGTGCAGGTCGTTCTGGATCGAGGTCAGCTGGGAGTGCTCTTCCTGGGCCTTCTTGACGAAGGCTATCTGCTCGGCGGCCTTCTCGATGGTCCGCTCGAGGTCGCCCAGGTCGATGGGCTTGGTGGTGAAGTCAAAGGCGCCCTGGTTCATGGCGCTGCGGATGTTGTCCATGTCACCGTAGGCGGAGACCATGATGCACTTGAGGGCCGGATTGCGCATCTCGTTGATCTTGGAGAGGAGGGTCAGGCCGTCCATCTCGGGCATGTTGATGTCGCTCAGGATGATGTCGAAATCCGGATGCTCGAGGAGCATCTTGAGGGCCTCGACTCCGTTGTGGGCGAAGGAGAACTCGTACTCGCCCTTCTTTATCTTGCGGCGGAAATACTGGGTCAGCAGGATTTCCAAATCTACCTCGTCGTCTACGCTGAGTATTTTGAGTGCCATAGGAAATTTCTATTTTTTCAGATTGAGTGGAATGGTGATGATGAACCGGCTGTACTGTCCCGGCTCGGACTCGACTTCTATCTTCCCGCGGTGCTTCTGCTCGATGATGGACTTGGTGATCGACAGGCCCAGTCCGGTGCCCTCGCCCACCGGCTTGGTGGTGAAGAAGGGGGTGAACAGATGTCTGCGGATGTCCTTGGGGATGCCGGTGCCGTTGTCCTCGATGACCAGGCGGGCGCTGTCTCCGTCCCGGCGGAGGGAGATCCGTATGGTGGGAGTGTAACAGCAGTCAGTGGCTCCGCGCGACTTGGAGAAGACGGCGTAGCAGGCGTTGTTCATGATGTTGAGCACTGCCCGGCTGAAGTCCTGGGGTATGACGTTGACCTGGGGGAGGGTCTCGTCGTAGTCCTCCTCGAAGGTGACGTTGAAGTTCTTGTGGTTGGCCCGCATGGCGTGGTAGGAGAGGGCGACGTATTCCTTGGTCAGGCGGCAGAGGTCGGTGGGAAGGTATTCGTCCTCCTTGCCGCGGGAGTAGAGCAGGATGTTGCGGATGATGCTGGAGGCCCGCTCGCCGTTCTCACAGATGCGCCGGATATTGTCCTTGAGGTCTCCCATGATCTCGCCGAGCTCCTCCCGGTCGTCATCGGAGAGGCCCTCTCCGGCTCCTGTGAGGATCTCTTCTAAGTCCTCGAGCAGTTTGCCGGACATCTTGCTGAAATTGATTACGAAGTTCAGCGGGTTCTGTATCTCGTGGGCTATGCCTGCTGTGAGCATGCCGAGGGAGGCCATTTTCTCCTGCTTGGCCACCTGCTCCCGGAGCCGGGCCAGTTCCTGGTACGAATCCTCATTCATCGGCTGTGATGTTTTGAGAGTTGGGAATGGTGATGCGGAACTCTGTGTATTCGCCCTGACGGCTTTCCACGTCGATGGTTCCCTTGTGGTTGAGAATCATCTCGCGGCACAGATAGAGACCGGTGCCTGCGGCCTCTGAGGTGGGTTTGGTGGTGAAGAACGGCTCGAAGATGCGGGACTTGATGGTGTCCTCGATGCCGATGCCGTTGTCTCTTATGGATATCTCGGTCCGGTCGTCCGGCAGGGGGATGACGCGGATTACTATCTCGGGGGAGAAGTTCTGCTTCTGGAGCTTCTTGCTGACGGCGTAGATGCTGTTGGAGATGAGGTGGTGCATCACCTTGTTCATCTCGTCGATGCTGATCTCGGCGTTGACGGGAGTGTCGGGCACGTTGAGGCGCAGGTCTATGCCGTTGAGCTCGATGGTCTTGGCGAAATGCTTGCGGGCCAGTTCCACATTGACCTTGCAGACTGTCCGGATGTCGGTGAGGGTGATGTTGCTGTGGCGGGTCTTGATGAGCTCCTCCATGGCCTTGACTATGCGGACGGTGTTGCAGCCGTGGCCGTTGATCTTGCTGAGGTTGGTGTCGATGATCTCCAGGGTCTCGCAGATATCCTCGTACTTGTCGGCGGGGATGCTGTCCCGGACGGAGTCTATCTCGCCGCGCAGCTCCTGCAGGGTGCTGATGGTCAGGCCTGAGAAGTTGTTGATGTAGTTGACGGGATTGAGGATACGGTCCACTAAACCGGAGGTGAGGTTGCCGACCGTGGCCATCTTCTCCTTGCGTACCAGTTCGTTCTGAGCCTTGGCCAGGGCCTCGAGGGCGTCTGAGAGCTCTTTGGACTCCTGCACCACCTTGTCCCTTTCCTTCCGGAGTCCGGCTGTGCGCTCCTCCACCATCTTGGCCAGTATCTCTTTCTGATTCAAGTCCTTCTTCATCCTGCGGCGGATGATGTACAGTGCCAGCTGGGCCACTAGCATAACGGCTACCGCCCAGCTTATGTCGAAGTATATCAGGACTATCAGACCGACCCAGACGACCACTATGATCTTGTCGAAGATCTGGATCCTGGTCTTCAGGGAGGAAATGTTCTTTACATTGTAGTCGGGCATATCGTTGATATAATGCAAAATCAAACAAAAATAGACAGAATATTTCAAAATTCCATATTTTTGTAACCTATGATAGACAGAGCCACCGTAGAAAAGATACTGGACGCGACCGAGATAGTCGATGTCATCAGCGACTTCGTCACCCTGAAAAGGCGCGGAGCCAACTACATAGCCTGCTGTCCCTTCCACAACGAGAAGACTCCTTCGTTCTCGGTCTCCCCGAGCAAGGGCATCTTCAAGTGCTTCGGGTGCGGCAAGGCCGGCAGCGCCGTGACCTTCGTCATGGAGCACGAGCAGATGACCTATCCCGAGGCTCTGAAATACCTTGCCCGCAAATACGGGATAGAGGTCCACGAGCAGGAGGAGAGCGCCGAGGATACGGCCGACCGCCTCAAGCGGGAGTCGATGATAGCCGTTTCGGAATTTGCCTCCAGGTTCTATGCGGACACCCTGTTCAATACTGCGGAGGGACATTCCGTGGGATTGTCCTACTTCCGGCAGAAGAGGGGATTCTCCGATGAGACGATCCGCAAATTCGGGCTGGGATGGTCCCCCTCCGGACGGTCCTTCGCCGGAGAACCGGCCGCCGCGACATTGCCCCGGACCGCCCTGCAGAACGGTTATAAGGCGGAATACCTGCTTTCCACCGGCCTCTGCTACGAGCATGGAGGGGAACTGGTGGACAAATTCCGGGAGAGGGTCATTTTCCCGATACACTCCCTCAGCGGCAGGGTAATAGCCTTCGGCGGCAGGACCCTGCGGGAGGACAAGACGGTGGCCAAGTACCTCAATTCGCCCGAGAGCGACATCTACCACAAGAGCCGTTCCCTCTACGGCATCTACTTCGCCAAGTCGGCCATCGCCCGCGAGCAGAAATGCTACCTGGTGGAGGGTTACACCGACGTCATCTCCATGCATCAGGCCGGGATAGAGAATGTTACGGCATCCTCCGGTACTTCACTGACCACGGACCAGATCCGGCTCATCAAGCGTTTTACGAACAATGTCACCGTGCTCTACGACGGAGACGCGGCAGGCATCAAGGCCTCCCTCCGCGGTATCAACATGCTGCTCGAGGAGGGAATGATCATCAAGGTGGTGCTGCTGCCGGACGGGGAGGATCCCGACTCCTTCGCCCGCTCCCACACGAGGCAGGAGATTCTGGACTTCCTGTCGAAGCACGAGACCGACTTCATAGAGTTCAAATACGACCTGCTCTCCTCCACCATCGAACGCGATCCCATCCGGAAGGCGGAGCTGATCAGGGATATCATAGATACCATAGCGGTCATTCCGGACCAGATAGCGCGGTCGGTCTATATCGAGCAGTGCGCCCAGCGGCTGGGGATGAAGGAGGACGTGCTCTTCGCGGAGGTGGCGAGGGTGCGGCGCAAGCGGATAGAGTCCGGGCAGTTCGAGCAGCGGCGGAGGGAAGAGGCGGCGGCCCGGCGTGCGGCTGCGGAGGATGCGGTGCGGGCTGCGGACGGGGAGGACGGCCGGGAGTACGGCGCTCCTGCTGCGGGGGACGGCGCTTATGGACAGGACAATGCAGGCCCTTTCGGAGGAGGTGCGGCCTCTGCCGGCAGTCCGTCTTTGGCGGAGACGGCTGTGAATCCGATACCGCTGCTGGATCCGGCCGAGCGGGATCTGATCTATTACCTGCTGAAGTTCGGGGAATACATCCTGACATTCGATGGCAGCAAGACCTATGGTGCGGAGGCTCCGGTCATCCGTATTACCGTCGCGGAGTATATCTCGGCCCAGCTGCAGGACGATGGCCTGGAACTTCAGAACCCGCTGTGCCAAAGGATATACCGGATGTATTTCTCTTTCCGGGAACAGCTGCTCGAGGAGGACTCTTCCGAGGCCGGGAGGGACCCCGAAGTGCTGCAGGGCCGGATACTCAGGCAGTTCGTCAACTGCCAGGACCCGCAGGTGTCGGTAGCCGTGGTAGACATCACAGAGGCCAAGTACGTCATCAACGTCAAGGAGTATCTCAAGTCCCAGATACCTGAGCGCAATACCATAGATATCAACGTGCCTAAGGCCGTGTTGGTATACAAACTCAAATATGTCGAGCATGCCTGCTCCCTGCTGATGGCGGAGCTGGGGCGCCTCCAGAGCGGAAGCGTCCGTGACGCGGCGTTGTCAGCTCCAGGTCAGGAGGAACAGTCCTCCGTGGAGCCAGCCGAGTCCGGCCTGCAGAAGACCATGCGCGAGCTTAAGGCTTTGCTGCAGGCCAAGAATATGATTGTCCGGGAACTCAACCGCATCTCGTAATGCTTCTTAACGCGTGAGGTCCTCCCCACCTTCGGAAGGTGAGACGAAAACGCAGGAAACGTCCAGCGGTGTGAAGATACGGAAATCGAGAATTTTTTCGGAAAACAGATAAAAACCAAGTACAATGAAAAAATACATTCTGATATGTCTCGTTCCCATGCTGGCGCTGCTGATGACAGCGTGCGGGGAGCGTTCTCTTGTTAAGAAAGATCTGGCGGCCAAGGCGGCTGCGATAGGTGATGGTATGGATATGGAGCAGGTGCTCTCGGGCTGTGCTGACCGGCAGGAGCGGGAAGCGATGAAGTTCCTCTATGCGTATATGCCGGTGGGGGATGTGGCTGACTATAGTCCGCAGCTGTATCTGGACGGGGTGAGGACAGTGTTCAGGGCCAGGGAAGAGATGCCGTGGGGACGGGAGGTGCCCGAGGAACTGTTCCGGCATTTCGTGCTGCCGCTGCGGGTCAATAACGAGACTCTGGATGAGTTCCGGACGGAGTGCTACGAGGACTTGAGCGGCAGGGTGCGTGGACTGTCGATGCACGATGCGGTGCTGGAGGTCAATCACTGGTGCCACGAGCGGGTGACCTACACTCCCTCGGATGCCCGGACCTCCTCGCCATTGGCCTCGATCCGGACGGGATACGGCCGCTGCGGAGAGGAGTCGGTCCTGCTGGTGGCCGCCCTGCGCACCGTGGGGATTCCTGCCCGTCAGGTGTACACCCCGCGATGGGCCCATACCGACGACAATCATGCCTGGGTCGAGGCCTGGGTGGACGGGCATTGGCACTACCTCGGAGCCTGCGAGCCGGAGCCCGAGCTGGACGTGGCCTGGTTCAGTTCCACAGCCCTGCGCGGTGTGATGATGCATACCAATGTATTCGGCCGCTATGAGGGCCCGGAGGATGTCATTTCCCGGACCGACTGCTATACTGAGATAAACGTGACCTCGAATTACGCCCCTGTCGAGCGGGTGACGGTGACAGTGACGGATGCTGCCGGAGTGCCTGTGGAGGGGGCACGGGTCGAATATAAGATTTACAATTACTCCGAGTTCTATACGGCGGTGACGGATATCAGCGACCGCAACGGATTGTCCCATGCGACGTTCGGGCGGGGGGACATCCTCGTCTGGGCTTCTTCCGGAGGACGGTTCGGCTATGGACGGCTTGCCCTTTCGGAGGGGGAGACTTCCCTGACATTGGTCCTGGACAAGGACAGTGTCTTCCGCGGGTATGAGGAGCTGGACATCGTGCCGCCCGCAGAGGGGAAGGCCGTGGTGGAGCTGACGCCGGAGGAGGTGCAGGCCAATGCGGTGCGGCTCGCTCGTGAGGATTCGCTGCGGGTTGCCTATATCGCGGGGTTCGATACTTCCGACCCTTATCTGGCGAAGGCGAGGGGCAATTGGAGGGAGATTGCTGCCTACATGGAGGCCTCCCGGAGCTATGGACGCGATGCCCTGCACATGCTGGACCTGCTCAGCGAGAAGGACCTGCGCGATACGCCCTCGGGGGTGCTGACGGACCATATCTCGCATTTTTCCTATAATGGCGATGACCCGGTGCTGAGGGACTATGTGCTCAATCCGCGGGTGGGGCTGGAGCTGCTGTCGCCCTACCGCAGTGTTTTTTTGAAGGCTGCTGCCGATGGGGTTTTCGGGCCTTCTGGTGCAGCCGGATCTTCTGACTCTTCCGGTGCCGCCGTGTCTTCCGGGTCTGATAATGTGTGCGTAGAGGCTCTGATAGACTATGCATCTGGTATTCGGCTCTGCGACAGGTACAATCCTCTTATAATTCCGGTGACGCCCGTCGGGGTGTTCCGGCTCGGGGCTGCGGACAGCTATTCACGGGATGTATTTTTCGTGGCTCTTTGCCGCACCTTCGGTATACCGGCCAGGCTGGAGGAGGTCAGCGGGAAGCTGCAGTACCATGACGGTGAGCGCTGGGTGGATGTGGACCTTTCCGGCGGCTCGGCTGCGGCTGTGGCAGAGCAGGGTACGGTGACTGTAGACTATGCCGGGCAGGAGTATATCGATGACCCGAAGTACGAGACGCATTTTACCCTGGCGCGGCTGGACGGCGGCTCACCGGTAACGCTGAATTTCACGGACAAGGAAGGACGCGAGGGGTCGATGACCTGGAAGACTGTCTTCGGGGACGGTCCGGTGACTCTGGACTGCGGACAGTACATGATGGTGTCGGGAACGAGAATGGCGAGCGGCAAGGTGCTGGCGACCATGACGTTCTTCTCAGTGACGGCCGGAGAAAATACGGACGTGACGCTGGTGATGAGGGAGGATCCTTCGGACCTGCAGGTAATCGGGAGCATGAATGCGGAGGCGCTGTACCTCGCTGTTCAGCCGGAGGCCGACGGAGAGTTGCGGGAGTCCACGATTCTGGCCACCACCGGGCGCGGGTTCTTCGTGCTCGGGTTCATGCAGCCCAGGCACGAGCCGAGCAACCATGCCGTGCGCGGAGTATTCGCGGATGTGCCTGAATGTCCGGTGATTCTGATGTACGGCAGCGAGCGGGAGTACCGGCAGTATCTCTCGGACGGATTCCCTTCGGCACCCGCCGGCGTGCATTTCGGAGTAGACCGGGATTGGGCTGTGCTCGGTGCGGTGTGCCGCGAGCTGAAACTCTCCCTCCGCGATGTGGAGTATCCCGTCTTCGTGATAGCCGACACCTTCGGCCGCATCGTCTACATCTCTCAGGGCTACAATATCGGGACGGCTGAGCAGATAGCGCGTCTGGTCAGAGGAATATAGCCACGTTTTTTTGCTCACCTTCCGAAGGTGTGCAGTTTTCCCGCGTTTTTTGCTCACCTTCCGAAGGTGGAACTGGCCTAGATTTTTTCGGGTAGCCAACAATTTTGTTAATATATTGGGAACTAAGATGATAGATTTTGTACCCTCCACCGTAAGCTATTTGAAACGCCTTACGGCGGGTTGGTAGAACCACAACGTGCTGCTATATAGGGACTTGTCTGATTGATTCTCAGCCCGATAATATTTCGTTGATATGGGGATGAATAAAAATCTGCCTTCAAGTCCGGATTCACTTCATATCCTTCAAAAAGCGGCAGTGTTTTTCGCAATTCGGTGCCGTTGCGGTGTCTCTCTATGTGCTGTGAGGCGGCTCTGCATTTTATCTGCAAAAGTACCATGCACTGTCACTTTACCCGGCTGCGGTAGAACCGCTGGCTCTTAACATTTTTTGCAAAATGCAATACTCAGTCAATCAAATGGTTGTGATATAACTAAAATGTAAAGTGATGATGCGGCGGACGTAAACGGCCTTAGTGGTATTTTTGCGGATAAAAGGAATATAGCGGTATCTTTCTGCCCCTCCCACTCCTTCCGAAGGAGTCGCCGATTCGCATGTTTTCCTGACTCCTTCAGAAGGAGTGGGGTGAACTGTTCCGTGGCATTTCCCCGGTACCTTCCGAGTGGCGTCGGGCGGTGTGTGAGGTAGGAGTAGGAGGTGTACGGCTACTGGTTCTTCTTGTCGATGCCGTAGACGGCGGTGACGGGGACGGTCATGAGGATGACGTCGGGGTCGATGGCGCGGGCGGTCCTGACGATCTCGCCGGAGTAACCTTTGCGGCTGACGACCATGAGCATCTTGCGGCTGCCTTCTGTGGACCACTGCACGGATTTGACGGAGCGGTTGCCCTCGATGCTGAGGGTCTGGAGGCGGGCGGCGATCTCGTCGTTGTGCTCGGAGAGGATGAGGGTCTGGACGGACTGCTGCGAGCCGGTCAGGAACATGTCTACGGCGTAGGAGAAGGCGATGATCTCCACGAATCCGTAGACGACGTCGGCCAGGGTCTTGTCGTTGACCAGCAGAATCGACATGACGATGAGAGAATCGCACACGAGGTAGATACGTCCGGGCGAAATGTTCTTATATTTGTTGATTGAAAGCGCGATGATGTCGGTGCCGCCGGTGCTGCCGCCCTGGGTGATGATGATGGCGATGCCGATACCGCTCATTGCGCCGCCGATGAGGGCGTTGATCAGGTTGTCGGTGATGCCGGCGGAGATGCTGGTCAGGCCGGGTATCATGGGCATGAACTGGAAGAACACGAAACTCATGGCCACGCAGTAAATGGTCTTGATACCGAATCCCTTGCCGAGGATGATGAAGCCGGCGACGAGGAGCAGGATGTCTATCGCGAACTTGGCGTAGGAGACGGGGATGCTGTCGATGCCGTAGTGGATTACCGAAGCCAGGCCGGCGATGCCGCCTCCGGTGATCTCATGGGGGTTGAGGAATGCGGTCCAGCCGAAGACGAAGACGGCCAGTCCGAGGGTCATGATTGCGTATTCTTTCAGGTATTTCAGAAGCATATCGTAGGATTTTAGGCCGCGAAGATAATAAATTATAAGCACAGTGCGCTGGTTCGGTAACAAAATAAAGGCTGCACCCGGAATCAGGCACAGCCTTGGTAAGAATTATAGTATGTGGGATAATGCTTGCCGGGATTTTACCATTCGGGTTCATCAGTGATAACCAGGGATTCCTGCGTGCTGGTGCCGGTGATTTTGTATCCGTCCCAGGTCTCGGCATCTACGGAAAATCTATATCCCTCTCCATCATGCACCACCGTTATGGTTCCGGAGCGCATGAATCCCATGGTCTGTTCAAAAGTCTCGCCGTCCAGAAGATAATAGTAGCTGCCCAGGTAATCGATGTTTATGGCGTCATACCATTTATAGTCTCCGGCGATAGCTGTGTTTGCTGCCGGTTCAATCGATATAGGGTATTCTCCTTCAGGAATCCCCGCGTAGGGGTCCTGCTGTGAGGGAACGTAGAATTCCATCTTGAGGCAGTGCTTGTTGTAGCCTCCGAAAGAACTTCCCGGGTCGGGGTCGTTTACGCATGACAGGGAATATTTTGACATTCCGTCCACTTCACCGCAGTAATACGCGTACTTCATCAGCGGATAATCGAGGCCGGTCATATCGTTCTGCAGGGACGGCCGATAGTTGTATATGCCGTAGTAGGCACTGCTCTGGACGAGATTCAGCTGCCCTTTGTAATAGCAGGAGAAACTTCTTCCGTCCGTCAGAGTCAAGGCTGCGGTTATGACGAAGTCCTCTCCGGACGCAGATATCTGCATGGCGCATGAAGTTATATCGTATTCGGTGTTCTCACCATTCTCTGTATACTCGATAAGAGAGGAATAGCTGTTCGTGCTGTATATTGCACCGGGAACGTCATCGCCTGCCTCTGTTTTGTATATGCCGCAGAACTCGACTGGGCTATCAGGCACATTCTCCAGGCTCTCGAGTTTGCGGACAGCGTAGATTTCCGCAATCGTACCGTTGGAAAAATAGTCCCAATATTCCCCGGTGTTGAGTTGTGCATCCCCTGCACGTAAGGTGAAGGATGCGTTTGTCCTGCCGTATTCCTGTCCCCAGTCTACAATGTCGGCTGTATTTGTCACTTCCAGCCTTTCCATAGTTCTCTCAGTTGAGATTTCTGCGGTTGACGAAACACGTGTGCTTTCACCGTATACAGCGGTGCATATTATGTAGTCAGAATCTTCTTCGAGGTCGGTGAAGATGACATCGGCATTGCCGGTGAAGCGGAACTCAGAGTATTCGGGAGAGGCGGACATTTCCAGGATTCTGGCTTCGGCAGCTGCCGAATCGGTGTAGTATTCTTCTTTGGGAAGGATGCAGGCAAAATATTCATTGTCCGCTGATTCCGGGATAAGGGTGACACCGGCCGTGAAGTCCGTCAGTACATTGACCTGTACGTCAATATCCATTACCGGAACGGGTTCGGGAATTTCTTCTCCCCCCTTGTTCTTTTCGCATGCGGTGGTAAGGAGCACCGCGGAGATGATTGCAAAAAATAGTGATTTGTGGTTCATTGTAATGAAAATTTGATTTAATTTAAAATTTAAAAACGCGAGCAAAATTAAACCTGCAGTGATGAAAGGGCCGTTAACAAATGTTAATTCAGCGGAATGTATGGCTGAATTCTGTAGAATCATGAAATTTCCCCGGGAATGTGCGGAACAGATTTCTGAGATTGTCGAATTCCGCGAAGTGGAGGACGGAGCAGTCCTGATATCTCCGGGAGAAGTGAGTTACAATATCTATTTTATCCTCTCAGGCTTTGGTGTGGGATCCTGTTTTACGGATGTGGGGGACAGTAAGTGCCTGTATCTTCAGACGAGTTCTTATGTTCTGTGCTCGCTGGCGACACTTGCGCATGGGGAAGCTTCCGGATACTGCTGCTGTATGCAGAGGGGAGGTCTGGTCGCTGTTATTGATGACCGGAAGCTGATGAGTCTGGCTATGAGTGATGTGAAAATATGCGTATGGTACATCGGGGTGCTCAAGTCCGCTCTGGTGCGTTTTGAGAAGAAAGCCGCTAATTTCATTACCAAAGATTCCCGGCATCGTCTGCAGGAGCTGTACGATGAGTCTCCGGAGATTTTCAGTAATGCGCTGGGCAAGCAGATAGCCAGCTTTATCGGGGTTACTCCGGTGCACTTGAGCCGGATACTTTCGTCCAAAGTACACCGTTGACTCCGTTCCATGAATCAGTTATGGATTAATTATGCCGGGCCTGTTGTCGTATCAGGGCAAGAGAAGGCCGAATTTAAGAAGTTATAACCGGAACGTGACAAATAATTTGCAATATGAAGAGCGCCTGGGCACCGCACCCATGACCCCTCTGGTCTTCCGGATGGCCGTCCCGGCAGTGGTGGCCCAGCTGGTCAACCTGCTCTACAATCTCGTGGACCGCATCTACATCGGGCACATCTACGGCATCGGGACCGAGGCCCTGGCAGGTATCGGGGTCACCGGCTCGGTCATCATCCTGATCTCGGCCTTCGCCTCTATAGTCAACGGCGGTGCCGCTCCGCTGGCTTCCATTGCCTTAGGACGCGGGGACAGGGCCCTGGCCGGCCGGTATCTCGGCAACGGCGTGGTCCTGCTCCTGGTATTCGCGGCCCTCTGTATCCTGCCGGTCTACATCTTCATGGAGCCGATACTCTACGCCGTAGGCGCCTCGGACGCGACGATAGGCTATGCCTGCGACTATCTCTCTGTATATCTGTTCGGTACGGTCTTCGTGCAGCTCTCCCTCGGACTGAACACCTTCATATATACCCAGGGCCGGCCCGGAATAGCCATGACCTCGGTCATCCTCGGGGCGGTGATGAACATTGTCCTGGACCCGGTATTCATCTTCCTGCTCGATATGGGCGTGAAGGGAGCCGCCATAGCCACGGTCATCTCCCAGGCGTGCAGCGCGGCGTGGGTCCTGTCATTCCTGTGCTCCAGGCGCCGGGCCTCCCTGCATATCGAGCTGAAAGCCATGCGGGTGGACTGGAAGGTCATCGGAGCTACCTTAGCCCTGGGCGTCTCGCCCTTCGTGATGGCCAGCACCGAGAGCATTGTCGGTTTCGTGCTCAACGGCACCCTCAAGCACTACGGGGACATCTACGTCAGCGCCCTGGCCATCATGCAGAGCGCCATGATGCTCGTCAGCGTGCCCCTCTCCGGCTTTGCCCAGGGCTTCATTCCCATAGCCAGCTACAATTACGGCCGGGGCGATGCCTCCAGAGTCCGCTCCTGCCTCCGGGTGGTGGTCATCACCATGTTCTCCTTCAACCTCCTGGTCGTCCTGCTGATGATTCTCTGCCCCTCGACGGTAGCCTCGATATTCAGCGACGACCCCGGGCTGATAGCCACGGTCTCTGAGGCCATGCCCCTCTTCCTGGCCGGAATGACCATCTTCGGCCTGCAGCGGGCCTTCCAGAACATGTTCGTCGCCCTCGGCCAGGCCCGCCTGTCGATATTCATTGCCCTGCTGCGCAAGATTATCCTGCTCGTCCCGCTGGCCCTGACACTTCCCCGCCTGATGGGCGTAAGGGGCGTTTTCGCCGCCGAGGCCATATCCGACGCCACAGCCGCAATATGCTGTACCGTCCTGTTCCTGATTATGTTCCCGAGGATTCTGAAGAAGAATTGCCGCCGGCCTTGAAATTTCTTGTAACATTTTCCCGCATTCCGGCGTCATAAAGTCAGAACATTTAAAAACAGAGAAAAGTTATGAAACGAGTTTTTACACCCATCTTCCTCAGTCTGCTGCTTCTGTCGGCGGCTGTACTGCCCGCAGGGGCCCAGAATGTCAAAAGTCTGTACGAGCGTTATGCCGGCAAGCCCGGTGCCGAGTCCGTCTCGGTGGGCCAGTTCTGGATCAATCTCGCCAAGCTCGTGGTGGCCTTCGGGCAGGAAGAGACCGAACTTTCTGGCGACGAGACCGATATAGCGTTGAAGACCCTTTCGCATATCAACGCGGTGCGGGTGGCCGACCTGAGCGGTTGCAGCGAGAAAGTGCTGGCGCAGTTCGCCGAGGATGTGGAAAAATGTGAACTGGGTGGCTATGTGCTTCTGACAGAGGTGCATGATGACGGGGATGACGCCAGGGTGCTGGTGCGCAAGGAAGGGGATCTCATCACTGAGATGGTGGTGATCTCTGCTGGAGAGGACCCGGCTATTATCCAGATCGAGGGAAAAATAACAGAGGAGGAGGCTGCCAAGTACATTGCATCTTCTCTTGAATAGGACCCTTCGCAGAGTGTATTCAGCCTAAAACCCAGCCCGTGAACGCCGAAGAATTCAAATCCGCCTTTCTCCCCCTCGGTCCCATGCTCTACCGCATCGCCTACCGCATGCTCGGAGCGGAGGAGGACGCCCGGGACGCAGTGCAGGAGCTCTATGTGAAGCTCTGCCGCGAGGGCGACCGGGCCCTTCGGAGTGCCAATCCCCAGGGCTACTGCGTGCGGATGATGCAGAATGTCTGTGCGGACATCCTGCGGCGGGGCGGGCGCAATGTCCTCCGGATGGCGGCGGACGTGACGGAGGTGAGGGGAGGTCCGGCGGTCGAGGCGGCGGATGCCCCGGTCGAGGGCCGGGAGGAGGCGGCAATGGTGCGGAAGGCCCTGGCCGCATTGCCCCGGAAACTGCGGGAGGTGGTGGCCCTGAGGGACCTCGAACAGATGGAAATGGACGAGATAGAGGCCCTTACGGGCATGAGCCAGGGCAATATCCGGGTCACCCTCTCCCGCGGCAGAAAGATGTTGAAAGAAAAAATAGCGAAATTTATAAACAGGTAAAATTTTAAAAAATGGGCAGGAATTTAAAAACATCCGAACCGGAGGAAATCCTCCGCAAAGGGCTCTCGCAGATGCGGACAGCCGATGAGGACATCCCCGTTCCAGAGGACCTCTCCCGGATGATCGGGCGGACGGTGGACCGGGAGCTCGGTCGCCGCCGCGGGAGGATGAGGCTCGTGGCTTCCATTTCATCGGTTGCCGCCGCTGCTGCCATTGCCGCCGTGGCCCTGATTGTGCCTGTGCATCCGTCTCAGCCGGAGGATACCTTCGATACTCCGGAGGAGGCATACGCGGCGGTGATTGAGGCTTTCGGGCTGATTGGCCAGAATATCGACAGGGGCTTATCCTATGCTGACGACAGTATAGATGATGTCAAAAAGTCGACAGAAGGCAATCTCAAGTCTGTCATCCGGAGCGTTAGCCCGGGCAACAATGCAAAAACAATTGAAAATAAAACAACTTCAGGAAAATGAAAAAGATAGTGTTGATTATCGGATTTTTGGCAATGGCTGTATTCCAGGGTGCAGCCTCCGGCCCGGAAAGTGATGGCAAAAGCAATTTCGCCAAATTCTATGATAAATACAAGCAGGCTTCACAAGTTTCTGCCGTCTACGTTTCGGAGTCACTGCTGAGTCTCGCCTCCGAGCTTGACGGTTTTGTGGACTTCGACGGTGTGGATATCAACGGAACTGACGTTACGGCGCTTATGACCATAGGTAAACTGAAAGGTCTGTACATTGTCTCTTCTTCCTGGAATGATCGGGCACGTGAATTAAATGCTGATATAGAGAAATATATCAATGGAGACGGGAGGCAATATGAGGAACTGCTCAGGGTAAGACAGGACAGCGAAGATGCAGCTATGTATTATTGGTCTCCCGATGGGGTACGAGTAGGAGAGTTCCTGATGGTCAATAAATTAGTATTTCCAGGTAACGGACAGGTATTTGAGATTTCAATCATACAGTTTGAGGCTGAAGACCTTAAATTGGCGGATCTTATAAAAGTAACATTGGATATTGCAAAAGAAAAGTAAATGATTTATGAGCATGGGTATAAGTTTCATCCGCTTGTTGGCGGCAGCAGCGGCAGTGGCTGCGTTATGTTCCTGCAGCACTCCTAAAGTGTATGATGTCCGGCTCTCTGGTGAGGGTGTGGATCTCTTTCCGGACAGCTCCCGGGTTCTGGTGTTTCATAAAGGGGCGGATTTCCGTTTTGATGATCCGGTGGCGTCAGCACGGCTTGACGGAGGCACCTTCAACGTGTCATTCCGGGACTCTGTGGTCAGGCAGTATGAACTGATGTTCGAGGAGGATATGATGGACGGTCAGTTCCAGTTTTTCAATTTCTTTTCTGACAGAGCGCCGCTTCATTTCACTTTCGGCAGTAAGTTCGGGGAACTGAAAGTCGATGTCACCGGCAGCAGGGACAATGAGGAACTGTATCTGTACAGGAATAAATCGACTGAAGGTTATGACCTAGCAGACAGCTTGTATTATGAGATAGACAAGTGGATTCTGGCCCGTTACGGCGAGGATGACTGGCCGGAGGAGGGCTCGGAGGATTACCGGACTGTACAGGCCATGTATGACAGAGTCGGGGCTGTGCGGGACAGTATCCGTGAGCATTCTGGTTATGAAGAGTGGGAGAGGGACAGACTGGTGTCTCACAGGACCCTCGCCGGGCTGTCGGAGATATGCAGCAGTATCAGGTTGGATGTGCAGGAAATGAAAATGGGACACCAGGATACACTGAGTTCATTTTACCTTGGCCTTTTTGAGGAGTACCGCAGGCTGTACTCGGATAACGAACTGACTCTGGCGACGGATGCTCTTCTGTCGGAGCTGGAGAGAATCGCTCCGGGAAAGCCCGCCCCGGATTTCGGCGCCCCTTCGCTGGACGGACAGCGTTACCGCCTGTCGGAGCTGCTCGAGGGCAATGCCGTGACCGTTCTGGACTGCTGGGCTTCCTGGTGCGGCTCGTGCCGGAAACATTCGAGGGAACTTATTCCCCTCTATGAGAAATACCGGGACCGCGGAATGGCCGTGGTCGGAGTGGCCCGGGAATATGACTCCTTAGACGATATGCGGGCTGCGGTGGAGAAGGACGGCTATCCGTGGATTCAGCTCTATGACCTGGACGGCGCCGAGGGCATCTGGAATCTCTACGGCCTTTCCACCGCAGGCGGAGGTATTTTCCTGATAGACAGTGAAGGAAAGATCATAGACAAGTTTGACGATACGGCGGGCATTGCCGCATGGCTCGAGGCGAATCTTTGAATTGACAGGTGCTCCGTAAGCGGGTCGAAACGGTTATAAACGACTATAAACGTTTATAGCCGTTTTTACATTGCTATGGTTTGAAATTTCGCTTATATTTGCATCCTGATTAATTGAAAAAGTATGGCAAAAGAACTCGAACAGATTGATGTTGCCGCGGCTAATGCAGCGAAGCTCAAGGCCCTGCAGGCAACGATGGACAAGATTGAAAAGGATTTCGGCAAGGGTGCCATCATGAAGCTCGGAGACCGTCCTGAAGGGGACGTGTCGGTGATTCCCTCCGGCTCCATTGCACTGGACCACGCTCTCGGGATAGGAGGCTATCCCCGCGGCAGGGTGATCGAGATATTCGGCCCCGAGTCCAGCGGTAAGACCACCCTCGCCATACACGCCATAGCGGAGGCCCAGAAGGCCGGCGGCTTTGCGGCCATTATCGATGCGGAGCACGCCTTTGACCGCACCTACGCGAAGAATCTCGGAGTGGACGTGGACACCCTCCTCATATCCCAGCCCGACAACGGGGAGCAGGCCCTCGAGATAGCCGATGACCTGATCCGCAGCGGGGCTATAGACATCATCGTGGTGGACTCCGTGGCCGCCCTGACACCCAAGGCGGAGATCGAGGGTGAGATGGGAGACCAGAAGATGGGACTGCAGGCCAGGCTGATGAGTCAGGCCCTGAGAAAGCTCACCGCCAACATCTCCAAGACCAACACCTGCTGCATCTTCATCAACCAGCTGCGCGAGAAGATCGGCGTGATGTTCGGCAACCCCGAGACCACTACCGGCGGCAACGCCCTGAAGTTCTACGCCTCCGTCCGCATCGACGTGCGCAAGGTCACCCAGCTCAAGGACGGGGAGGATCCCACAGGCAACCGTACCCGCGTCAAGATTGTCAAGAACAAGATGGCCCCTCCGTTCCGCAAGGCCGAGTTCGACATCGTCTTCGGCGAGGGTATCTCCAGGATAGGCGAGATCGTGGACCTCGGAGTGGAGTTCGACATCATCAGGAAGAGCGGCTCCTGGTTCAGTTACGGTGAGTCCAAGCTGGCTCAGGGACGCGAGGCGGTCAAGAAGCTGCTGATGGACAACCCTGAGCTCTGCGAGGAGATCGAGGGCAAGATCCGTGAGACTATGAAGAACATGGAAGACTGAGTTTGACATTTAAACAGAAACTGACACTACGATATGCAGACAGTATTAAGCGGTATCCGCTCCACCGGCCACCTTCACCTCGGCAACTACTTCGGAGCGCTGCGCAACTTCGTAAAGATACAGGACGACTACAACTGCTTCTATTTCATAGCGGACCTGCATTCGCTGACCACCCATCCCCATCCGGATGACTTCCACGCCAACGTGAAGACCATCCTGGCCGAGTACCTGGCCTCGGGCCTCGATCCCGAGAAGGTCACGATATTCGTGCAGAGCGACGTGCCGGAGGTGAGCGAGCTGTACGTGCTGCTGAACATGATATCCTACAAGGGCGAGCTGGAGCGAACCACCACCTTCAAGGACAAGGTGCGTCTGGCCAAGGCCAAGGCCCGCAACGTCCGCTTCGAGGACGTCGCCGAGGATGACCACAACGACGAGGGCATCAACATCAGCGCCGGTCTGCTGACCTACCCCGTGCTGATGGCTGCCGACATACTGATCCACCGCGCGGACTACGTGCCCGTGGGCAAGGACCAGGAGCAGCATCTGGAATACGCCAGGGTACTGGCCCGCCGTTTCAACAACATGTACGGGGAGGAGGTCTTCAAGGAGCCCCGCGGCTTCAACTTCGGAGGCGAGCTCATCAAGGTGCCCGGCCTCGACGGCAGCGGCAAGATGGGCAAGAGCCAGGGTAACGGTGTCTACCTCTACGACGACGAGAAGACCATCACCAAGAAGGTCATGAAGGCCCTGACCGACAGCGGTCCCGTAGAGCCCAACAGCCCCATGCCCGAATGCATTGACAACCTCTTCACCCTTCTGGCCCTGGTATCCGAGCCCTCGACAGTCGAGTATTTCCGAGAGAAGTGGAACGACTGCTCCATCCGCTACGGAGATCTCAAGAAGCAGCTTGCGGCCGACATCTGCAAGGTGACCCTGCCTATCCGAGAGCGCATAGACGCCATCTACAACGATGATGCCTACCTCCACCGCGTAGTCTCGGAAGGCCGTGACAAGGCCCGCGCCTCCGCCTCGGCCACCCTCGCCCTCGTCCGCAAGGCCATGGGCTTCAAAGTCTTCTGACTCCACTCACAATATTTCATAGCACTCCTACATCGTGCATCGCAGCCCGCCGCTCATCCGGTACGGCTGCGATGTTTTTTCTGTAACGCCGTATCTGTGCCGTCATTTCTGCGTCGCCATTTTTCCGCCGCTATTTCTTCGCCCTGTTCTTTTCCTACCAGGCAGTCTTCCCCGATCTTCCATATTTTCTGGCCACTATTTCCCCAGACCTACTGTCTTCTCCACGACTCCACGTCTGCATATCATCCCCCCTGCTTTCTCGCTTCCCCCCCCACCTTCCGAAGGTGTGCAAGTTTCCCACATTTCCTACTCACCTTCCGAAGGTGAGCGGAAGCCGCACCGTCCCGAGAACCGCCTGTAGCCGTGTTTTCCCATTCACTGTGCCTTTCTCACCTTCCGAAGGTGTGCAAGTTTCCCACATTTTCTACTCACCTTCCGAAGGTGAGCGAAATCACTACCGCCCCGAGAACTGCCTGTAGCCGCGTTTTCCCGTCCACCGTGCCATTCCCACCTTCCGAAGGTGTGCATGTTTCCCACATTTTCTACTCACTTTCCGAAGGTGTGCAGAAAAAATCAAGTAAATTTGCTGCGACAAATCACTAAACCACTAAAGAGTATGTACAACCACCATACCATAGAAATCTGCGCCCCGTCGTACGAGAGCGCCCTGGCCGCGCAAAGAGGCGGTGCCGCGAGAATCGAACTGTGTTCCGAACTGGATGCCGGGGGAGTGACCCCTTCCTACGGGCTGATTCAAGGAGTGAGGGCTGCGCTGACCATTGCCGTCAACGTGCTGATCCGTCCACGATCGGGAGACTTCCTGTATTCATCCTGCGAAGTGGAGACAGTTACACGCGATATCGCACTATGTGCGCAGGCCGGTGTACAGGGTGTCGTGGTGGGTGCGCTGACGGCGGATGCGAAAGTGGACCGGACAGCGGCCGCCGAGTGGCTGAAGGAGGCCCGCAGACACGGACTTTCGGCGACATTCCATAGGGCAATCGACTGTACTGACGATATTTACGATGCTCTCGAGGAGGTCGCTTCATTAGGATACGACCGCGTGCTGACTTCAGGCGGGTGTCCGACTGCCTGGGAGGGCCGCGAGACGATAGCCCGCATGCAGGCTATGATGGCCAACCATACCGGCAGTTCCCGCAAACCGTTGATAATCATGCCTGGATCCGGTGTCAACCCGACCAATATACGCGACCTCGTGCTTCAGACTGGAGTCAGCGAGGTGCATCTGTCGGCCACCAAGCGGCACAAGTCCGGTATGCGCGTGCTCTCCGGCATTGCGCGGGAGGAGACGATAGTTCACAGCGACGAGGAGACTGTGCGCAGGGCGGTGGCGGCACTCTGCTGACGTGTCGTGTAAGAGTGGTGTCAGGATAGCAAGTCTGTGTATTCGGGATTAGCCTTATTCCGATGAGTTGTCCTTCAGCAGGCCGTCACAGGACGAACATGTACATCGCATGACCTCGCATCATTGCCTGGGATTGCGCGTAACCTTCAGGTAGTCAGTGCGTAATGTTCCAAAATGTATTTTTATAAAAAATAAGAAATTTAAAAACGTAAAAATCTTTTGGAGAAGAGCGTATTCTTTGAACTTTTCCATTGATTATCAGTAGATAAACTATATCTTTGAGGAGCCTGTCGGGCCTCTTGGGCCTCTTGAACCGGGCCATTCGGGGGCATTTGAGCCAGTTGATAGGAACCTACAGGCATCAGCATTATTATTTGTCAGCTTCAGCTTAAAGAGTACAGATTATGAAGGGAAAGATCTACCATCTATGCTACACCTCCCACGGCGAGGTTCTATGTCGAAAGTATCTGGATTACTGCATGCTGTTCAACTGTATCGCTCAGGCTGTGATTGGCACCGGTGCTCAGCTGCTTGCCTATGCCATTATGTCCACACACGTGCATCTCATAGTGATAACGGAGCATCCGGCGGCTTATATCCAGAGAATAAGATCGTCTTATACTCAGATGTTTAACAGGAGGTATCGTCGGAAAGGTGCATTGGGAGAGCCGTCATTTTTCAGTCTGGAGCTGATTGGAAGGCGTCATGTTACGGCTGCGATAAGTTATGTTCTGAGAAACCCCGTGCATCATGAACTGACATCGAATCCGTATGATTATGAGTTCTCGTCAATCGGTTTATATTTCAGGAAGGAAACGAGGAGGCCGGAGGACACGCGTCCTAAGAAAGCGGCAAGGCCTTTCGCTGCAATAATCCGCAGAGATAACAGGCAGAGGCTTCCGGAGGGATTGATATTTGATGATGAAACTGGGCAGATAGAACCTTCTCAACTGGTAAACAGTGCTGTGGTAGAGGGATTTTTCGGTTCTTATGCTGCGTTTGATTATGGCCTTCAAAGGCGTGACTATCAAGTATGGGAAACGGAGCAGTTGCAGGATAGGGACGGGCAGTCAGCGATAACGGTTGGAATAATTGAGCCTTATCTTTCCGGCAAGGACCTTGAGCGTATTTTGACTCAAAGCAAGCAATGGGCAAGGGAAAAACCGATTCTGGATATGGATATTTGTGCGGTGGTGGATGAAAAGTATGTCCCTGGGTATGGCAAGAAAAGTTACGCGCAACTTACGGATTCAGAAAAGGTTGTGATAGCAGATAGTATCAAGCGGCAATATGGTGTCGGAGATGCTGTGCTTTCGCGGTGTCTTGGGATAGTGCTTTAACGATATAGGGTCACCTTCGGAAGGAGCGGAATATTGAGATATTTTATAAATTTACAGGATAAATATGGATAACGCATATTCAAAAATATTAAATGTACTGTCATGAAAGAGATAACCAGAAGAAACTTCTTGAAAAAGAGCGTGGCGGCTACTGTGGCCGCAGGTATGCTGCCCGTCCTGGGCAATGCCGGAGAGCTGATGATGTCCGGGGAAGAAACCGGTATCAGCGGCCGTGGACGGAGGCGGTGCTGCGGTGTCCGCGCGAAACGTATCCTGCTTATAAGTTACGACGGAATATGCCGCGAGGGATTTCTTAAGGCCAATACTCCGAATCTGGACCGGATGCTGGCTGACGGAGTACTCTCGCTTGACACCAGAGTGGTGATGCCGTCGGTGACCCTGCCCAACTGGACCAGTCATCTGACAGGCAGCGGTCCTGAGCAGCACGGAATCACTGATAACGGCTGGACTCTCGAAAAGCACACTCTGCCATCGGTGGAAACGGACCAGGACGGGTATTATCCCTCGGTATTCAAGGTCTTGAAGGACAGCATGCCGGAGATTAAGACCGCGTTCTACTACAATTGGATTAACCTCTTTTATCCCTATAACCGCCGTTATTTCGATGATGTCAACTACCTGGAGAACGACGGGTATGTGCCTAATTTCGATCGGGCATATGAATTTATCCGGACGCACAGGGACAGCCCATCCCTGACCTTCCTCTATACGGTGCATACCGATCATGCCGGTCACAAATACCAGTGGATGTCTCCCGAGTACATCCATTCCATCGAAGAGGCTGATGCCGAGACCGGAAAGCTGTTGGAAAAACTGAAAGCCGAGGGCTTGTACGAGGATACCCATTTCATGTTTCTGACGGACCATGGCGGCATAGGCTACGGGCATGGAGGAGTGAGTGTGGATGAGATGATAGTGCCCTGGGGTATTGCCGGTCCGGGTATTTCAAAGGGTGTGAAAATGACGGAACCGAACAATACTGTCAATACAGCAGCGGTGATACTCGAACTTTTCGGTGTGCGGCGGCCTCAGTGCTGGACAGGAGAGGTTCCCGCCAGCCTGTTTGGATAGTTTTAGCCTTTCGTAAGGAGCGGAAGGTCAGGCGGTTTTGCCTTCAGACAATAATCCTGAGGCAGTATCCTACGCCGCGGTGGCTGGTGATGGAAACGTCAGGGTCAGCGGCCAGACGTTTGCGCAGACGGGTGATATGGACGTTGAGGCTGCGGGTGGAAAAATAGTCGTCATCGCCCCAGAGCTGCTTGAGGATGAGGGTGTTGGGGACGGTCTCTCCGGGACGGGACGCGAGCAGGGCGAGGAGTTCCGCTTCCCGGGCGGGCAGGACGGTGCTGCTGCCGTCGCTCAGGCTCAGGACGGCGGTGGAAGGGTCGAAGGTGTACCGTCCCAGGACAATAGGGGAGGGGCTCTGCGCTGCTGCCGCCCTGGCCCTCTGCCGTCCGAGCAGGGCATGGATCCGGACTATCAGCTCGCTCATGGCGAAGGGCTTGCGGATGTAGTCCTGGGCCCCGAGCTCGAAGCCGCGGACCACGTCCTCCGCTCCGGAGCGGGCCGAGAGGAAGAGCACCGGGACGTTCTCGCCGCATATTCCCTCCTGCCTCAGCCGCTTGACGAAGGTGAAGCCGTCCATCGTGGGCATCATGATGTCGGTGACCACGACCTCCGGCCGGAATTCCGCCGCTGCCCGCAGTCCGTCCGCACCGTTGTAGGCGCAGCGCACCTCGAAGCCCTTCTCCGAGAGGGTGTCGGCGATGATGCCCGCTAAGGTCCGCTCGTCCTCGACGAGGAGCAGCCGTATTCTGTTATCCGCGTTTTCCATTGTCCTGAATGCCTTTGAGAGTGAGGGTGAATATCGAGCCGCCGCCCGGAGCGGGACTGACGCTGATGGTCCCTCCGTGCTTTTCCACCACGAGGCGGCTGTAGTAGAGACCGATGCCGAAGCCCCTGACATTCTGAACGTCGCCGGTGGGGATGCGGTAGTATTTCTCGAAGATGCGGCGGTGCTGGGAGGCGGGGATGCCGATGCCGTTGTCCTGCACCTCGATGCGGATGCTGCCGTCGGCGGCTGATTTCCGGAGGCGGACGGTGATTTCGGGGGAGGCGGTGGAATATTTGACCGCATTGTCCAGGATGTTGGAGATGGCGGCGGAGAGGTGGAAGGCGTCGGCGGTGATGGCGGGCGCGGGATCTTCGGGGTAGTCCTCGTTGATGCGGGCGCGGCCGGCGGTGCTGACGGTCAGCTCGGTGCAGAGGCGGTGGAGCATTTCTTGCAGGTCACAGGGGGAGGGGTTCAATGCTATGTCGTCCCGTTCCTGGAGGGAGATGTCGAGGATGCGGCCGACCATTGCGGAGAGTGCTCCGAGCTGGTCGCGGATGATCTCCTGGTAGCGGCGGCGGCGTTCGGGGTCCTCGTCGGCGGAATAGTCGAGCAGGGCCTCGCTGGCTGCTGACGCGGTGGCTATCGGGGTCTTGAGTTCGTGGGTGATGTTGTGGGTCAGGTCGCGGCGCATCTCGCTTAGGGTCTTCTGGCGGAATACGGTGTGAAGCAGGTAGATGTAGCTGAAGCAGAGGATGGCGGTGATGGCGAGGATGCCGGCGATGAGGCCTGCCATTTCCCGTAGGAAGTCCCGGGAGGGGTCGGTCATCTGCACGGTGCAGACTATCCGGGGCGTGGAGTCACCGATGAGTATCGTGCGGGTAAATGTCACCGGCCTGTCTATGACCGTGCTGTCGGAGTACAATGTCCTGGATACGGAGTCCCTGTCAGGGGTGACGGTGAACGAACCGGTGATTTTCACGTCCGGGCCGAATCCGTCGAGGAAGCGCTTCAGGGAGTCCATCGATATGTTCAGTCCTGTCGTATCCTTAGCTTCGGTTCCGACTGTGACCGAGCAGGGGTAGGATATGTCCTTGTAGCGCAGCATGGCGTAGAAAGTCAGCAGGAAGTTGGAGGTGTGGAAGCCGCTCAGGCTGTCGGAGTCGGGGACGGTGGTCATGATACGGCGGATGGCGTCGGTGTAGGTTGTCCCGCTTTTGTAGACCTTGACGGAGGCAATGTCCTCGGACGGTATGTTCTCGATTACGTCCTTGAGAATGTCGATTCCGTCCGTGGTGTCGGTCTCGAGCAGGATGAGGCTCCTCCCCTCTGTCGTGCGGGCCTCCCTCTCGGCGGCGACGGCCTCATCTAAGGCGGAGTTTATCCTGCCCTCGAATTCCCGCTGCCGGTCGCGGTACGAGTCCACGAGCCACACCATCGTAAGAGTGATGGCTGCGACGAGGGCCGCTCCGACGGCTGTCCCTATGAGGATGAATGTGCGTCTGCTCTGCATGGTCCTATGGTTTGTGTACGTGGTATCGCACTGCAAATATACACAGGGTTTCCAGACATCCGCAGAAATTAACATTCGTTAACCTGCCCACCTTCCGAAGGTGCGCAATTTTTCCGCATTTTCGCCTCACCTTCCGAAGGTGTGCAGAAGCAGAACCCCCACGAGAGCCTGCTGTAGCCGCGTTTCTCCCTACATTGTGCCCGTCCCACCTTCCGAAGGTGCGCAATTTTTCCGCATTTTCGCCTCACCTTCCGAAGGTGTGCAGAAGCGGAACCCCCGCGAGAGCCTGCTGTAGCTGCGTTTCTCCCTACATTGTGCCCGTTCCACCTTCCGAAGGTGTGCAATTTTGCCGCGTTTTCGCCTCACCTTCCGAAGGTGTGCAGAAGCGGACCCCCCACGAGAGCCTGCTGTAGCTGCGTTTCTCTCTACATTGTGCCCGTTCCACCTTCCGAAGGTGCGCAATTTTTCCGCATTTTCGCCTCACCTTCCGAAGGTGTGCAGAAGCGGACCCCCCCCACGAGAGCTTGCTGTAGCTGCGTTTCTCCCTACATTGTGCCCGTCCCACCTTCCGAAGGTGTGCAGTTTTTCCGCGTTTTCGTCCCACCTTCCGAAGGTGTGCAGAGGCCTTCCCGGGAGGTTAAGAGTTGTTAACATTTGTTAGGCATCTGTTGATGTTCAGGATGCATCCGGTAAGGTAATTTTGCTGTCGGAAAACAATCAAAACCGAATGATGATATGAGAAAAATTTCACTAGTAATCTTTTATGCTGCGGCATGGCTCTTAGGAGGCCTGCTGCCGATGGTATTTTCGCCTACAGACGGCAGGTGCCAGTCGATACAGGTGATGTTCAAGCCGGCGGCTTACCGGATGGACAGTATCGGGACGGCCCGGATCGAATGCCGCTACGGATATTCTTGGCTACGGGATACGACTGCGCGGATGTCTGCGGACGGCGGGCTGGTCTCCGGAGACAGTGCGGATGTGGAGCGGGGAATGATGCTGCTGCAGTGCGGCGGGCCTTCCGGGGTGTCGCGGTTCTACAGCTATGACCGGTTCTACCTGGATTCGCTGATGCTGGCTGCGGACGGAGGCGGCGGGGCGGCGCTGGATGTATGGTCGCTGCCGGCCGGTACGGCATTTACCGTGTACAAGAATTTCCCGGAGCCGGGGCGGATGACTTCGACCGATATCATTGGCACGGAGAACTATCTGATGGAGGAGGCGGTACCGGACTTCGGCTGGAGGGTGCTGGACGAATGGAAGGAGGTGCTGGGATATCGGGTGAGGCGGGCGGAGTGCTCGTTCCGGGGCCGGGACTATGTGGCCTGGTTTGCGCCTGAGCTGCCGTTGTCCGAGGGGCCTTGGAAGTTCTGCGGCCTGCCAGGGTTGATCTTAGAGGTCTACGATACCCGGCTGCAGTACCATTATGTGCTGCAGGGGCTGTCGGTGGCGGGCAGCGGTATACGGGTGGAAATGCCTGACGCGCAGTATATCCGGACCGATGTAGGCAGCTATCTGCGTACCCTGAGACGTTATACTGGGAACCCGATGCTGTTCGACATCGATATGTCGGCTATCTCTTCCGTGAGGATTTCAAAGCCGGCGGACGGGGGCGACCCATCTGTGCTGCATTTTGATTTTCAGGAAATACTTTAAAGTCGTAGTGTATGAGAATATTTATCGTTGATTTCATCTCCGCATTTTCCGGTGTTCTTTCCGCAACGGCAGCAAATCGCGGAAAACGGTGCCGTTGCGGCATGTGCGTTTCGTCGGTGTCCTCTCTACAGGCTCTATATGCGCGGTACTTTACATCCCGCTCTACCACAACGGCAGCAAATCGGGGGAAATGGTGCCATTGCGGCAGAGGCAGACTGATGGGACGCAACTGGGGCGGGGATAAGGTGGATATGGGGTACTGTGAAAATTGGGACCGGAAGCAGGGTGTGGAGTGGCGTAGGCGCTTGAGGATGGCGGATGTGATGGCGGTAGTAGCCTGGATGCTGATATTGTTCCCGCTTGCCGCAGCCGGACAGAACACCGTGACCATTTTCTCGGAGGAGACGCAGGGCTATGAGCGGATTGGTACGGCCTTGATAGAGTGCACATACCGCTATGCCTGGCTGCAGGACACGACCTCGGGGACGCGGATGACTCCGGAGGGGACCCTGCTCTCGGGCGACAGTACCGATATCGCCGAGGACGTGATGCTGCTGCAGTGCGGCGGCCCGGACGGGATATCGCGGTTCTACAGCTACAGCCAGTATTACCGCGATTCGCTGATAACCTCGCTGGTGCAGTCCGGAACTAATGATTTTTCCTCGGTCGGGGACGTGAAGGGCGGCACAAGCGTGCAACTGTTCAAGAACTGGCCCAGGACGGGACGGATGACTATGATAGACAAGATGCTGGACTGGTTCGAGGTGGTGGAGGCCGTGCCGGATTTCGGCTGGGTCGTGACTGACGAGTGGAAGGAACTGCTGGGGTACCGGGTGCGGCGGGCGGAATGCTCATTCCGGGGCCGGGACTATGTGGCCTGGTTCGCGCCTGAGCTGCCGCTGTCCGAAGGGCCCTGGAAGTTCTGCGGCCTGCCCGGGCTGGTGATGCACGTGTACGATACTGATTGTCAGTATGTGTATCTGCTTACGGGCATCCGTCAGGTGGCCGGTCTGCCGGTGATGATGCCGGACGAGCAGTATGTCCGCACCGACCTGCGCAAGTACTACCGCACCCTGCGCCGCTACATCGAGGACCCCATCGGCTTTGTTACCGCCGGAATGGACGTGACGAGCATCAGGCTTACCACTTCGGAGGGCAAGGAGGTGGATCCCAATGACCCGAAGCTGGTCAATGCGCTGAGGTACGAGTTTCAGGAGATATTAGAATAGGTAAAATAGATCGAGTTGCGAGACGTAATGAACGATATGATGCATTTATCTGACAATATTTCTGAATTCTCCGTTTGCAGACCTTGCTCACCTTCGGAAGGTGTGCGGAAAACGCAGGAAAATGCCCGCCTTCGGAAGGTGGGAAAGGTACGGTGGACGGGAAAATGCGGTGACAGGCATCTCTCGTGGCGGTGCAGCATCTGCTCACCTTCGGAAGGTGTGCAGAAAACGCAGGAAAATGCCCGCCTTCGGAAGGTGGGAAGGGTATGGTGGACGGGGAAATGCGGCGACAGGCGTCTCTCGTGGCGGTGCTGCATTTACCCACCTTCGGAAGGTGTGCAGAAAACACGGGAAACTGCCCGCCTTCGGAAGGTGGGAAAGGTACGGTGGACGGGAAAATGCGGTGACAGGCATCTCTCGTGGCGGTGCTGCATCTACTCACCTTCGGAAGGTGTGCGGAAAACGCAGGAAACTGCTCACCTTCGGAAGGTGGAACAGAAGGTGGGAAGGAAAAGGTGGAGGCAGGGACGGGGGCTTGCAGTTATAGTCGGTGCACTTTTGCTTTGTATCGGGTATTTTCAAGCAGGAGCTGTGTCTGTTCAGGCTTTGGAAAAATATGGTATGCGGCAGTCTGAGGTGATAAGCGGCGTGGTGGTGGAAGCCGGGAAAGGCACGCCGGTGGCCGGAGCAGTGGTGCTGTATGTGCCGGCGGGGCAGGAGGGTACGGAGTACGCGCTGACGGACGGACAAGGACGGTTCGGGCTGCAGGTGAGCGGAATGCCGGCTGCCGGGGACTCGCTGAGGGTGTCGATGCTGGGCTATGCTACGGTGACATTGGCTTTAGTGGCCGGGGACGATGAAGGCGGTGATGCTGTCGGTAAGCGGAATACCGGAGAAAGTGGAGAGACCGGTGCAGGCCGGACAGGGAAGGACAGGTTTGAAGGAGACGGTACCGTCGGCAGTAGGAGCGGCGTCGCGGACTGGCAGGACATCCGGGTGGAACTGCAGCCGCAGGCCCTGAATATCAAGGAAGTGGTGGTGCGGGCTCCGAAGGTCAATCTGTTCGGCGATACGGTGGAGTTCAACGTGCAGAGTTTCGTCGAGCAACAGGACAAAAGCATCTCGGACGTGCTGAAGCGGATGCCCGGGGTGGAGGTGCGCGAGGGCGGGGATATCTACTACAACGGAGAGTCTATCGGCAATCTCTACGTGGAGGGCATGGATCTGCTCGGCGGCCGCTACTCGCTGCTGACCAGGAATCTCTCGGCCCAGGACGTGAAGAAGGTCGAGATCATCGAGAAGCATCAGCCGGTTAAGGCCCTCAAGGGCATAACCTCGGGGGAGAAGCCGGCCATCAACCTGGTGCTGCAGGACCAGGCCCGGGGCAAATGGGTAGGCTCGGCGGCTCTCGCGGGCGGTGTCACTTCTGACCCTCAGGCACTCTGGGACGGGAACCTCTTCCTGATGCGGGTGGGCCGCAAGTGGAACAGCGTGAACAATATCAAGACGAACAATACCGGAGAGGACCTGTCGGGGGATCTGCGCAGCATGAGCCTCTACGACCGCTCCGGCAGCGGGGGAGGGGACGGCTTCATCTCCGTGGGCACCAGCGAGGCTCCTTTAGGGGCGGCCCGCGTGCGTTTCAACACCTCGGCACTGGCCAATACCTCCAATACCTGGAAGCTCCGCAATGACTGGAAACTCAATGCCTCGGCTTCCTACGTATTTGACCGTCTGGAGTCCTCCAATTCCTCGGAGACCACCTATTATTTCGAGGACGGCGAGCGCACCGTCACCGAGGGTGAGGAGGCCATGACCCGGCAGCACAACATCGAGGCCCGGGTGGAAGCGGAGGCCAACCGCGACGAATATTTCTTCCGCAACGTGCTCCGGGCCGAAGGGTCGTTCCAGGATGCCATCCAGACCATGACGGGCGAATATCCCAACACCCAGAAGGCCCGCCTGCCGTACATCTTCGTCAGCGACGACATCCGCTACATCCACCGGAAGGGCAGCCGCTCCCTGACCCTGATGTCGCAGAATGATTTTACGCATTACGACCAGCGGCTGACGGTGCTCCGCGACGGTGACGGAAACGGCTCGGCAGCAGGACTCTCAGGGCCTCAGGACAATACCTCAGGCGGTCAGGCCCCCTCATCGGACGGAGGCGCGGGCAGCACTCAGCGGCAGCTCGTGGGTATAGCGGATTTCAATACTAATACGTATGTCTCGACGGATTTACGTGTGGCCCGCAGTCTGACCCTCGGCCTTACAGGCGGTTTCGCCGCTTCGGTACGCAGACTTGACACCCGGCTGGAAGGGGTGGGCGGTACCGGTGCCTCAGGCTCCTTCCGCAACGACTTGACTGCGGCGTACATCCGTCCATACGTCACCCCTTCTCTGAAGTATGACTCCAAGAGCTGGGAGGTCCGCCTTTCCGCCCCTGTCAGCTGGGCTAAGTACTGGGGTCTGGACACCGACCGTTTCATCTACCGCGCCTCCGGCTCCGTCAAGTACATGCCCGGGCCGCGCCTGAGCCTGACCGTCTCCGGCAGCGCGTCCAACTCCGGTCTGGATATCCGGGATTTCTACAGCGGCTACATCCTGCGCAACTACCGCTATCTCACTGTCGGCTCCCAGAACACCGCTCAGGACGAGTCCTACAGCGTCTCCGGCCGCATCAACTTCAAGGACCCGGTCAACATGTTCTACATCGACGGCACCGTAGGCCGCTCCTGGAACATCCTCCAGACCTCCTCCACCCAGGACTTCCTCGGTGACTACATCGTCACAGGCACGGAGTATGCCCCCAGCCGCGGCGAGAGCCGGTACGCCTCCCTGAGCAGCAGCATCGGCATATACGGCATCAACGGCAAGGTAGGTGTGACATTGTCCTACATGGATTTTTCCACCACCTCCATCCTGCAGGACGGGGTCCGCACCCCCTACCTCTCGCAGACCATTTCCCTGCGCCCGACCTTCAACGGCCGCCTGACCCGCTGGATGAGCCTCTCCTACGAACTCGGCTATTCGCATTACATCCTCTCCCTGCCCGGCACCGGCACTTCCGAGTCCAAGGACAATTTCAGCCACACCCTCTCCCTGAATCTTTCCCCGCACCGCAGCCTGGACCTGAAGCTGTCCGCCGAGCACTACTACACCATGCTCACCGCCGATCAGGCCATGAACACCGTCCTGCTCGACGCTTCCGTAGCCTGGCGCCTCAAGGGCGGGGTAGAACTCAGCCTCACCGCCCGCAACCTGCTCAACCAGCGCACCTACGCCTACTCCATTTTCAATGCCTTGCAGCAGTTCTCATGCGAGTACCGTATCCGTCCGCTGAACATTCTCGCCGGGGTTTACTTTACGTTCTGACGGGATTTCCATTCTCCTACGGTGCCGGTCTCCGAGGAGAAGCTGACACCGATGCACCAGACTGTGCGGCTGTCGGCAGCGTAAGGGCGGGCATAGCCTTTCGCCTCAATCTGGGCGAGGGCCTCGTCTGCTGTACCGTCCAGCTTGAACTCGAAGATGTAGACGTACTTCGGGGTCTCTACGATGTAGTCCACGCGGCCCTGGCTCTGAGGCTTCTCCACTATGACGGCGTATACGCCTATCATGCGGAAAATCAGGTAGAATGTATATTGAAAATAACGCTCCCTCTCCCGCTCGTCCTCCCTGCGGCGCATGGTGTACGGAATGTCCGCAAGAAACGATGTAAGCAGTTCCCGCATCCGGTCCGGATCACCGTCCCTCAATGCGATATAAAGACCGCGGGCCATGCCTCCGAAATCATTGCGGCGGTCCTGGAAATAGTCGGAGGCTATCAGTGAGACAAAACCTTTCTGCACCTCGTTGTTGGGCAGATCCAGAAGGAATGTACCGGTGTCCCTGTCATAATCCTTGATGGTCAGGTAGCCGCTCTGATAAATCATCGGCAGGGGTTTCTCGACATCGGCCTTGTAGTCGACGAACTGGGAGGGGTCGTAGTACTTGCCGGTAAGTTCGTCCAGGTTCTCGTCCGAGTGAGACAGCAGCCGGATCAGATAGGTAGGCGTGCCGCTGGCGAACCAGTAATCGCGGACTGCCTTCTGGGCGAAGGCATTCAGAAGGCTGAACGGATTGTAGACGTCGGTCATCCGTTCGGAAAAATGATAGCCGTCGTAGTGACGCTTCAGCCTTGAAAGCATCTCCTCGCGGCTCTCTCCGAAGGAAGCGGCCATCGCATCTATCGGCTCTGCAAAATAACTCTCCAGCTCCTCCTGGGTGATGCCGCACAGGGTCTCGTAATCCGAAGACATGCTGATGTCCTGGGGCTGGTTGAACCCGCTGAACACGCTTACCTGGGCAAACTTGGTCACACCCGTGAGCAGCACGAACTGAAGGTCCGCGTCCGCAGCCTTGAATACAGAGTAGAACCCCTTGAGCACATCTCTGTTCCACTCCTCCAGCAGGCGCTGCTTCCCGTCCACGGTTATAGTATAGCCGGTATCCAGCACGTCCAGCATCGGCTTGTCGTACTCGTCGATGAGCACCACGCATCTGCGGCCTGTCTGCTCGTGAGCTTTTTTCAGCACGTATGCGAACCGTCTGCCGGCATCGGTGAACTCTTCGCTGCGGCCGTACTGAGACTCCCACTGCGATACACTTCCCTCTATTACCGCATCAAGGGTTCCCGGCGCAGTGAAATTGCTGCCGTTGAAGTCGATATGGAACACCGGGTACTCCAGCCACTCCTTCTCCAGCGAACTGATGGCCAGTCCCTCGAACAGTTCCTTGCGCCCCAGAAAATAGTTCTTCAGGGTGGATACCAGCAGGCTCTTGCCGAACCGCCGCGGGCGGCTCAGAAAATAGATTTTCCCTTCATGCGTAAGCCTGTATACAAGGTCGGTCTTGTCCACATAGGCATAACCGTCCTCGCGGATCTGTTCGAAGCTCTGAACTCCTATCGGGTATTTCATCATAGCGCAGTCCTCCATTTTCATTTCAGAAACAAAAATACGCAGAAGTCGAGAGCAATGCAAATTGAACTTGTTCAAATTTCATTGCCGAGGCGTAACAGCATTTGTGGCCATGGGCCAAAAATACTCAGAAGCCGAGAAAAGTGCAAACGAACTTGTTCAATTTACGCTTCCGAGGCATAACAGCATTTGTGGCCGTCAGACCAAACCCCTCGCTGCGTCATCGAATGTTAACGAGTGTTAAATAATTGGCTCTCTCGCTGAAGTTTGTGAAATTTGTAGAAACCAATAAATACAGGCTGCTATGAAGCTTATCAAGAAACTCATCTGCCTCTCCCTGCCCCTGCTGCTGTGTGCCGGCCCAGCCCGGGGCCAGGATCTTCCCGACAGCTTCGCGATGTACGGTGATGGGAAGAGCCCCAGTAATAACTCTTTAAAAGCGATAGATTCCATATTGGTAGACACATCCTTGCTGAGTGTCCGTTATAAGGCGTGTTATTGGCTGTATCCCGGAGGCTCGCCGACATGGCATATCACTATACTGCATGTGGGGGTGTCGCATTCGTTGTTTTACGATTTCGCGAGTCATATAAAAAACAGATACGCATATATCCAGCTGGCGAAAATGGACAGCCTGGGACCCGGTCATGGAGTGGGTGTGGAACTGGAGGAACTGAAGAGGGAACGTGCAGAACAGATGGCCCCCTACGGTGACTTAGGAGGAATCGGCTCATTCTTTTACCGCTCTGTCATGTCTGACTACAGAACAGGAATCTTCAAGGTGGCGATACCGGATATATGGGCCCCGAGCCAAGCCGGCTTCTCCTACAGCCTGGCCCACATCTACGAGGAGGAGGCCCCGGCCCTGGAGTGGGAGATGACCGGAGAGCACGGCACTGTGGCGTCGTTCGAGTGCCAGAAGGCCGAGTGCGACTTCCGTGGCCGGAGGTGGGAGGCGTGGTTCACCCCGGAGATACCTGTAAGCGAGGGTCCGTGGAAGCTCAAGGGCCTGCCCGGGCTGATACTGTACGCCAGAGACACCACGGGGCAGTACAGCTTCGAGGCTGTGTCGGTGACCGACAGTCCCGAGCCTTTCTACGACTACGTTTACGAGCACGAGGACAGGACGACCTACCGCAGGTTCAAGCGTTACGAGCGCAGCTGCTTCCGCTGGCCGAAGTCCTTCAAAGAGGAGACGACGGTCTACATCGTGACCGGCAAGGGCATCGAGGAGGCCGACTACCGGAACTGGCGGATGCCCTACTATCCCATGGAATGGCCATAGACCGAAGCCTGCCATTTCCCGGTAGCGTGCAAGGCAGAGAGGTGAACGGTAAGTACGGGAGCGGTCAGTTTTTATAAATGCTCTAAGACCAGACACTTGCGAATATAACGAGAGATTTTGGGAACTTTCTGAACCGGTCTGAAGCACACTGTGATTTATAACTGCTTGATCAGCGAGTGATTACAAGACACCCCCGCTGCCCTTCCTGCCGAAACTTTTGCACCGCACGGAAAGGCAGTTGTTGATGGAATGGATGCGGATAGAGTGGTACCGGCACCTAAGAAGACGGAGTTATCGAAGCTGCAATGTTAACGAATGTTAAATAATTGGCTCTCTCGCTGAAGTTTGCGAAATTTGTAGCAACCAACAAATACAGGCTGCTATGAAACTTATCAAGAAACTCATCTGCCTCTCCCTGCCCCTGCTGCTGTGTGCCGGCCCAGCCCGGGGCCAGGATCTTCCCGACAGCTTCGCTATGTACGGAGATGGGAAGGATCCGTCGAACAATCGCGTGAGGGTGGTGGACTCTGTCTGCCTTGACACGTCCCGGCTTACCGTAATATACAGTGCGTATTACAGGCTGTACGACGGCGGTTTTGACCGGCGTCATCTGACATCGCTGCATGTCGGCGACAGATACTCGCTGTTCAATGACATTGCGCAGCATGTCCTGAGTAAGAGGAGTTATGATCTTTTGGACAGACACGTCCGCGGAGAAATAGGTGATTATTCCGTCACTCCTGACTCAAGCGGAATACCTTCGTATTTCTACAAGTCCGTCATGTGCGATTACGGTTCGGACAGGCTCAAGGTTGTAGTGCCAGATATATGGGCCAATGAAAAGGCTGAAAACGGCAACTTCTCCTACAGCCTGGCCCACATCTACGAGGAGGAGGTCCCGGCCCTGGAGTGGGAGATGACCGGAGAGCACGGCACTGTGGCGTCGTTCGACTGTCAGAAGGCCGAGTGCGACTTCCGTGGCCGGAGGTGGGAGGCGTGGTTCACCCCTGAGATACCGGTAAGCGAGGGTCCGTGGAAGCTCAAGGGCCTGCCTGGGCTGATACTGTACGCCAGAGACACCACGGGACAGTACAGCTTCGAGGCTGTGTCCGTGACCGACAGTCCCGAGCCTTTCTACGACTATGTTTACGAGCACGAGGACAGGACGACCTACCGCAAGTTCAAGCGTTACGAGCGCAGCTGCTTCCGCTGGCCGAAGTCCTTCAACGAGGAGACGACGGTCTACATCGTGACCGGCAAAGGCATCGAGGAGGCCGACTACCGGAACTGGCGGATGCCCTACTATCCCATGGAATGGCCATAGACAGTGACCTGGCATAAACATTAAAAAGTGTACCATGAGACGAATTCTGACCGTACTGACACTCCTGGCTCAAGCCTTGATGTCGCAGGCAACCATGAGCCTGGCAAGCCTGCCGCAGGTACATTCGCAGGAGAAAGTGACCGTGGAGAAAGTCACTGTGACCGTGCGCGGCCGTGTCACCCGCAGCGACAGCGGCGCTCCCGTAGAGGATGCCAATGTGATGCTGTGCCGCAGCGACGGCCGTTCGGTGTACCGTTTCGCCATGACCTCTTCTGACGGGACCTACAGTATTGAGTATTCCGGAGATGACGACAGTCTGGCCGTCAGGGTCACGGGCTTCAACCTCAGGACCCAGACCAGGGTCATCCCCGCCCGTAGCATGACGGTGGACTTCTCTATGGAATGGGCTGCGATGTCCCTTGGAGAGGTGACCGTCAGGGCCGAGCCGGTGGAGAGAAGGACGGACACTGTGGTATATCATGTGGAGAGCTTCAGGGAGAGCGGCGACCGCACCATAGGGGAGGTGATGAGCAGGATGCCGGGCATCGAGGTGTCCCGTTCCGGAAGACTGAGGTACAACGGGAAGGATATAGGCCGGATGTACGTGGAGGGTCTGGACATGCTTGAGTCGCGCTACGGTCTGGCCACCAACACCATCAGGGCCGAGGACATAGCGTCCGTGGAGGTCATGGAGGACCACCAGCACATCAAGATCTATGAGGATCAGGGTCTGCCGGGAGCTCCGGCCGTCAATCTCCGTCTGAAGAAGGGGGCCAGGGGCACCTGGGGCGGATACATAGCGGCAGGCGGAGGCTACAGGCCCGCGATGTGGTACGGAGAGGCGGCGGCCATGTACTTCGGCCGCAGGTTCCAGACCATGGACACCTACAAGACCAACAACACCGGCGACGACGTGTCGGAGGAGATCTTCGGAGGTCTCATGGGTTTCTCCGACGGGTCCTCCTCGGTGCTCGGGGTCAAGCGTCCGAGTGTCCCTCCGTTCGGAAAGAACCGCTATCTGGACAATCAGACGCACATGGTCTCCGCCAACAGCATAGTCCGTCTGCGCGAGGACCTGAACCTGAGGGCGAACGTGCAGTACCAGCACGACCTGCGCGAGGACGAGGGGACTTCGGTAACGACATACCATCTGGCTGATCCTGCACAGCAGATAGTCATCGGTGAGAGCATCCTCTCCCGCTCGCGCCTGGACCGGCTCACGGCGGACATCGACGTGGAGAGCAACACAAAAGAGCGGTACATCATCGACAAGCTGTCCTTCAGCGGCTCGTGGAGCACGGACTACGGCGGCGTGGACAACAACGGCTCCTCCGTGGAGCAGTCCTTCCGCCATCCTGGTCTGAGCCTGAGCAACCGTTTCCGCTACATGCGCAGCAGCGGTCCCCTTATGTGGGACGCCTCCTCCGACATCTCGTACAGCGACCGGCCCGAGACCCTCACCGTCAGGCCGCTGATCTACGATGGCATCTTCGGGGACAGCGCGGGAGCTGATGGAGCCGTGCAGTCCATCTCGGCAAGAAGACTCACCGCATACAACCGGGCGGGACTCACGTTCAACCGCAGCGGCTGGTTCGTCTCGCTGACCTTCCGGGCTGATGCTGCGGTGGACATGATGCGCTCGGAGCTGTCTCCGCTCACGACGGACGGACCGCCCCCGCAGGCCGCCGACTCCATGCGCAACGACATCCTCCGCCAGGAGTACACCGTGGCTGCCCAGCCCTCGGTCTCCTACCGCATCGGCAAGAAGTTCAATATCTCCGCATACGCCAGCCTGGGGTACAAGGGTATCCGGCAGAGCGACCGTGTGCGCGGCGGCACCGGCATCGTCGACCGTCCGCTCGTCTCACCGGCCCTCAGCATGCAGCTGGCCATTGCTCCCGAGCTGAAACTGTCCGCCTCTGCCTCATACGACGAGAGCTACGGCGGGCTGTACAGCGACTACGGAGGATATATCATGAGCAACTACCGCCACATCTCCCGGACCGGCGGGGAGCTGCCCCGGCGCAGGCTCCAGAACTACGTCGCGGACCTCTCGTACGCCGCCACCCGCATAGCGGCTTTCGCCAAGCTCTCCGGCGGCTACTGGAGGAGCTGGAACAGCCATACCTACGGCACTGTCTATGACGGCACTCTCACCCGGGTGGAGACGGTGGACAGCCCCGGTCTCTCACACGGGGTCAACGTGGCGGCCAATGCCAGCAAGCTCTTCTTCGCTATCAGCACCACCGTGAAGCTGTCGGCATCCTGGTCCCGTACATGGAGCTCCCTGTACCGCCAGTACGAGCTGTATCAGAGCGAGATGGACAACATTTCCGGCACCCTGGCACTAAGCTCCCGGTTCTGTGACTGGGCCGGTCTGGACTACGGGGTGTCGGCCTCCCGCAGCCGCAGCGTGACCGACATCGGAGGGGAGCAGCCCCCGATTCACTCGTTGAGGCAGAACGCGGCCCTCAGCCTGTCCTTTGCCGAAAGCGTCTTCCTGAAGGTGGGCGGTGAGCATTACTACAATGACGCCGTCTCCGGCGACAGGTCCATGTTCTTCCTGGACGCCTCTCTCTCGTGGCGCACGAAACGGCTGGAGCTGACCCTGGAGTGCCGCAACCTCCTCGGTACGGACACCTACAGTTCGGCCGTCTACAGTGACATCACCACATACGTCTACACCTACCGGCTCAGACCGCTGGCGGCACTGCTGAAGGTCCGCTTCACCCTATAAGCCAGGTCACCGACGGAAAATGAGTGGAGGATGGTAAATACAAATGTCGTGTTTGGGAAAAATTTATTATTTTTGTATGGTCAACTGAAGACAATAATTTTAATCCTAAATACGATGAGAAGTGAAATCACAAAGAGAGAGGAAGAGGTTATGGACCTCCTCTGGGACAACGGCCCGCTGACAGTGGCCGAGATGCTTAATCTGTATAAAGAGCCCAAGCCCCATTTCAACACAGTGTCCACTATGGTACGCTCTCTGGAAAAGAAGGGCTTTACTACCCATAAGCCCGAGGGTCTGTCCTACCGCTATGCCGCGACGATGAACCGCGAGCAGTACGGTCAGAGGTATCTGGGCGGGGTAGTCCGTGACTATCTGGACAATTCCTACAAGAAGGTCGTGTCTCAGTTCGTGGAGAGCGAGCGCCTGAGCGTGGAAGACCTTAAGTCCATTATCGAGATGATCGAGAAAGACGGTAAATAGACTCGGCAATGGACGGTCTGCTTGCATACGCTGTGGCTTCGGCTGCGGTGCTGGTGGTGCTGTGGAGTGGATTCAGGCTGCTGCTGCGCTCGCAGAAGACATTCAGGGCCAACAGGATTCTACTGTGTCTGATTCTGTACTTCTCTCTGTGCGCGCCAGTGCTGTTCTCATGTCTCAGCATCCCTGTATCAGACGAGGCTCCGGATGTGGTGGGTCTGATGACCCTCGCCGGGGTGAGTGTGCTCTCCGGTGGGGCTGATTCTGCGGCTGCCGCAGGGGACTATGGTGCTCAGCAGGCTGTGAAGTGGCTTCCTCATGTCCTGGCCGTTGTGTATGTCGCCGGAGTTGTGGCGGTGTTGGTGCTCCGCGTGCTTGTTCCTGCCGCTGCTGCTGCCGTCATGCTGCTGAGAGGCCGCCGTTACAGGGCTTTGGTTGGCGGCAGGGCTGTGACAGTGGTCTCGGTGCCGGCCATCAGGGGAAGAAAGGTGGAGCCGATGAGCTGGCTCGGTGTCGTGATTCTTCCGGCTGAGGAGGATTTTGAAAATGACAGCTACGTCATCAGGCACGAGGCAGCCCATATCAGAATGAGGCATTCGGCGCTGCTGCTCAATGCCTCGTTGATGGTTTGCCTCCAGTGGTTCAATCCGGCCGCGTGGCTGCTGTTGCGCGACCTGAAGGAGAACAGTGAGTTCGAGGCAGATGACGCCGTGCTGTCCTCCGGTGTTGACCGCAGGGGTTATCAGTTTGCTCTGGTCGGACAGGCAGCAAAAGGAATGGCGGTGTCTCAGGCCAATCTTTTCCGCAATTCGAACCTCTGCCGCCGCATCAAGATGATTCAGAAGTCTGTTCCCAGGCGGAAGGTCTATGCCCGGCTGCTTTATGTGGTGCCGGTGATGTTTGCGGCCGCAGTACTTTTCGTAAAGCCGCAGACCGCAGCCTATGCCCTGCCGGCAGAAGAAGAGGATGCCGTGGCGGTGCCGATTACGCTGGTGGATCAGCGGCCTGAGTTTATGGGAGGTGATGCCGGTGAATTCGGCAGATGGATATCCGCATTGCTGCAGTATCCGGATGACGCAGTGGCTTCGGGAGCTTCCGCGAGGGTTGTCGTCCAGTTCAGGATATCCCGCACCGGGAGTGTCTCGGACATCCGGGTGATGCGTGTGGATGTTAAAGGAACCAGGATTGCGGATTTCGACTATTCGGTGTTCTCTGATGCGGCTGTTGACCTGATCAGCAAGTCTCCGGAATGGACTCCTGGACGTATTGACGGTAAGCCGGTGGATGTTCTGTACAATATCCCGGTGGATTTCCAAATCTCAAGGAAAGAATGACAATGGAATCTCTTTTAGGAAAAAATATAGAGGAACTCAAGGCCGTCAGCGAACAGTACGGCCTTAAATCTTTTGCCGCTGCCCAGATGGCCGACTGGCTCTACCGCAAGCGGGTGTGCTCCATCGAGGAGATGACCAACCTGCCCAAGGCTGCCCGGGCGGCTCTCGCCCGGGACTATACGGTGGGCCGTACTGCCTATGTCGACCTCATTGCCTCTGCGGACGGTACGAAGAAATACCTCTTTCCTTTCGGCCCCGGAGTGGAGGCCGTGATGATTCCCGACAAGGACCGCAGCACCCTCTGTGTCTCCTCCCAGAAGGGCTGCCGCATGGGCTGCCGTTTCTGCATGACGGGCCGCGGCGGATGGCACGGCAACCTCACTCCGGCGGAGATTCTCTCCCAGTTCCTGGAGGTGGACGAGGCAGCGGAACTGACCAATACCGTGTTCATGGGCATGGGCGAGCCTCTGGACAACTGGGACAGCGTCCGCCGCGTCATCGACATTCTGACCGCCCCCTGGGGATTCGGATGGAGTCCCAAGCGCATAACCCTTTCGACCATAGGCGTGACGGCGGATTCCCGTACCGACGGGTCTCCCCTGCGCCGTTTTATGGACGAGTGTACCTGCCATCTGGCAGTGAGCCTGCATAACCCCTTCCCGGAGGAGAGGGCTGAGCTGATGCCGATGGAGAAGCCATTCCCGCTCAGTAAGACATTGTCCCTTATACGGGAGTATGATTTTACGGGACAGCGGAGGGTGAGCTTCGAATACATCATGTTCGCCGGGGTGAATGACGACAAGCGGCATGCCGACGCCCTGGCCCGGATGCTGCGCGGACTGGAGTGCAGGGTCAACCTTATCCGCTTCCACCGCATCCCCGATTCGCCCCTGGCCCCCTCGCCGATGCCCGTCATCGAGCAGTTCAAGGACCGGCTCAATGCCGCCGGTGTGCTGACCACCCTCAGGGCTTCCCGCGGAGAGGATATCCTGGCGGCCTGCGGCATGCTCAGCGGGAAGGGCCGGAACAGTAAAGTGGAGAATTAAAAAATGGATAAATGATTGTATTATTGAAAAAATGGATTGTCGCTGCGACAGTGGTCATGATGTCCGCATCTGTCTGTTCGGCAGCTGTAAAGGACAGTGTCGCGCGTAAGGAAAGACCGAAAGTGGGAGTGGTGCTCAGCGGAGGCGGAGCGAAGGGCTCGGCGCATATCGGAGCGCTGAAGGTCATCGAGGAGATGGGCATACCGGTGGATTTCGTGACGGGAACGAGCATGGGATCCATCATCGGCGGGCTCTACAGCCTGGGTTACACTCCGGATGAGATGGATTCGATCATCCGTACCGTAGACTGGTCCATCATCATGAGCAATAACGTGACGCGCAAGCAGCTCTCCTATCAGGACAAGAAGCGTACGGGCAAGTATCTGCTGACGGTGCCCTTCAATACCGCCTCGTCTCTTGAGAAGTCGATGATGGCGGGACGCGGCGCACGTCAGGACCGGTCAGAGGAGGATATGTCCGGCGGCAGCAGGTCGGAGACCAGTGTGTTCATCAATTCCCTTCCCGCCGGATTCATCAGCGGCAACAATGTGGAGAACCTTCTCAACTCTCTGGCCGTGGGATATCAGGACTCGATCGACTTCGATGACCTGCCCATACCCTATGCCTGTGTCGGAACGGATATTGTGACCGGTAACGAAATAGTCTTCCGGAGCGGGCATCTGGCGCAGGCCATCCGTGCCAGCATGGCTATCCCGGGGGTGTTCGCTCCGATACGTATCGGAGACATGGTGCTGGTGGACGGAGGTATGCTCAACAATTTCCCCGTGGACATATGCCGTGAGATGGGTGCTGATATTATAATAGGTGTGAGGGTCTCGAGCTCCAAGAAGAGCGATCCGGACATGCTCAATTCCCTGCCGGAGGTGCTCAGCCAGCTGATGGGAGTGGTCACGCAGCGTAAGTCGGACGAGAACATCGCCGGCTGCGATATATTCATCGAGCCGGATATCTCAGGTTTCGGAGCGATGAGCTTTGATTCGCAGAGCGTGTCTACTCTGGTGCAGAGAGGCTACGATGCCGCGGATGCACACAGGGAGGAGCTGCGGGAGCTCAAGGAGATGCTCGACGGGTACGGTCCGTGCGGAAGGCATCTGCAGGCCCCGCCGGCCCTGAATCTGGACAACGATACCATCACCGTCGCTTCGGTTTCCTTGGAAGGGGTCAGCCCCAAGGACGGACGATGGCTCCTGGAGAAGTCCCGTCTGCTCAAGAAGCGCCGTATGACCGGGCATGAGCTGGACGACGCTATTTCGTTGTTCTACGGTACCAATGCATTCTCCAAGATAACATATTATGTGAACCGCGATCCAGTGGACAGTACTGCCTACCATGTACAGATCAACCTGGAGAAGGAGGTTCCCCACAGTTTCGGCCTGGGTTTCCGCTTCGACTCTCAGGAGGCGGCCGCAATCCTCCTGGGACTGGGTCTTAACGAGCAGAAGCTCACGGGTGTGAAGTTCAATCTGTCCACCCGCCTGAGCTACAATCCCTGGGCTACCGTGCGCCTCTCATTGGTCCCTAGGAAGTTTCCCCGCTTCAACCTTTCCTATACCTTCAAGAAGACTGAAACCAGCATCCTGGACAACGGAAAATTGTTCGCGGACGTGTATTTTCTCAGGCATACGGCCAAGGCTTATTTCTCCGAGTATCATTCCCGGTTTATGAGCACCGAGGTCGGCGTCAATGTGGAGCATTACGACTACAGGCATTTCATGGGGTCCGATACCCTGTATGTGGACAACTCCGGCATCAATCCGCTCAAGAGCGCCTATATGGGCGTGTACGGCAAGCTGGACTTTGACAACACCGACCGTACGACCTTCCCTACCAAGGGTGTCGATTTCACCCTGGACGCCAGCTGGAAGTTTCTTAATTTCATAGACAATCAGCCCTTTACGACCTTTGCGGACGTGATGCTGCAGTTCGATTCATACATTCCTATGTTCAACAGCCGGCTGGTCGTCTCGCCTCAGGTGTATTCGCGGTTTATCATAGGTGACAACTACTATACCTCCTACGAGACCCTGATGGGCGGCGAGATGCCCGGCCGCTATGTGGACCACCAGCTGCCGTTCATAGGCACCCTCAGGCCGGAGGTCATGTACAACTCGCTGGTGATTCTGAGATCGGACTTCCGCGTCAACGTCTACGGCAAGCACTATGTCACGGCTATGGTCAATTATGCCCGTGAGGCGGCCGATGTCCAGAATTTCTTCCGCAAGGGCAGGACCATAGACGACAGGGACAACTACAACTACGGCTACATATCGGCCTACAACTGGTGGGGCGTGGGCCTGAGGTATTCCTATGACCTGCCGATCGGACCGCTGGACGTGGATTTCGGCTGGTCTGACATGACCAACAGATTTACGGCCTATGTCAGTCTCGGATACTATTTTTAACCGTCTGGCGCAGCTGTGTTCCCGCAGGGAGTACTGCAGCCGCGGTGTCCTGGACCTGCTGCGGCGCAAGGGGGTCGGGGAAAAGGACGCGGAGGCCGTGCTGGAGCGTCTGAGGGCGGATCGGTATGTGGACGATGCGAGGTACGCGCGGGCCTTCGCCAGGGACAAGGCTCTGCTGGCCGGATGGGGCCCCAGGAAAATAGCCTATGCCCTGTCCCTGAAGGGAATTCCAGAGGACGTGGTGCAGGCGGCCCTGGCGGAAGTAGGGGAGGATGAGAGGTTCCGCCGCATGGAGGAGGTCATCCGGGGCAAATGGCGGAGCGTCAAGGCCGTCACGCCGCAGGAGCGCCGGGCCAAGGTCCTGCGTTTCGCGCTATCGCGCGGCTATGACTATGCGGAGGCTGCGGAGATAATATCCTCCTTGCAGAAGTCGTAAATTTTCTTTAACTTTGAAGTTTGTTTAACTAATACTAACATTAACTGTATAACTTATGTCTACAACTCAAACCGTCAAGAAGAATTATGCGCTCCCCATCGCAATGATGTACCTGCTGTTCTTCATGATTGCCTTCGTTACGAATCTCTGCAATCCGATGGCCGTTATCGTCAAAAATCAGTTCGAGGTATCCAATGCCATGGCTCAGCTCGGCAACGCGGCCAATTTCATCGCTTACGCCGTTATGGGTATTCCCGCCGGAATACTGCTTAAAAGGATAGGCTACAAGAAAACAGCCCTGCTCGCGATAGTGGTGGGCTTCCTCGGTGTGTTCCTGCAGTATGTGTCCGGATGGAACTCCGTCCAGAGCTACGGCGTGTACCTGGCCGGTGCCTTTATCGCAGGATTCTGCATGTGTATGCTCAACACAGTAGTAAATCCCATGCTCAACACTCTCGGCGGCGGCGGAAAGAGGGGCAACCAGCTGATTCAGTTCGGAGGTGTGGGTAACTCACTGGCCGCTACATTTGTGACCATCTTCGTCGGTGCTCTCGTAGGTGACGCCGCTAAGGCTCAGATCTCGGACGCTACTCCGGCTCTGTTCATCGCTCTCGGCATCTTCCTGCTGGTGTTCATCGTGCTTTCGTTCGTGAAGATACCCGAACCGGACCAGGAAGGCGAGACTGTCAGGAAACCGGCTGTCTCTCCGACAGGAAAGCGTTACAGCGCGTTCTCCTTCCGTCATTTCAATCTTGGAATTATCGCGATATTCCTGTATATGGGTGTTGAGGTCGGCATCCCGACTTACGTGCTGCAGTACCTCTCCACGGCTGCTGATGCCGCGACTCCCGGCTTCGGCATGGACTCCGGTATCGCCGCATCCATCGCCGGTGTGTTCTGGCTGATGATGCTTGTCGGCCGTCTGTGCGGAGGTCTGCTCGGAGGACGTTTCTCCAGTCGTGCCCAGATACTTTTCGTATCCTCTGTATGCGTTCTGTTCATCGTTCTGGGAATGCTGCTCCCCTCGTCCACGACCGTGCCTTTCTTCGGTTTCGAGGGTTCTACCGGACGTTTTGTGTCAGCTGACATTCCTGTCGGCATGATGTTCCTGGTACTCTGCGGCCTGTGCACCTCGGTATGCTGGGGCGGTATCTTCAATATGGCGGTCGAGGGCCTGGGACGCTTCACCTCGGTGGCCTCCGGTATGTTCATGACAATGGTCTGCGGCGGCGGTATCCTTATCCCGCTTCAGGGCGCCATCGCCGATGCCTCCGACTCTTTCCTCGTCAGCTTCTCCGTTCCCCTTGTCTGCGCTGCTTACATCTTCTTCTACGCGCTGATAGGCTACAAGAATGTGAACAAAGATATTGTAACTGACTAAATTATAAAGATTATGGCAAAACAGACACTGGTAATGGGCATCGATGTCGGCGGCCAGTCCACCAAGCTGGGTGTAGTCGATGCCCGCGGCAACATACTTTATCAAAGTGTGATCTCGTCCCTGCAGAGGGAACTTTCCTCGTATGTGGATGACCTGACCACCGCCATCAAGGACCTTATAAAGAAGGCCGAGAACGACGGAGAGGTCAAGGGAATAGGTATCGGGGCTCCTAACGGCAACTATTATAAGGGAACAATCGAGTTTGCACCCAACCTCAAGTGGGCCTATGACGAGAACGATAAGCCGATGGTCATCTTCTTCGCCAAGATGGTCAAGGATATCGTCGGTATTCCCGTAGCTATAACCAACGATGCCAATGCTGCGGCGGTAGGCGAGATGACCTACGGTATCGCCAAGGGTATGAAGGATTTTATCATGATCACGCTGGGAACAGGAGTGGGCAGCGGTATAGTAATAGGCGGCAACATCGTCTACGGACATGACGGTTTTGCCGGCGAGCTGGGCCACACCATCACCATCCGCAACGGAAGGCAGTGCAACTGCGGACGCAAGGGCTGTCTGGAGACCTATACATCAGCTACAGGAGTGGCCCGTACGGCCCGCGAGTTCCTGGCCGAGAGGAAAGATCCCAGCCTGCTCCGTACTCTTGACCCGGAGACCATCACCTCGAAGGATATCTACGATGCCGCGACAAAGGGCGATCACCTGGCTATAGAGATATTCCACTATACCGGCCGTATCATGGGCGAGGCTTTCGCCAACTTCGTGGCTTTCAGCGCTCCCGAGGCCATTATCCTCTTCGGAGGCCTGGCCCGCTCCAAGGAGTTCCTGACCGAGTCCATACTCGAGTCCATGAACGAGAACCTGCTCGGTATCTGGAAAGGCAAGATCCGCCTGCTCTACTCCACCCTCAAGGACTCCGACGCCGCCATCCTAGGCGCCTCGGCCCTCGCCTGGGAGCTGTAAGATTTACGAAGCGGAGCCGGCTTCCATGAGGAAGGACTTCATGAAGGCGTTGAGGTCTCCGTCAAGAACGCCCTGCGTATCGGAAGTCTCATATCCGGTACGCAGGTCTTTTACCATCTTGTAGGGGTGCAGGACGTAGCTGCGGATCTGGGAGCCCCATTCGATTTTCTTTTTCTTGCCTTCGAGTTCGGCCTGCTTCTCCTGGCGCTTCTTGAGCTCCAGGTCGTAGAGGTGCGACTTGAGGATGCGCAGGGCCCGCTGCCGGTTGTCGAGCTGTGAGCGGGTCTCGGTATTCTCGACCACTATGCCGGTGGGGATGTGGCGCACGCGGACGCCGGTCTCGACCTTGTTGACGTTCTGGCCGCCGGCTCCTGACGAGCGGTAGGTGTCCCACTCGAGGTCGGCCGGGTTGATCTCTATCTCGATGGTGTCGTCCACGAGAGGGTAGACGAAGACGGAGGAGAATGTCGTCTGCCGCTTGCCCTGGGCGTTGAACGGGGATATGCGCACGAGGCGGTGCACGCCGCTCTCGCCCTTGAGGTAGCCGAAGGCGTAGTCTCCCTCGAACTCGATGGTCACCGACTTGATGCCGGCCTCGTCTCCCTCGATGAGGTCGCTGACCGCCACCTTGTAGCCGTTGCGCTCGCCCCAGCGGACGTACATGCGCATGAGCATGGCCGACCAGTCGTTGCTCTCGGTGCCGCCGGCTCCCGAATTGATCTTGAGGATGGCCCCGAGATTGTCCCCCTCCTCGCCGAGCATATTGCGCAGCTCCAGGTCCTCGACCTTCCCGGTGAGGGCTTCGAACTGGGCGTCGGCGTCCTGCTGGGCGGACTCGTCTTCCCGTGCGAATTCCAGGAGAACCTCCAGGTCCTCGTCCATTTTCCTGAGTTCGTCGTAGGCGTCGGTCCAGAATTTCACGCCCGACATTTTCTTAAGAAATGCCTCGGCCTCCTTCGGGTCGTCCCAGAATCCGGGCCCGGCACTGTGCTGCTGCATCTGAGCTACCTGCTCTTTCTTCGCAGCGATGTCAAAGACACCTCCCCAGCGTATCGATACGCTGACGCAAGTCTCTCACCTGTTCTGTGGTAATCATCTTCCGTGGTTATTTGGTTAGTCATAAATGTTTCCGTGCGCAAATATAGCAATTCCCGGCAAAAAGAAAAGGCCGCCTGGAAGGCAGCCTTAAATGCGGGTGCGGTGCAGCACTAATAATTCTCCTTCTTGGGCTCGAAGTAGGCCTGAGGATGCTGGCAGGCGGGGCATTTCTGGGGAGCTTTCTTGCCCTTGTGGACGTAACCGCAGTTGCGGCACTGCCAGTAGATCTCGCCGTCGCGCTCGAAGAAGCGGCCGCTCTCGACTCTCTCGAGGAGCTTGCGGTAGCGGGCCTCGTGCTCGGCCTCGACGCGGGCTATCATCTCGAAGGCTACTGCGATCTCAGTGAAGCCTTCCTCGCGGGCTACTTTGGCTGCCTCGGGATAGAGGACTGTCCATTCCTCGTTCTCGCCCTCGGCTGCTGCGCGGAGGTTCTCGAGTGTGGTGGAGATGATGCCGGCGGGGTAGGTGGAGGTGATCTCTACCATGCCGCCCTCGAGGAATTTGAAGAATTTCTTGGCGTGCTCCTTCTCCTGCTCGGCGGTCTCGAGGAAGATGGCGGCTATCTGCTCATAGCCCTCTTTCTTGGCTACGCTTGCGAAGTAGGTGTAGCGGCCACGGGCCTGGGACTCACCTGCGAATGAGGCGAGGAGGTTTTTCTCTGTTCTGGTTCCTTTGATTGATGCCATGATGAAGTATTGTTAAAAGGTGAAAAATATAAATCTTCTGACAAAGATAGGAAAATTTCTGTAAGAAAATCCGGAATGTCGTGCGGGGGTGGGCAAGGCGTGGAAGAAAGGACGAAGAAAGGACGAGAATCGGGTTTGCGGAAAGTCAAAATTGTCTTATTTTTGCGGCCTGTAAATTGAGGTTAGGAATGCAACAGAAACCGTTACACAATAAATATGCGCTGGTTACAGGCGGCTCCTCAGGTATGGGACTGCAGTATGTGCGGATGCTGGCGCAGAGAGGCTACAACGTGATCATCGTGGCTCTCTTTCAGAATGAGACGGATGCGGTGGCGGAGGAGATGAGGCAGGCCCATCCGGACCTGGATTTTCTGTCGATAGGCATTGATCTTTCTATGGCAGATGCTCCGAAAAAGGTCTACGACACGGTGACGGAGCAGCGTCCGAACGCGGAGGTGGAGGTGCTCATCAACAATGCGGGCATACTCCATGCCAGGCACTTCCGCAATATCTCACCTGCCCAGGTATCCACCATCATCATGCTCCACAATCACGCTACGGCCATGCTGTGCAGTTATTTCATGCCGGCTATGCTGGAGCGTCGGAAAGGCTATGTGATGAACATCTCCTCGCTGGCGGCCTGGTTCCCCTTCCCGTTCCTGACCACCTACGCTTCTACCAAGTCCTTCACCAGGATATTTACCCGTGCCCTCAGGACCGAATGCCGTAAGACAGGAGTGAATGTGTGCTCGATCTATTTCGGCGCGGTGGATACGCCCCTGGTAGGTCTCACACCAAAGCTGAGCCGTATCGCGCGTCATCTTGGTGTGATGATCCGCCCGGAGACAGCGGCCCGCAAGGCATTGGATATGATGTTCCGCGGCCGCAGCGGCAGAATCCCCGGACTGGTCAACAAGATAGCCTGGCTCGTGGCCCCTTTGCTGAGGCCCTCCCTCATAGGCCCGATAGAGCGTAAGGTTACCCGTAAGTGGAATCTGAAGTAGCGCCGGACAAGGAGGGCAGGAGTAGGAAAAGACAGGAATGATGACCGGCAAGGAGTTCAGGACCAGGGCAGGTGCGGCAGTAAAGCGCTGTCTGCCGTCTACGAGGAGGACAGCCCTGTGGATGATAAAAATAACGGTGGCTGTGTCGTTCTGCATCATGCTGCTCGGGCATTTCGGCGTGATAGAGTGGATATCGGAGGCCCTTTCGCCCGTATTCGTGCACTTCGGCCTGCCCGGCGAGGCGGCTCTTGCCTATGTCTCGGGCTATTTCGTAAATATGTACTCGGCGATAGCCGCGGCGGTGACCCTGGATCTGGGGCCCAGGGCGATGACTATTCTCGGGGTCATGGCTCTGTGCTCGCACAATATGATAGTGGAGAGCGCGGTGCAGCACAGGACCGGCAGTTCGACTGTGAGGGTGGTGCTGGTCCGTACGCTTTCGGGAATAATTCTTGCATACCTGCTCAACATGATACTCCCCGGCTCTGTCTCCGCAGCTGTGGAAGCGGCAGCGGAGACTTCAGAACCTGAGTTCGGAGCAGAACTGCTGGAGTGGCTGAAGAATACCGGTGTGCTGGTGCCGAAAATGCTGATAATCATCTTCGCACTCAATATGCTTCAGTCACTGATGTCGGAGTTCGGCATCATACGTGCCGTCTCGCGCGCCCTGCGTCCGGTGATGCACGTCTTCGGGCTGTCGTCCAGGTGTGCTGTGCTATGGATCATAGCGAATACCCTGGGACTGGCATACGGAGCGGCGGCGATGATCGACGAGGCCTCTACAGGCAAGCTCCGAAAGGAGGACATCGACGGACTGAACATGCACATCGGCATCAGCCACAGTAACTTGGAAGATGTCATCCTGCTGTCGTCGGTAGGCGCCGTATGGTGGGTACTCCTGCTGTCAAGATGGGCATGGGCGATGATATTGGTCTGGGGATACAGATTGGAAGTGTATATTAAAAAGAAATATTGTATCTTTGTAAGTTCGGAACGAAAAGTTTGATAAGATGAAGAAATCTGCAGTAAGTATGGGATCCGTCCTGCCGTTGCTGGTTCTGGCGGCCTTGATAATGTCAGTCTCCTGTAAGTCCCAGTACGAGGCCATGCTGGCGAGCACGGATGTGCCTGCCAAATACAAGATGGCCTTCGACCTCTTCGACGCAGGCAAATATTCCAAGTCGGCCTCCATGTTCGAGTCCCTGAAGATAGCGGTCAGCGGTACGGCGCAGGAGGATACAGTGGAGTATTATACGGCTTATTCTCATTATTGCTATGGGGATATGACAGCGGCCGAGCAGGCCTTCGATGCCTTCATCAACAAGTTCCCCCGCAGCCCGTTCACGGACAAGGCCCGTTTCATGTATCTGGACTGCCTCTATCAGGCGACTTACCGCTACGAGCTGGACCAGACCCCTACCTACAAGGCTCTGGCCGCCATCAACGCCTTCCTCATAGACAATCCCGGCAACGACTACATCCCGCAGTGCCACGCCATGATAGAGGACCTCGAGGAGAGACTGGACCGCAAGGAATATGAGTCGGCCAAGCTCTACTACTCCATCGAGGACTACAGGGCGGCGCATTACGCCCTCAAGCAGGTCCTCAAGGAGGATGCCTCCAACATCTACCGCGAGGACATCATGTACTATACGGTCATGGCCGCTTACAAATATGCCTTCAACAGCATTCCTGCCAAGCAGCGGGAACGTTACATGACCTTCACGGACGATTATTTCACCTTCGTGAGCGAATACCCCGAGTCGCAGTACCGCAAGGAACTGGACGGCCTGGCAGTCAGGGCGCAGAATTTTCTGAACAAACACGAATAAACGTAAGTAATATATAAAACCATGGAAATCAAACAGGTACCTACAAACACAATCACCCGTAACCTCTCAGAGCTGGCAAAACCCACCGGCAATATCTATGAGTCTGTAATGATTATCGCCAAGAGGGCCAACCAGATCTCCGCCAATGTAAAGCAGGAGCTCAGCCAGAAGCTCGAGGAGTTCTCCAACTATGCCGACACCCTCGAGGAAACCTTCGAGAACCGCGAGCAGATTGAAATCTCCAAGCACTACGAGAGGCTGCCCAAACCGACCCTCGTGGCTATCGAGGAGTTCCGCAACAACGAGATCTACTACCGCAAGGTCGACGAACGGCAGTAATCCCGGCTGATACTCAGCATACATCCATGCAGCTCAAGGGCAAACACATACTCCTGGGTATCACGGGAAGCATAGCAGCCTACAAGGCGGCATACCTTACGCGTCTGCTCGTCAGGGAAGGCGCTGAGGTCAAGGTGGTCATGACTGCCGCCGCAAAGCAGTTCATCACTCCCCTGACCATGGCGACGCTCTCCCGCAATCCGATTCTCGTGGAGTTTTTTGATCCGGAGAACGGCCAGTGGAACAGCCATGTGTCCCTGGGACTCTGGGCAGACCTGTACCTTATCGCTCCGGCGACCGCGAACACCCTCTCGAAGATGGCCTGCGGTATAGCTGACAATCTACTTCTTACCACATATCTCTCGGCCCGCTGCCCTGTAATGGCGGCTCCGGCCATGGACTTGGACATGTACGCCCATCCGGCGACGCAGGAGTCCATGAGGATTCTCAGGGAGAGGGGTGTGCATATCGTGGAAGCGTCTTCCGGCGAGCTGGCCAGCGGGCTGGAAGGCAAGGGCAGGATGGAAGATCCGGAGAAAATCGTCGGAAGGGTAGCAGAGCTTCTGGCATCCGGAGACAAAACCAGGCGCACTCTCAGCGGCCGGAAGGCAGTGGTAACATCCGGACCTACGCGGGAGGCCATCGATCCGGTGCGCTTCATCTCCAACCATTCTTCCGGGAAGATGGCCTCGGCGATTGCCGATGAGCTCTCCCGCCGCGGAGCGCAGGTGACGGTGGTCTCCGGCCCAGCAGCAGTCTATCCCTCGGAGGCGGCAGTGAGGATCCGGAAGGTCATCTCTGCCGGGGAAATGTATCAGGCAGCGGTGGAGGAGTATGACAGGGGCTGCGACATAACGGTGCTGTGTGCCGCGGTCGCGGATTTCACCCCGGCCTCGCCCAGCGGTACCAAGATCAAGAAGGACGGCGGCAGTATGACATTGGAACTGTTGCCTACCAAGGATATAGCGGCAGCTATAGGTGAGAGGCGGCGCTCCGGCGGAGTCATTGCAGGCTTCGCCCTGGAGACGGATCATGCAAGAGACAATGCCCTCTCGAAGCTCCGCCGCAAGAACATGGACATGATAGTCCTCAATTCGATGCAGGATGCCGGTGCCGGATTCGGTGTGGATACCAACAAGGTGACCGTCTTCCGCCGTGACGGCAGCCAGCAGGACATCCCTCTGTGCTCCAAGACGGAAGTAGCATCCGCCATAGTCGACAATATCGAAAATATGCTGGACGGAGGATGCTGACCCGCCTTTCCATATCCAACTACGCCCTCATCTCTTCCCTGGACATCACTTTCCCGGACGGACTCGTCATCATCACCGGTGAGACCGGAGCCGGAAAGTCAATTCTCCTGGGAGCCCTTTCCCTCCTTTTGGGAAAGAGGGCGGATGCCTCTGTTTTCAGCGACAATAAGCGCAACTGCGTGGTGGAAGCCGAGTTCGTGGACGGGCAGGGCGGGGAGACCATTCTCCGCAGAGTCATTACCCCCGCGGGCCGTTCCCGCTCCTTCCTCAACGACGAGCCGGTGACGCTGGCGGAACTGACAGCCATTTCCAACAGGATAGTGGATGTACATGAGCAGCATCAGCACCTGCTGCTGACCGACCCGGACTTCCGTCTGGAAGTTATAGACCATTTCGCCGGGAACGGAGACCTGCTCGCGCAATATAAAAAGGTATATTCGGAGCATGCCGCTCTTGAAAGTGCCGTCGAAGCTTTGGAGAGATCCATAGTGGAGGCGGAGCGCGATGCGGAATACCGTCAGTTCCAGCTTTCGAAGCTCAAGGAGGCCAGGCTGGAACCCGGAGAGACCGAGGCTCTGGAGGCGGAACATAGGTCCCTCGCCCATGCGGAGGAGATCCGCGGCGCTCTGGAGGCTGCCTGCTCCTCGCTCAATCCCATGGACCTGTCCGTGGTGCAGCTGCTCAAGGACGCTTCATCGCGCCTGTCCCGCTATTCGGATTACAACCCTGCGCTGAAACCTCTGGCCGAGCGGCTGGAGTCGTGCAGGATAGAGGTCGCCGACATAGAGAGGGAGATAGAGGATATATCTTCCGGTATCATCGTAAGGCCATCGCGGCTGGAGGAGGTCGAAGAGCGCATGTCATTGATTCATACCCTGCAGAGACAGTATGGCTGTGACAGTGTGGAGGCTCTGATAGAGCTGCGCGACAGCCTGTCCGCCTCGATCGGCAGTGCGGAGGAACAACGGGAGCGGCTCGCAGACATGAGGCATTCCCTGGCGGCTATGGACAATACCAGGAAGGAGCTGGCCGGCAGGCTCTCTGAGCGCCGTAGGGCGGCCTGCGGACCTCTGTCAGCTGAGCTGCAGGCGGATATCCGCTCGCTGGAGATGCCCCGTGCGGTCTTTCAGGCCGTGGTATCTTCACGGGAGGGCCTGACTTCTTCGGGAGGGGACAGTCTGGATTTTATGTTCTCGGCCAACGGTTCAGCTTCCCTTCGTGACATCTCGAAGGTGGCATCCGGCGGAGAGCTGTCTAGGGTGATGCTCTCGCTCAAGGGACTGCTGGCCCGTTATACATCCCTGCCGACGATGATATTTGACGAGATAGACACCGGAGTCTCGGGCAGGATTGCAGACAAGATGGGTGACATGATCGGCCGCATGGGTGAGAGGATGCAGATATTTGCCATCACCCATCTCCCGCAGATAGCATCAAAGAAAGGAGCCCATTATCTGGTGTACAAGGAGTTCGGTCCTGACGGCACGGCCACTACGGGCATCCGCCGGATAGAAGGGGAGGAGAGGGTGACGGAGGTGGCCAGGATGCTCAGCGGTTCGGAACTCACCCATGCCGCAGTGGAGAATGCCAGGGAGCTGCTCTCCAAGGCCTGCAACTGATACGGACACATAAACAAAACACAATATATGGAAAGATCCCAACGAATAGACCTTCTCCGCAAGGTCCTGGCCGAGGACGATATCTCGGCGATGATAATTCCTTCTACCGACCCTCACTTCGGAGAATATATCCCAGCTCATTACAAGGTTCTGGAATGGCTGTCTGGCTTTACGGGCGAGGCGGCCACACTCGTGGTGACCATGAACGAGGCTGCCCTGTGGGTGGATTCCCGTTTCTTCATTCAGGCTGCCGGGCAGCTGGAGGGTACCGGCATCGAGATGATGAAGCTCCGTGTTGAGGGTACTCCCACCGTAGCTCAGTGGCTGAGGGAGCGTATGGGCGACGAGGATATCGTGGCCATGGACGAGGACCTCTTCTCCTACGGAGAGTATCAGGAGATGCTCGATGCTCTCGCGCCCCTCAATGTGAGCCTTATCGAGGATCCCTTTGACAGGATATGGAAGGACCGTCCCGCCCTGCAGTTCAACCCTGTGCGTTTCGTGCCCGAGAGCATCTGCGGCGAGAGTGTATCCTCCAAGCACCGCCGTCTGGTGGAGAAACTGGACATGTCCATGCCCTTTGCTTATATTGTCACCTGTATGGATGAGGTAGCCTGGCTCTGCAACATCCGCGGTACCGACATTGAGTACAATCCCCTGCCGCTTTCCTATGCCGTCGTGACCTCAGAAGCCGTGACTCTTTTCCTCCGTCAGGAAATGCTGGAGCACGACGCGATGTCCGCCCTGCTCAAGGAAGGAGTGATACTCCGGGACTACGAGGAGTTCGGCCGGTGCCTGAAGGCCCTGCCCAAGGACTGCGTCCGCATCTTCTCGTCGGGAAAGATTACGGCAAAATATTTCTTTGCGGCTATGGAGAATATCCACCAGCGCTCGCCCTTCCGTCCGGCCATCCCGGATCCTGTTCCCGGCGGCACTCTCAATGCGATGAAGGCCGTCAAGAACAGCGTCGAGCTGGAGGGCTTCCGCAGGGCGTTCGCAGAGGACGCCAGGGCACTGATCAAAGTAATTGACTGGGTAAAGGACAATGTCAACAGCGGCATAACCGAGTACCAGGTGGCTATGAAGCTGATGGAGGTGCGCAGCGGGTGCCCGGACTATCTGGGGGAGAGTTTCCCTGCCATCGTCGCATTCGGCGCCAATGCCGCCCTGCCGCACTATGTGCCGTCGGAGACCGGCAGCGCGGTAATCAGGCCGGAGGGCTTCCTGCTTATCGACACCGGCGCCCAGTACACCTACGGAACGACGGACACTACCCGCACCATTCCCCTCGGTCCCCTGACCCAAAGGCAGAGAGATGACTATACGGTAGCTCTCAAGGGCATGATAGACCTGAGCATGGTGGTGTTCTACAAGGGAATGAGGGGCTGTCTGCTGGATATTCTGGCCCGCGGGCCTATCATGAGGGCCGGCCGTATGTACTGGCATGGTACTCAGCACGGTATCGGACACAATCTCTGTGTCCACGAGGGGCCCCAGAGCGTGAGGATGGAGGAGAATCCGGTGCCGCTGGCCGAGGGTATGGTGATGTCCAACGAGCCCGCCGTCTATGTCGAGGGCGAATACGGCATCCGGCATGAGAATGCGGTGGCTGTAGTTTCCCACACGAAGAATTCCTACGGGGAGTTCCTGGCTTTCGAGACCCTGACCTACACGCCGATTGACCTCTCGCCCGTCAACTTCGACCTTCTCGACAAGGGGGAGACAGCATGGATAGAGGCATATAACAAGCGCGCCGCCCTGTTGTAGAGCGGCGCGGCTGATCCGTCAGGACTTATCGGTCAGGACTCATCGATGATCTGCCATCCGTCTGTGAAGCAGATGTCCTTGAAGGCCTGATTTACGCATCCTGAACCGGGAGCGGCAGGAAGGAAGAGCACATCCGACTGAAGGAGGCTCTTCCTTTCGTTTATAATCCCCTGAGGGAAGTTCTTTCCCCAGGTGTGCATGGCCTCCACGAAGAATGTCAGGATGTCGTAGCCCTGATAGGCGAATGAGGTGGGCTCGGTGTTGAACGCAGCCCGGTACTTGTCGATGAACTCCTTGGTCTCAGGCGTATTGTAGTTGATGTGATAGGACATGGCCAGGCGGACATCGAGTGCGTGGAAATAGTCCAGCTCGACAGTCTCGAAGTTCTTCCACTGGCTCATGCCGTAGACTTCGATGCCGTAGTGGCGGGAGCCGTGGATGAGACTGAGATTGCGCAGTGCGTCTGTGACGAAGGCCTCGCTGAGGGAGGGGATGATGACCCTGTTGACAGCCGCTGTGTCGAGGGCGCCGCTCATCCTGGCGTCAATGCCCCTTCCGCTGAGAAAGTCGTAGCTGAAAGTCTTGTAGGGCAGACCACGGCGCTCAAGCTCGCTGAGAGTGCGGGTCACCAGATCGGAGTCTCCGTAACCCTGTTCGTAGATGACGGTTATGGAGCTTCTGTCTGTGGCGGAAGCTATCTTGTCTATCTGATGGGAAAGGGCCAGGTCGGACTGCGGCGGGAAGAGGAAGAAGCCGGGATTGCCTTGGGCCAGAGAAGCTGTGTTGAGGTCCAGCGGCGATACGACGGGGATGCCCTTGCTGCGGGCGTAGGCGGCCACAGGCTGCATGTCCCTTTCGGATATGGGGCCTATAATCAGCTCGCTGCCGCGCAGCACGTCATCGGATACCAGCTCCCATGCGCTGCTGTATCGGCTCAGGTCCACGACGTTGAGGACGAAGTTGGAGAAGAGGCCGCGCTCCTTCAGGTCGGCCATGGCGGTCAGGACACCGGCGTAGAAGTCGGCCGTGTAGGCATTGAGACCGGATGTCAGGCGGCTGGCGTTGAAGGGCAGTACTATGGAAATGGTGTATGTTCCCGAGTTGTAGGACTCTCCTGGAGTCACTGCAGGAAGGTCATTGCCGGTCCCGTCTGTCAGGATGTTGCCGATGCCGTCCTGGTCTGCCGGGGTATTGTCCTCCCTTTCCGGGACGGCCGGCTCATTCTCCTGCTCTCCCAGGCGGAATGTCCTCATGTATTCCTCGTCGGGAATCAGGACGGAGCGGATACGCTTGCCCGATCCGGTGTCGATGCCGTTGAGTGCGATGATCGCCTCTGTCGTCACGTTGAACTTGACGGCGACATCGTCAAGCGTCTCATACCACTTGACGTTGTACTTGCGGTATTTTTTCTCCTGTTTGCCGGCTTTCTTCCTGTTCTTGTCAATTCTGGACCTGAGACTCCCGGACTTGCCGGTATCATTTGCGGAGAGGACAGTCCGTGCAGTATCGGCCGTCCCTGCGGCCACGGCTGCTGTATCGGCAGTCATGGATGCCGCGGCAGCAGCTTCCGGAATATACAGCAGCATGCCGGCCTTCAGCCCGTCAGCCAGAGAAGGGTTGGCTCCGGTGATGATGTCCTGACTCACTCCGTATGCCTTGGAGATGGAGTATAGGGTCTGCCCCTTCAGTACCTTGTGGAGGTAGTAGACAGTACCCTTGACATTTACTTTCTCGGAGGATACCTCCACCGGTGTGGCCGTGAATCCCTGAGCGGCGGCCTCCATCCCTGCCGGAGCTGCCAGCAGGATGCAGAGCAGGGCGGTCAGCAGCAGTCTCATACCAGGCGGGCGAGGGTGTTGTTGATATTGGCCTCGATGCGGGCGTAGGGGTCCTCACCGTACTCGGCGGGCTGGAACCTGTGACCGGTGATGTTCTCGAAGAGCTCGATGTAGCGGTCGGAGATACTGCGTACGATCTCATCGGTCATTTCGGGAACCTGCTGTCCTTCCTGACCGCTGAAACCGTTGGCCATCAACCATTCGCGTACGAATTCCTTGGACAGCTGCCTCTGAGGCTCTCCCTTGGCGAACCGCTCCTCGTAGCCGTCGGCGTAGAAGTAGCGGGATGAGTCGGGGGTATGGATCTCGTCGATGAGGTAGATCTCGCCGTCGCGCATTCCGAACTCGTATTTGGTGTCCACGAGGATGAGGCCTCTCTGAGCCGCCATTTCGGTGCCCCTCTGGAAGAGCCTGAGGGCGTAGTCTTCCAGCTTGGCGTAGTCTTCGGCTGATACCAGGCCGCGGCGGATGATCTCTTCTTTGGAGATGTCCTCGTCGTGAGTGCCTATCTCGGCCTTGGTGGTGGGGGTGATGATGGGATGCTCGAACTTCTGGTGCTCGCGCATGCCGTCGGGAATGGGCACTCCGCAGATCTGGCGGGCTCCGTTTTTATAGGCCCTCCACGAGCTGCCGGTGAGGTAACCCCTGACGATCATCTCGATGGGCAGTCCCTGGCATTTGTATCCGACGGTGACCATGGGGTCGGGTGAGGCTATCTTCCAGTTCTGTACTATGTCAGCGGTGGCGTCCAGGAACATGGATGCTATCTGATTGAGCACCTGTCCCTTGTAGGGAATACCTTTGGGCAGTATGACATCGAATGCCGAAATCCTGTCGGTGGCGATCATGGCGATGAAACGGTCGTCGATGGTGTAGACATCGCGGACTTTCCCTTCGTACTTGCCCGTCTGACGGCTGAAGTTGAATGCGGTCTGAGTAATTGCTTTCATTGTATGTTTCTCGTTTTATTGCAATCGGTTGTAAAATTCCAGGAGCCTCTCTGCGAACCTTTTCCATGAGAGGCGGTCCTTCTCTCCGGCTATGGCCTTCACGCATCTGATGCGGATATCCGGGTCGGAGAAGTATTTTTCCACGGCATCCCGGACTGCTCCCGGGGTAATGCTCTCCGTTACAATTCCCGTGCCCGTCTCTCCGATCATCTCCCTGAGCCCGCCCACGGCGGTAGTGACCATAGGAAGTGAGAAATGATAGGCGATGGAGCTGATGCCGCTCTGGGTCGCGGAGCGGTAGGGCAGCACGCACAGGTCCGAGGCACAGAAATATGCGGCGACCTCACTGTCTGGAATGAAGCGGTTGAATGCGTGGATGCGGCTGCGGCCGGGGCATGTGTCGATGAGTTTCTGATACCGGTCGAACGGGCCGTAGCATTCGCCGGCTATGAGCAGCTGATAGCTTTCGTCCAGTCCGGAGAAAGCTTCAAGGAGGATGTCCAGCCCCTTGTATTCGCGGATAAGTCCGAAGAAGAGCAGGGTCTTCAGGGAGGGATCCAGTCCGAGCTTCCGGCAGGCCTCTTCCCGGGGAACGGGGGCTCCGAAGTTGGAGTAGATGGGGTGGGGGGAGACGATGTACCTTGCGTCCGGGACCAGCCGCAGGAGGTCGTCGCGGACAGCGTTGCAGAGTACGATGAAACCGTCGCAGCCCTTCAGGAAATAGGAGGTCAGCGGACGGTCATAGAAGTGAGGCTCGTGCGGTATGACGTTGTCGAGGATGGAGATGACCTTGCATCCCGGGGCCATGTGGCGGGCCACATACCCCTGGGAAGGCGCGAACCACGGCATCCAGTACCGCATCAGCAGCAGGTCCGGCTTCCATTCCCGGATCCTGCGGGCTGTGGAGATGTATGAGAGGGGATTGGCCGTGTCCAGCACCCGCTCAGTCTCAAAGGGGAGAGGCGTACCGTCCTCTATGTATTGGGTCTTGCCGGGAAACAGCAGCTCCGGGTATTGCCGCTTGAAGTTGAAGGCTCCCGCCGTGCAGCTCCCTGACAGCTCCTTGTAGAGGGAAGTGTTGAACTGGGATATGCCTCCGCGGTATGGAGGAAAGCACGACAGGATAGCTGTTCTCACTTGGGGACGGTTTATTTGTTTCTGTTCTTGATATATTCGGCGTTGAGGCCGTTGAGTATCTCCTGGGTGATGTCGAGTCCGGGATTGCCGTTTATGACAGTGGTTGTGGCGGATGTGGTGCTGAGGATGAGGGAGTACTGTTTCTCCTTGTTGTATGCCTCGACGTATGTCATGATGGCGTCCATCACCTGGTTTATCATCACGCTCTCCTCCTCGGCCATCTCCAGCTGCTTCTGCTGTGTCAGGTTCCTGAGGTCCTGGTCGCGCTGTGCCAGGTCGTTGTTCATGCTCTCGGCCTGGGAACGGGTCAGCAGGCCTTTCTGCATCTTCTCCTGAAAGCTCTTTATGTCGTTCTCCAGTGCGCGTCCCTGTTTGTTGATATCGTTCTCTATCGCGCTGAGCTTGCCCTGCAGCTCGCTTCTGAGGTCATTGTACATGTCATACTGGTTGACGAGGGTATCCAGATTGATGTAGACGATATCGCCCTTGGCGGCCGTCACGCTCTCGCTTCCTGCCGCAGGCGCCTGCGTGGCTTTCCTGCCCCCTGTAAAATACAGTATGAACAATACCGCTACGGCTGCGGTCAGCACGATGTTGATGATGAGATTGGCTTTCTTCATTTCTGATTTCTGCTAATTGTTAGTGTAAAGTTGTAATTTCAAAAACACACAAAATTATATATAATCTGCATTTTTTTAAAATAAAATCGCAATATTTGCATCCTGTTTAAGTTTGGAAGACAATAGAAGATGCATTTCGCCCTGTACGGCCGGAGTTTCGGACCGGATGCTGAGAAAAGGATGAGAGTTCTGCTGGAGCACCTTTCAGAAAAGGGTGTGAGGGTGTCGTGCTATTCGGCCCTGGCCTCCCGGCTCCGTTCCTGCGGTCTAGGAAGCCTGGCCGGGGGGGCGGAGTTCACCGGAGCGGATGATTTGCCGGGGGATGTGGACATAGTGCTCGCCCTGGGAGGTGACGGAACTTTCCTGAGCTCCCTCACGATAGTGGGAAACAGGGAGATACCTGTCGCCGGCATCAACTTCGGACGCCTTGGTTTCCTCACTTCCGCCGGCAGCGGAGATGCCGGATGCGGGGTGGTGGACCGGCTGGTGGCCGGAGACTGCTGCGTGGAGCGGCGCACTTTGCTGGAGCTGTCCTGCTCCGGGCTGCCCGCGGACCTGTATCCGTATGCCCTGAACGAGATAACCATCCAGCGTTCCGAACCCTATATGGTCGGCATCGAGGTGTCGATCGACGGCATGCGCATCCCCACCTACTGGGCGGACGGACTTCTCATAGCCACCCCGAGCGGCTCTACGGCCTATTCCCTGAGTTTCGGGGGGCCGGTAGTGATGCCGGGCTCCTCGGTGTTCATCATCACGCCGATGGCCCCGCATAACCTCAACGTCCGTCCTCTCATTGTCCCCGACACCTCCGTCGTGGAAGTGACCATCCGCCCCAGCGGCCGCCGCGCCATGGTCTCGGTGGACAACCGTTCGGCCGGTATGCCGGAGGATGCCCGTATCACCGTGCGCAAGGCTCCGTTCGGACTTTCGTGCGTCAGCTTCGGCAGGGACGGATTCTTCGAGGCCCTCCACGAGAAACTGCTGTGGGGCGAGGACCGCAGGAACGAGATAAAGTATTACGAAAGAAAATAACAACAGCTGTATATGACACCGGAGCACGTAGCTATAATAATGGATGGAAACGGACGCTGGGCCAGGCAGAGGGGCAAGGAGAGAATCTATGGACATTACGAGGGGACGGAGAGCGTCAGGGCCTGCGCAGAGTATGCGGCAGAGGCCGGCATCGGCTATCTGAGCCTTTTCGCGTTCTCGGAAGAGAACTGGGCCCGTCCCGAGGCGGAGGTGACTGAACTGATGCGCCTGATGGCCCGCTCAATACTCGATGAGAGGCCCACTTTCGCCAGGAACAACATAAGATTCGCAGTCATAGGCAACCGCTCGCGGCTTTCAGATGACCTGAACCGGGACATCGACGCGGCAATGGCTGAGACGGCCGGCAATACAGGCCTGACTCTGGTCGTATTCCTGAGTTACAGCGGGCGCTGGGACATAGAGCAGGCCGCGGCGCGCTGGTCTGCCGACGGGGCTCCCGAAGGCCGCTACTCCGCTTATCTGGCCACAGCGGGCATCCCCGATCCCGACCTGCTGATCCGCACCAGCGGAGAACAGCGCATCAGCAATTTCCTGCTCTGGCAATGCGCCTACACCGAATTTTATTTCACCGATACGCTTTGGCCCGATTTTCGCAAAAACGAATTCCGGTTGGCTCTGGAAGAGTTCTCGTCCCGTCAGAGGCGGTTCGGAAAGACCGGTGACCAGATAACCCAAGAAAAGAACGACTCCAAATGAATGTGAAAAGGATAATTTTCGCCCTGCTGCTGCTTTCCGCAGTATTCGTCGCGCAGGCGCAGGAAACATCTTCCGGTGTAGTCGTGGACTATGCCCATCCCCGTAAATACGTAGTGGGCGGAATCAGTGTCAAGGGAGTTAAGTTCCTTGGAGAGCAGCAGATAATCGCTCTTACGGGACTGCGCGAGGGGATGGAGATAGTAATCCCCAGCGACCAGACGGCATCGGTCGTCAGCCGCATATGGGCTCAGAAGCATTTCTCCGAAGTGTCCCTCAACATCGATTCCGTGTCGGCCGGCGGTGACACCGCTTTCCTGGCCCTGTATCTGCAGGAGAGACCCAGGGTGTCCAGGTGGAGCTTCCAGGGCGTCAAGAACTCCGAACAGACCGAGCTGCAGGACCGCCTGAGTCTGCGCCGCGGAGTACCGCTGTCGGACTACATCCTCCGCTCGTCGGTCGGTATCATCGAGAACTTTTACAAGGAGAAGGGTTTTATCAATGTAGACGTGGATGTCATCCAGGTCCGTGATACCATGGTCAAGAATGCGGTCAAGGTGACTTTCAAGGTGGACCGCAAGTCCAAGGTCAAGATCAAGACCATCACCTTCGAGGGCAATGACCACGTGCCCGAGAGCAAACTGGTAGGCTCCATGGCCAAGACCCGCGACATGCGTATCAGGAATATCTTCAAGTCCAAGAAATTCAACGAGAAAGAGTACGAGACAGACAAGCAGTCGCTCATAAGTGCCTTCAACGAGGCCGGATACCGCGATGCCCGCATCGTCAAGGACTCCATATATTATATAGAGGAGGACCGCCTGGGCATCAACTTCGTCATCGACGAGGGCCGGCGCTACTATTTCCGCAACATAACGTGGACCGGCAATTCCCTGTACACTGCCCAGCAGCTCAGCGATATCCTGATGATCAAGAAGGGCGATGTGTATGATGTGGTCAACCTTGAGAAACGCCTTTTCGGTGATCCCAAGAAAGAGTTCATGGACATCCACACCCTCTACGCGGACCAGGGCTATATCTTCTTCAACATAGTCCCCGTCGAGACCAATATCGTCGGCGATTCCGTGGATGTGGAGCTGAGAATGGTCGAGGGCAAGCCGGCCACCTTCAACAAGATTATCATCAGCGGCAACACCATCACCAACGAGAAGGTGGTGCGCCGTCAGATATTCACCAAACCCGGATATCTTTACAGCCAGTCCATGCTGGAGCGCTCGCTGAGGGAGATAGCGTCGATGGGCAATTTCGATCCGGAGCAGGCCCTGGACCACACCCGCGGGTACTCGGTCATCCCCAACCAGCTCAACAATACGGTGGACATCACCTACAACGTGGCCGAGAAGCCCAACTCCCAGTTCGAGCTCTCCGGAGGATGGGGAGGATATTCCTTCGTAGGTACGGTGGGACTCAGCTTCAACAACTTCTCCCTCAAGCGTATGTTCAAGAAGGGAGCGTGGAGGCCCGTGCCGCTGGGCGATGCCCAGACCCTGAGCCTGAGGTTCCAGACCAACGGTACATACTATACCGCCGGCTCCATCAATTTCATAGAACCCTGGCTCTTCGGCAAGAAACCCACCTCGTTCAATCTCTCGGGTTACTACACCCGTCAGACCAACTCCTATTACTGGTATCAGATCAACAATACGGACGAGTACTTTGAGGTCTACGGTATAGCGGCATCTCTGGGAAGCCGCCTGAAATGGCCGGACAACTATTTTGTCCTCTACCACGAGCTCAGCTGGCAGACCTACAACCTCCACAACTGGCGTTACAATTTCCTCTTCGAGACAGGTAAGTCCAACAATATAAGCTACAAGGTGACCCTGGCCAGAAACTCCACGGACCAGGCCGTGTATCCCCGCGAAGGCTCGGATTTCCAGTTCTCGCTCCAGCTGACGCCTCCATATTCAGCGTTCCGCGGCAAAGGCGTGGACTACACCAATATGACGGACCAGGAGCGTTACCGGTGGATAGAGTACCACAAGTGGACCTTCAAGGGCGCCCTCTACGTGCGTCTGGTGGGAGACCTGGTGCTGATGACCAGGGCGCAGTTCGGATATCTGGGCTACTACAACAAGAATCTGGGCTACTCGCCTTTCGAGGGCTATCAGGTCGGTGGTGACGGTATGTCCGGCTACAATACCTACGGTTCGGAGATTATCTCCCTCCGCGGTTATCCCAACTATTCCCTGACGCCTGTCAACGACGAGGGCATCTATGTCGGCCACGTCTACGACAAGTTCACCGTCGAGCTCCGCTATCCCATCATGCTGGAGCCCCAGTCCACGATTTTCGTGCTGGCCTTCCTTGAGGGCGGTAACTGCTGGGAGAACATACAGGATTTCAATCCGTTCGAGATCAAGCGCTCTGCGGGTGTGGGTCTCAGGATCATGCTGCCTATGATCGGACTCCTCGGTGTCGACTGGGGATGGGGCTTCGATCCGGTGCAGGGAGATGCGAGGGGAGGCTCAAACTTCCACTTCGTGATAGGACAGCAGTTCTGATGCGCGATAACAGAAAAATTATTAAATTTGCGCCCGTTAATCAGAAATTTATTAAGATTCATACAATGAAAAAGATTACAATCATCGCCTTGTGCGTATTCACGGCAGCCTTTGCCGCATCGGCTCAGACCGCACCGAAGTTCGGTCACATCAACATGCAGGAAGTGGTGTTCCTTATGGACGAGATGGACTCTGCCCGTGTGGAACTTGAGAAATTCAGTGCAGACATGCAGTCCACCTACAATGCCATGGTGGAGGAGCTCAACACCAAGATTGCCACATACGAGCAGATGAGCGCCAACTGGACTCCCTCCGTACTCTCCACCAAACAGCAGGAGATTCAGGATCTCCAGGCCCGTCTTCAGCAGTATGAGCAGAACGCCCAGAGGGATATAACTGCTCTCCAGAACCAGCTGATGGCGCCCATCTCCCAGAAGGCTACCGAAGCCGTGAACAAGGTGGGTAAGGCAAAGGGACTGATATATATTTTCGACCTTTCATCAGGAGCGGTCACATACTTTGACGCGGCTCAGAGCCTGGACCTCACCGCCGATGTAAAGGCAGAGCTCGGCATATCTCCTGACAAGCAGCTTCCTCAGGCTCAGTCACAGCCTCAGATGTAGTTTCTGCCGGTCAGCTCAGTCAGAAAATAGAGAAGGACCGTTCCGGGTGTTCCGGGGCGGCCCTTTCCATTTTTTAAAAATACTTTGAAAATAAATTCTGTTTGTAAGGGAAAATCATTACATTTGTCTAAAATTATTAACCAACCAATATGCAGCACAAGATTATTGATATAGAGGATGTCGTTATACGTTTTGCAGGTGACTCCGGCGACGGTATGCAGCTTACCGGCACGCTGTTCGCAGATTCCTCCGCTCTTTTCGGAAACGAGATCTCTACATTCCCCGATTATCCGGCCGAGATCCGTGCGCCTCAGGGCACAGTCTCGGGTGTCTCCGGTTTCCAGGTACACATCGGATCTATAGAAATCAACACCCCGGGTGACTTCTGCGACGTGCTCGTGGCGATGAACCCGGCAGCACTCATGGCAAACGCCAAATGGGCCAAGCCCACGGCTACCATCATCCTCGACGAGGATGCCTTCGATGAGAAAGGTATTCAGAGAGCCGGATTCAAGACCATGAATCCTATCGAGGAACTGGGTATCGGGGACCGCAATATCATAGTCTCCCCCATAACCACCCTGACCAAGGAAAGCCTGAAGGACAGCGGCCTCGACCTGAAGTCCATCGTAAGGTGCAAGAACATGTTCACCCTCGGAATGTGCTTCTTCATGTTCAATAAGGAGCTTGACCATACATTCGAATACCTCGAGCGCAAGTTCAAGAAGAAACCCGCCCTCATCGAGACCAACAAGAAAGTCCTCAAGGACGGCTTCAACTACGCTTCCAATATCCATGCGATAGCCAACACCTATTACGTGCAGCCCGCCAAGCAGGAAAAAGGCACCTACCGCAACATCAACGGCAACCAGGCCACTGCATGGGGACTGCTCGCAGCCTCCGAGAAGTCAGGCGTGCCCCTCTTCTGCGGCTCCTATCCCATCACCCCCGCCACAGCCATCCTCGAGGAGCTGGCCATCCACAAGGAGCTCAAGGCCAAGACCCTCCAGTGCGAGGATGAGATCGCCGGCATCTGCACCGCCATCGGTGCCGCATACGCAGGCAACTTCGCCGTGACCACTACCTCCGGTCCCGGTCTCTCCCTAAAGTCCGAGGCCCTCGGTCTGGCCATGATCACCGAGCTGCCTCTCGTCCTCGTGGACGTGCAGCGCAGCGGTCCGTCCACCGGTATCCCCACCAAGACAGAGCAGACCGACCTCAACCAGGCCCTCTACGGCCGCAACGGCGAGTGCCCCATCATGGTGATGGCCGCCCACTCCCCTTCGGACTGCTTTGAGAAAGCATTCTACGCAGGTAAGTTCGCCATGGAGCACATGATGCCCGTCATTCTCCTTACCGAGGGCTTCCTGGGCAACGGCTCCGAGCCCTGGCGCATCCCTTCCATGAAGGACCTGCCCGAGATACACCCTCCCTTCATCAAGGACGCCTCCGAGTGCGGCGGCAAGTTCAGCCCCTTCGAGAGAGACCCCGAGACATTTGTCCGCAGATGGGCTCTCCCCGGTACTCCCGGTCTCGAGCACAGGGTGGGCGGTCTGGAGAAGAATCCTGCCGGAGTCATCTCCTCGGACCCCCAGAATCACCAGCACATGGTCAATATGAGGGCAATGAAAGTAGCCCGTACCGCAGTCGACATACCCCCTCTCAAGGTCATCGGTGACGAGAGCGGAGAAGTCCTCATCGTAGGGTGGGGCGGAACCTTCGGACACCTTTACACTGCCGTCAAGGAGTTCCACAAGCAGGGCAAGAGCGTCTCCCTCGCTCACTTCGACTACATCAACCCTCTGCCTCTGAACACCGAGGAGGTATTCTCCAAGTTCAGGAAGATCATCGTCTGCGAGCTCAACTCCGGTCAGTTCGCCGACTATCTGAGGGCAAAGCATCAGAAATTCCACTACTATCAGCTCAACAAGGTGCAGGGGCAGCCCTTCATCGTGAAGGACGTGGTGGATGCAGTCAACAACTTATTATAGGAGGACAGACATCATGAAATATACAGCACAGGATTTCAAAAGTAATCAGGAAGTAAGATGGTGCCCCGGATGCGGTGACCACTCTGTACTCGCTTCACTTCAGAGGGCACTGCCCCAGGTGGCCGAGGATCTCGGATACTCTATGGAGCGTTTCGTTTTCGTCTCCGGTATCGGCTGCTCTTCCCGACTGCCCTATTACATGAACACATACGGTTTCCACGGTATCCACGGACGTGCAACAGCCATCTCCACAGGCATGAAAGTAGCCAACCCGACACTGTCAATCTGGCAGGCCACAGGAGACGGCGACGCCCTCGCTATCGGCGGCAACCATTTCATCCACGCCATCAGGCGTAATATCGACATCAACATCGTCCTGTTCAACAACCGTATCTACGGACTGACAAAAGGTCAGTACTCTCCGACATCTCCCCTGGGCAAGATCACCAAGACATCCCCTTACGGAACCGTGGAGCATCCCTTCAATCCCGGGGCCCTGGTAATGGGTGCACGCGGCACATTCTTTGCACGAAGCATAGATTCGGAGCTGAAGCTCAATCAGGAGATTTTCGTGGCTTCCGCCAGGCACGACGGATGCTCCGTGACCGAGATGCTCGTCAATTGTGTCATCTACAATGACGGCTCGCACCGCGAGATCTCCGACAAGGAAGTGAAGGCTGACCGTACGATAGTTCTGAGACATGGTGAGAGGATGATCTTCGGAAAGGACCGGAACAAGGGTCTCGTCCTGGTCAACAAGGAACTCAAGGTCGTCACCATAGGTGAGGGCGGAGTTACCGAGGACGACATTCTGATTCATGACGCGCATACCGCCGATATGGGTATGCACAGCATGCTGATCGACATGAAGTGGCCTGAGTATCCGGTGGCTCTCGGAGTCATCAGGGATGTACCCGACAAGACCTATGACGACAATGTCCGCGACCAGCTCGAGGAAGTCAGGGCCAAGTCCACTATCCACAACATGGAGGAGCTGCTCCACAGCGGTTCCACATGGGAGGTTAAATAAGCGCAGAAAATTTGAAACAACTAAACAACAACACAAACAACTAACAAACACACACTAATATGAAAGTTTCAGAAATCATGGCCAAACTTGAGGCCAAGTATGGTAACGAGAAAGAGTACCTGCAGGCAGTCCGCGAAGTGCTCGAGTCCATCGAAGAGGTTTACAACCAGCATCCCGAGTTCGAGAAGGCTAAGATCGTAGAAAGGATCGTAGAGCCCGACCGTATCTTCACATTCAGGGTTACCTGGGTTGACGACAAGGGTGAGGTTCAGACCAACCTCGGCTACAGGGTTCAGTTCAACTCCGCTATCGGCCCCTACAAGGGAGGTCTCCGCTTCCACAAGGCAGTTACTCCTTCCATGCTGAAGTTCCTCGGTTTCGAGCAGACTTTCAAGAACGCTCTGACAACTCTGCCTATGGGCGGTGCAAAGGGCGGTTCTGACTTCGATCCCGTCGGCAAGTCTGACGCTGAGATCATGAGGTTCTGCCAGGCCTTCATGTATGAGCTCTGGAAATGCATCGGTCCCGATACCGATATCCCTGCAGGTGACGTAGGTGTCGGCGGACGTGAGATCGGCTATCTGTACGGAATGTACAAGAAGCTGGCCCGCGAGTACAACACAGGCGTGCTCACCGGTAAGGGCGGCACATGGGGCGGTTCTATCCTCCGTCCTGAGGCTACAGGATTCGGCGCTCTGTACTTCACACAGCACCTCCTCCACCACGCCGGTAAGGACATCAAGGACAAGACAGTCGCTCTCTCCGGCTTCGGTAACGTAGCTTGGGGCGCCGCTACAAAGGCCAAGGAGCTCGGCGCAAAGGTTGTCGCTATCTCCGGTCCTGACGGAGTCTGCGAGATTCCCGGCGGTATCACCGACGAGATGATCGACTACATGCTCGTTATGCGTGCTTCCAACAGGAACAAAGTTCAGGATATGAACGACAAGTATCCTCAGCTGACCAAGTTCACAGCCGGTAAGAAGGCTTGGAGCGTTAAGTGCGACATCGCTCTGCCCTGCGCATTCCAGAACGAGCTGAACGGTGACGACGCCAAGGAGCTGATCGCCAACGGTACATGGTGCTGCTGCGAGGTATCCAACATGGGCTGCACCCCTGAGGCTATCCACGAGTTCCAGAGCAGAGGTATCCTCTTCGCTCCCGGTAAGGCTGTCAACGCAGGTGGTGTTGCAACATCCGGTCTGGAGATGACCCAGAACGCTACTCACATCAGCTGGTCAGCCAAGGAAGTGGACGAGAAGCTGCACTACATCATGCAGAGCATCCACGAGGCCTGCGTTAAGTTCGGTACTCAGCCTGACGGTCATGTTGACTATGTCAAGGGTGCGAACATTGCCGGTTTCATGAAGGTGGCTCAGGCCATGCTCGAGCAGGGAATCATCTAGTTTCGGCGCGTCATAACAGGCGAATTGCGGCGTCATCTTCGGTATCACGGCTCAGTCATTTACAGAAGTAAACTCCTTCGCCGTGAACCTCGATTCCTTGCACTTCACCTATTCTGACGCACCTCAGGAGCGACATCTGTTATAGCAATGTTCTCCTCCTAAAGTTAAAGGACCGTATCCGATATGGATGCGGTCTTTTTTATTTTCGTTATGCACATTGATTCACTGTGGCGCTTGCTGCTTATTATCATTCCACAATGGCAGCAAAACGTGCGATTCACTGCCGTTGTGGAAAGTCAGGGTAAGTTCGCGGATAATCATGTAGGGCGTGTTTATTATTTTTTTATATTTGTGGGTTATTTTTAAATGGAATATGATATGGCTATTATACGACCTCTGAACGGAATCACACCGAAGATAGGGAAAGGATGTTTTATCGCTGAGAATGCGGCGATTATCGGGGATGTGGAGATAGGAGACGACTGCAGTATATGGTACGGGGCGGTGCTCCGCGGGGACGTGAACCCGATACGGCTCGGCAACAGGGTCAATATCCAGGACGGAGCTGTCCTGCATACGCTGTACAAAAGGTCTGTGGTGGAGATAGGGGATGACGTGTCGGTAGGACACAATGCTGTCATTCACGGGGCAAAGGTCGGAAACGATGTCCTCGTGGGCATGGGCGCGGTCCTGCTTGACGGAGTGGAGGTCGCCGACGGCAGCATCATAGCAGCCGGAGCGGTGGTGCTGAGCAACTCTAAGCTGGAGCCTGGTGTCTATGCCGGAGTGCCGGCCAAAAAGGTAAAGGACGGAACCGACGCGGTCCGGCAGTCCGCCCACAAGAACGCACAGGGCTACATGATGTACAAGGAGTGGTTCCTGAAAGACGAAAACAGCAATCAACAAATCAATATTTAACATCATGAAAAAATTACTTTTTATCTGTGCCGCAGTCATTCTCGCGGCATCCTGCAACAGCGGTAAGCATTATACCGTTAAAGGCAACATTACAGCTGATATCCCTCTCGCAGGAAGGGCCTACCTCTTCAATTCCGACAGGGAGAACACTGTCCGCGACACAGTCAAGATCAACGAGGGCCAGTTCGTATTCGAGGGCACCGTTGAGTCTCCCGAGATGTTCTATATCTCTCTTGACGGTGTGGACGGTCTGCTTCAGATCTTCCTCGAGAACGACAACTACACCATCTCCGGAACCAAGGACGACTTCTCCAATGCAGTCATCACCGGCGGCGAGACCCAGACCAAGCTCAACCGTTACACCGAGGCCAACAACGGGCTCGTGGAGAAATACGCCCTCAATGACATCATCAAGGAATACGGCGCAGAAGGCACCACAGAGGAGCGCAAGGAAGAGATAAACGCTCAGTTCGAGGAGTTCAACAAGGAGTCTACAGCCCTCAAGGACGCCATCATCGCTGAGGATCCCGTTTCCCACTTCGCGCTGATGTTCCTCGGCAGTGAGTACTACTACATCCCCGTTGACTCTCTCTCAGACCTCGTGAGCGCATTTAAGGCTGATCCCGAGTTTGCAGGCAACAGGACTCTTGCCGATATCGACGGGTATCTCCAGAAGGAGCTCAGCCTCATGCCCGGCAACAAGGCCGTGGACTTCACGCTGAACGACCCCGAGGGCAACCCCGTGACCTTCTCTGAGTTCTATCCCAAGAACAAGGTGACGATGATCGACTTCTGGGCCAGCTGGTGCGGCCCCTGCCGCGCATTCAATCCCACTCTGGTGGAGATCTACAAGAAGTATCAGGACAAGGGTTTCGGCATCATCGGAGTCTCTCTTGACAGGGACCGCGACTCGTGGCTCAAGGGTATCGAGGACGACGGTCTGACCTGGACACACGTTTCCGATCTCAAGTTCTGGCAGAGCGAGGTGGCAGGACTCTACAATGTCAACTTCATCCCCCAGAACACCTTTGTGGACGCAGAGGGCAACATCATCGGCCGCAAGGTGGCAGAGGATGAGCTTGAGGCTTTCCTCGAGGAGCATCTCAACAAGTAGTACCGGCCCGGACTGATTCATATGGTCGGGGTATTCGATTCGGGAGTCGGCGGACTGTCGGTGTGGAAGGAGCTGAACGCTCAGATGCCGGAGCAGGACTATGTCTATGTTGCTGATTCGGCTCACTGCCCCTACGGAGACAAGTCCACGGACTACATTATCGACCGTGCCGGCCGTATCGTACGTTTCCTGACCGGACAAGGAGCACAGGCAGTGGTAGTGGCATGCAATACGGCCACTGCCGCTGCCGTTTCTTATCTCCGTTCCACTTTCCCCATCCCTTTCATCGGTATGGAACCGGCCGTAAAACCGGCGGCGCTGGCGTCCCGTACCGGGGTCGTAGGAGTGCTTGCCACGGCCAATACCTTCAAGGGCACTCTTTACCGCGATACAGTGATGCGCTACGCTTCAGGTATACGGATAGTGGAGCAGGTAGGGGAGGGTCTTGTGGAGGCGGTGGAGAGGGGACAGGTCCCCGAGGCACTTATCCGGAAATACGTGGATGCGATGACCCGGGAAGGTGCCGATGTCATAGTGCTGGGCTGTACCCATTTTCCCTTTCTGCAGGAGGCGATAGCCCGCGCGGCGGGTCCCTCAGTGCGTATCATCAACCCGGCTCCGGCAGTGGCCAGGCAGACGGGGAGAGTGACGGCGGGCATGCCCCGCCCGGCCTGCGTGCCTCCCCGGAGGGAGTTCTATTCCACGGGAGACGTGTCCGTCCTGCGGCGCATGGCCATGTCGGCCGATTCCTCGCTGAGTCCGGACAGTTTTCATCATATCAATCTGTAAAAACACTTAATTCTAAAGCTAAACAATGTCTGTCGATTTATTATTCTGGCTGGTGCCCGTCTCATCCCTGGTAGCATTGGGATTTGCCTTCTATTTCTATAAAATGATGCTGAAGGAGGACGAGGGCACTCCCACCATGAAGGAGATAGCCGCATACGTCCGCAAGGGTGCCATGGCATATCTCAAACAGCAGTATAAAGTGGTGACCATCGTGTTCATAATCCTGGCCGTATTCTTCGCCGTCCTGGCCTACGGCTTCGGCGTGCAGAACCGCTGGGTGCCCTTCGCCTTCCTTACCGGAGGTTTCTTCTCGGGACTTGCCGGATTTATCGGAATGAAGACCGCCACATACGCTTCCGGCAGGACCGCCAACGCCGCCCGCCGTTCGCTCAACTCCGGCCTCAAGCTGGCTTTCCGCTCGGGAGCTGTGATGGGCCTTACGGTGGTGGGACTCGGACTGCTGGACATCTCGCTGTGGTATATCATCCTCGACAATTTCGTCAATGCCGACGGCCCCCAGAAGCTGGTGGTCATCACCACTACGATGCTGACCTTCGGCATGGGAGCCTCGACCCAGGCCCTCTTTGCCCGTGTGGGCGGCGGTATCTATACCAAGGCCGCTGATGTGGGCGCCGACCTCGTAGGAAAGGTCGAGGCCGGTATCCCCGAGGACGATCCCCGCAACCCCGCCACCATCGCCGACAACGTGGGCGACAACGTAGGAGACGTAGCCGGCATGGGCGCCGATCTCTATGAGTCCTACTGCGGCTCCATACTTGCGACAGCGGCGCTCGGAGCATCCGCATTCTACGCCTACTCCGACACTTCGATGCAGCTCCGCGCCGTATTTGCCCCCATGCTCATTGCCGCGGTAGGCATCATCCTCTCGATTATCGGCATATACCTGGTAAAGACTAAGGAGGGTGCGGGCATGAAGCAGCTGCTGCGTTCGCTGAGCATAGGCACCAATGTGTCCTCGGCCCTGATAGCAGCCGCCACCTTCGGCATCCTCTATCTTCTCGGTATTCCCAACTGGGCGTGGATTTCGTGCTCCGTAATCGTGGGCCTGATAGCCGGCATCATCATCGGCCAGTCCACCGAGTACTTCACCTCGCATTCATACAAGCCCACCCGCAGGCTGGCCGAGAGCTCCAACACCGGCCCGGCCACAGTCATCATCTCCGGCGTGGGGCTCGGTATGATATCGACGGCCGTGCCTGTCATCACGATAGTCGTGGCCATCATACTCGCGTACCTATGTGCGATAGGTTTTGACGTGACCGGCATGCTCTCGGCCCAGAACCTCAGTCTCGGTCTCTACGGCATAGGCATCGCCGCTGTCGGCATGCTCTCGACCCTCGGCATCACCCTGGCTACTGACGCCTACGGCCCCATAGCGGACAATGCAGGCGGAAATGCCCAGATGAGCGAGCTGGAACCCGAAGTGCGCCAGCGTACGGACATCCTCGATGCCCTCGGCAACACCACAGCCGCCACCGGCAAGGGCTTCGCCATCGGTTCGGCCGCTCTTACGGCCCTGGCCCTGCTGGCATCATATCTGGAGGAGATCAAGATCGGCCTGCAGAGGCTGGGAGACACCGTCCTCGACCTGGGCGGAGGCAGAACAGTGGAGGTGGCGCAGGCCACTATCCCCGACTTCATGGACTATTATCACATCAATCTGATGAATCCCACCGTCCTGGCAGGAGTCTTCATCGGAGCCATGATGTCCTTCCTTTTCTGCGGTCTTACGATGAACGCGGTGGGACGCGCCGCCCAGAAGATGGTGGAGGAGGTGCGCCGCCAGTTCCGTGAGATAAAGGGCATTCTTACCGGACAGGCCACACCTGACTATGCCCGCTGCGTGGCTATCTCCACCAGGGGCGCTCAGCAGGAGATGCTTTTCCCCTCGCTCCTGGCCATCATCGTTCCCATCCTGATCGGAGTATTCTTCGGTGTTGCAGGTACCGTCGGCCTCCTCGTAGGCTCGCTCGGCTCCGGCTTCGTGCTCGCCATCTTCATGGCCAACTCGGGCGGAGCATGGGACAATGCCAAGAAATACGTCGAGGAGGGCAACCTCGGAGGCAAAGGCTCGGATGCCCATAAGGCCACTGTCGTAGGCGATACAGTGGGCGATCCTTTCAAGGACACCTCCGGTCCTTCGCTCAACATCCTTATCAAGCTGATGAGCATGGTGTCGATCGTCACTGCCGGGCTCAATGTCGCTTTCAGCGTACTGTAGGTACGTTGTATATCTAAAACAAAAGGCGGCTCCCAGATCAGTGGGGCCGCCTTTTTTTCTGTCCGGCTGTGTAGCCTTTACGTTTACATCGCTCACTCCTCTCCTACGCAGAACATGAACAGCTCCGCCAGGTCCTGCCTGTCGCCGAAGTCGGTTCCGTGTTCCTTGACGAAGGAGCGTATCTCCTTCTTCCTGTCAGGGAAGACCTTGACGAAGGAGGAGAGCTTTGCCGAGTACACTTCGATGCCGTCCGTGAGGACCAGGTCCGTGGTCATCCTGTAGTCGTAGTCGGT
>DVGV01000042.1 GCA_018712545.1 Candidatus Coprenecus merdigallinarum | reverse complement strand
CTGGGACAGCTCAAGTAGTCCCAGTTTGTTCTTGATGACTTTTTCTGATGTGGTCATAACTTAATCTGCTTTTATGTTACAAATCTACTCTTTTTATGCGTAACTGTCAGATTAAGTCTTGACTAATTCAGTTAATCCGCTCTAAAAGTGTCAACCTAAATCAGGGAAGGTCACTCCTTCCTCCGCATCCGCACGAAAACTTCCTGAATATGGCAGTTTGTCTGCCTTAAAACTTCCTGAATATGGCAGTTTAAAGTCGAAAAATTTCCTGAATATGGCAGTTTGACGAGAAATTCTTATATTTGTGTGCTTGAAAATCAAAACAATATGTTGGACAAAAGAATCATAGAGCAGGTTTTGTATGAACAGTACCAGGAAATAAGCGGTAATGCTGATGAATACCTCTGCCCCCGAAGGGAGGAAGAGCAGATAGATATGGAAAGCAGCATGGCGCAGGTTGTCCTGGGTGTCCGCAGAAGCGGCAAGTCTACAATGTGTTATAGTGTGCTGAAGCAGCAGGGGGAAAAATTTGCCTACGTCAACTTCGATGATGAGAGACTTGATGGCATGCAGTCTTCGGAATTCAACTTGATTATGGAGGTACTGTACAAAATATACGGAGATTTCAGATACCTGTTTCTTGATGAGATTCAGAATGTCGAAGGCTGGCATCTATTCGTGAACAGGCTTCTCCGGCAGAAGATGCACGTTCTCGTGACTGGCTCCAATGCTAGACTTCTGGGCGGGGAACTCGCCACACACCTTACAGGCAGGTATGAGCCTACTGAGCTGTTTCCCTTTTCTTTTCAGGAATATTGCATGTACAAGGGTGTCAATACTGTTGTCCATACTACGAAAGAAGAAGCATTTCTCAGAGCGGCCTTTGATGAATATCTCCACCAGGGAGGATTTCCGGAACTTATGAAGAAAAAGAACAAAACGAGGTATATTAACACCTTGGTGGAAAACATCTTGAAGAGGGATATAGAGCAAAGGTACAGGATCCGTTACGAGGAAGCCTTTGAGCGGCTTTCACACCATCTTCTCAATGTGGCGCCTGTAATAGTGGCGACGAATTCTCTTGCAGAGCAATTCGGCCTTGGATCGCACCATACGGCGGACAAGTACATCGGATTTTTAGAGCAGGCATATCTGCTCTTAAGTGTCAGACGGTATTCTCCCAAAAGCCGGCAGCGTATCAGGGAGGAGAAAGTCTATCCTGTAGACGTGGCCTTGATGGACGGGCGGGCTGATGCTTTTGTGGGAGAAAATCTGGGTTGGAGACTTGAATCCGTCGTTTATCTGGAATTGCTGCGCAGGAACCGTCCCATAGGAAGGGATATTTATTATTTCAGGAACAACGATGGCTACGAGGCAGATTTCATCGTAAGCAAAGGCAATAAAGCGGAGGAGATCTATCAGGTCTGCTATGACATCAGTAAGGAAAAGACCAGGAAGCGGGAGCTCCGTGGCCTTTTTGCTGCATCCAAAGATACGGGCTGCAATAATCTATGTCTCATAACAGACCATGAACGGGAAACCGTGGAGTCTGACGGCAGTCTGGTAAAAATATTGCCGGCATACGAGTGGCTCTGCATCTGAGTGCTGACAGCATTGGTGTTGAAAATATCGATGTCGAAGTCGTATGTCTTATTGCGCAGTGGCTGTTCTGAAAACAAACTTTACCAGGCTTGTCGTAGCTCCTCCGGATTTATATCCGAAGGCCATGGCATAGTACTCTGTGTCAGGAAGTAACCCTGTTAAAGTGCCGTCAATGTCCCATACGTTGGTCTGATCGTTGAAATCAGATTGCTCTGTAAGTGTGTTCGGAATATCAGAATCCTCCATCCCTTTCCATTTTGATGATGCCTCTACCAGAAAAACGTAGGGATCGGCAGTAGTAGCCGTGACTCTATAGTCGGCATAGTCCGGTCCTATGTTTGAAACTGTGATTGTCAGGATATTCTCAGAGGGTGCGGGTATGTTGGTTACAACTGTCTCCGTATGTACATCGGAATTTATCAGACCGGTGCCAGTTACTGTAAAGGCGTATACGATGTATTCTGTCTCTGCCTGCATGGACCATTGGTGCTCCGTGCGGCCGGCGGTGGTGATATCATCTATGCTCTCACCTTCGGACAGGAGGAAAGAGATGGATTCCTGCAGTATGTCCTTAATACTGCGACCGCTCTCCTCAACCCAGGAAGACTCCACGATTCCCCAGTAATATCTGGCGGTTTCGTCAGATGGTACAATTTCAACCGATATGTCGGTATTGACAGTGCTCAATTGAATATCGAATGTTACGCCCGAGTCCTTAATGTCGGATGTCGAGAACGGGGTCTTGATGAGTTCTGAAAGCTGTTCCCCATCCTGGGACAATCCTACAGTCAGGAGGTAGTATTCGGAATGGACAGAAAGATCCTCAACAGTGATAGTGCTTTCTCCATGCCTAAGGATATATTCATTGAGGAAATCCTGAAGCCGCATGCCGCGTGACTGTGCCAGAAAGGAGTATTGCTCCACCATCATCCCGAACATGGTCCGATCATCCGGGAACTCATCGTAGTACACTTTATCTATGGACATGACAGTATATGGCATGTTCATATCTGAAGGAGTTATAGCAGCACATACAGATGTTTCTGTTACTGTATCTATCTTTACCTGGAATGGTTCTGAAGTGGATGTGTTTTCGCCGTCAGGCCGCTCATCACAGCTGCCGGCCAGCAGAATAAATGCTGACGCGACAGCTATAAAGGCGATTGTTTTCTTATTTATTGCGTGTCAAAATGCCAGAACAAATCTGTTTCTCTGCCCATTGGACCAGTCATTGTATCCCCACATGCAGTTGCCGTCATAGAAATTCAACTGGTAAATCTGTCCGATGGTAATTTCTGTGGAGGAGTTGTATATTCAGCCTGCAGTTTCTGAGCTTCTGGAACTGCATTCAGAACAGTGTTCAGGAAGTCTCGGTTGTCAACGAGCTGTTCCTCCTTGCGTGCTTTCTAAGTCCATTCCTTTTTCCAGGCGGTAGTCGTCCAACATCATGCCATAACCGGCGTAGAGAGGCCAGAACATATAGGGTTCATCTCCTGAGAGGGCTACTGCCAGTCCGTGGGTGCAGTCAGGATGGTCATTTTTTAGAGCAGCGTCATGAGCGGTGGGGTCTCCGGCCCAGAAAACAAGGGCAACCGGAGTCTTTGACGGATCCAGCTCAGTGGACCATGTGCCGTCAGAATAGTACCAATCCCCGACATTTGCAGCAGTTAAGGTTTCCGTTACATGTACCATGCATTCTGCCTTGATGTCTGCTATGGAAGCGGTGATTACCGCATCTCCTTTTGCTATGCCGGTTATCAGTCCGTTCTCATCTACCGAGGCTGTCTCAGTATCGGAACTGCTCCATGTGATGGTTTTGTCCTGAGTATTCTCGGGAAGGATTCCAGCAGTCCATGATTCTCTTCTTATTTCCGTTTTTCGTAAAGTTGCGCAGGGCCATATCGGCGTATTCCAAAGATTTGTGGTACAGTCCTTTTTCATAGTACCATATCCCTATTTTGTATTGACATTCAGCACTGCTGAGAACATCTCCCAGAGCATTGTAGATTCTCAAGGATGCAGATTTTTTATCAATAGCCTTTGAGAAGATGTACTGCTTTTCATAATACTCAGACAGTTCGTCATACATCCGGGCAATGGCCGGACTGTGTACGGATGTGTCTATACCCGAGAGAAAAATCTCAAGGTAGCCCATAGAATTTGCTGTATCAGAATATTTGGTGTCACAGTATAATTTGTAAAAAGTCATATCAGCACCTTTCAAGGAGTCAATGTGGCTTTGTCTGCAGTATGCATTCAGCGGCACATACAATACAAGTAGGGATAGAAAGATAAATTTCATTACACAAACTTACATAAATTCGGTCGTTAGTGGAAAAATTTTTCGGTCATTTGTCGGAAATGGTGGCGGCCCTGCTTTCCTGTCAAAGTGTTGTCAGTATGCTGGAGGTGGTGTGTCTACTTTGAGGAAAAAGAGTATCTTTGCAGTCCGAGTACAAGTCAAATCAGCAGTGAGAAATATGAATGTCAAGGAAATACTGAAAAAGGCCCTGCCGTATGTGATTATCGTGGCGGGGTTTGTGGTGATTGCCTATGCGTATGCGCCGCAGGTGCTGCAGGGCAAGGTGGTCAATCAGTCGGATATCTCCTCGTGGAAGGGGATGTCGCACGAGATCCTGGAGTGGAACGAGGCTCACCCGGATGATCCGGCGCTGTGGACCGGGTCGATGTTCGGCGGTATGCCGGCCACGCAGATATCGGTGCAGTACAAGGGGGATGCGACCACACCGCTCTACGACCTGCTGTTCTGGGGGCAGCGTCCGCCCAGCTATCTGATTATCTCGCTGCTCGGCGGCTTCCTGCTCTTCTTAGCATTCGGGGCCAATCCCTGGCTTTCGGCGGTAGGGGCCATTGCGGTCACATTCTGCTCCTACAACATGCAGATCATGCAGGTCGGGCACAATACCAAGATGGTGGCCATCGCCTTCATGCCCTGGGTGCTCGCGGCTCTGGTCTATGCCTACCGGCGCAAGGCCCTGCTCGGAGCGGTGCTGTTCGCCCTGGCCCTGAGCTTCCAGATCAAGGCCAATCATCCGCAGATTACCTACTATCTGGCATTCATCGTCATAGGATATGCTATCGCGGAGTTCTGCGGAGCAGTGGCGGCACAGAGGAAAATGGAGCGGGCTCCGTTCCTGAGCACTCCGGTAGGCCGCTGGCTCATGGCCTCCGTCCTGGTGCTGGTAGGCGGCCTGCTCGGCATAGCCACCAACGCCAACAAGCTCCTGCCCACCTACGAGTATGCCGAGTACACCATGCGCGGCGGCTCGGAGCTGACCCACGACGAGCACAACCAGACCGGCGACGGCCTCAAGCTGGACTACGCCACTGCCTGGTCCTACGGCATAGAGGAAACTCTCAACCTGCTTATACCCAATCTTAACGGCGGCTCCTCCTCCGGCGAGCTCTCCCGCGACTCCGAGACATTCAAGGCCCTGCAGTCCTACGGGGTCAATGCCGAGTCCATGCGCAAGGGCATGCCCCTGTACTGGGGTCCCCAGCCCTTCACCGCCGGCCCGATGTATCTTGGCGCCGTTTCCCTCTTCCTCTTCGTCCTAGGCCTCTGCGTTATCCGCGGCCGCTACAAATGGTGGATAGCGGGAGTCTCGGTCCTGGCCCTGCTGCTGGCCTGGGGCTCGCATTTCATGTGGCTCTCCGAGATATTCTTCAAATACGCCCCGCTGTACAATAAGTTCAGGACCGTATCCATGATCCTGGTCATCCTCCAGGTGACGGTTCCCCTGCTGGGAATCCTCGGGGTCAATGCGGCCCTCTTCGCCAAGGACCCTCTTCCGGAGAAAAAGGTGAGGAACGGCCTGCTGACGGCCCTCGGCGTGACGGGCGGCCTCTCCCTGCTCCTCGCCCTCTTCCCGGGCCTGGCGGGCGATTTCTCCTCCGCAACGGACGCCGCAGTGTTCGGAGGCAATGAGCAGCTCATCCGTGCCCTCCAGGATGACCGCCGCGGCCTTCTCCGCGCCGACGCCTTCCGCTCGCTGATCTTCATCCTCCTGACGGCAGGAGTGTTCTTCGCGGCATGGAAACGGAAGCTGAAGGCTCTTCCGGCAGTGGCCGTTATCGGCGTTCTGCTGCTCGTAGACCTCTGGGGAGTGGACAAGCGGTATCTGAACAAGGACCATTTCGTCACCGAGCGCAATTTCGACGCGCAGTTCAACCCCCGCCCTGTGGACAACGCCATACATCAGGACACCGACCTGTCCTACCGCGTCCTTGACCTGAGCGTCAATACCTTCAACGACGCCATCGTCAGCTACCACCACAAGACCGTAGGCGGCTACAGCCCCGCCAAGCTCCAGAGGTACCAGGATCTTATTGATTTCCACATCGCACCGGAGATGAGCCGCGTGGCCTCGGACATCAATGCCGTTATCCCCACGGCTTCCACCATCGCCGACATAGAGGGAGGCCTGAAGTATTATCCCGTCCTGGCCATGCTCAACACCAAGTACATCGTCATCGACGGGAACAGCTATCCCCTGACATACAGCCAGGCTTTGGGCAATGCCTGGTTCGTGGAACGCTCCCGCACCGCACCGACCGCAGATGCGGAGATGGCCGCTCTCGGGGAGATTGACCCCGCGCAGGAGGCCGTCATCTTCGACGCGCAGGCCGCAGAGGGTACTGCCGCCGAATATCCCGGTGCTGCGGAAGGCCGCATTGTCCTGAAAGAGTACAGCCCGAACCGCCTGAGCTACGATGTGTCGGCCGCTGCCCGCGGATTAGCCGTATTCAGCGAGATTTACTACCCTGCAGGATGGAAGGCCTATATCGACGGGGAGGAAGTGCCCGTCCTCCGCGCCGACTACACCCTCCGGGCCCTGCTGATAGACGAGGGGGACCACGAGGTGGAATTTGTCTATGACCCCGGTTCCTTCACTCTCGGAAAGAACATTTCCCTGGCCTCCTCCCTTGCCATCATTCTGGCGCTGGCCGGATGCATCCTTTATTCATTTTTCTACGGACATAAGAAAAGACAACCCCGATGACACCGCATAAAGACAGGCTGGTCTCTCCCGGCTACTGCTTCATCCTCGCAGCGAACTTCCTGCTGTATTTCGGCTTCTACCTGCTGATGCCGGTTTTTCCATTTTATTTAGTAGAAGAGTTCGGAGTCACGGAGGGGGCTGTGGGAGCGATTCTCGCCTGCTACACGGTGGCCGCTCTGGCCGTCCGTCCGTTCTCGGGCTACCTGCTGGATACATTTGCCCGCAAGCCGCTGTATCTGCTGGCATTTCTGGTATTTACCCTGATTTTCGGAGGCTATATCGTTACCGGGACGGTGCTGATGTTCATCGTCCTGCGCATAGTACACGGATTCTCGTTCGGGACCGTGACGGTGGCGGGCAACACGATAGTCATCGACATCACGCCCTCGTCCCGACGCGGGGAAGCCGTGGGCTACTACGGGCTTGCCAACAACATAGCCATGTCCCTCGGCCCGATGACCGGTCTGTTCATGCACGACCACGTGTCGTTTGACATCATCTTCATCACCGCCCTGGGCTGCTGTATGGCCGGCCTTATCTGCGCCTGCTGTATCAGAACGCCCAGGAAGCAGCCGGTTCCGCGCACGGCCATCTCCCTGGACCGTTTCATACTGCTCAAGGGCATCCCCCTGGGCATAGACCTGCTGCTGCTCTCGATACCCTACGGCATGACCACGACATACGTGGCGATGTACGCCAAGCACATGGGTATCACAGGTGGTACGGGCCTGTTCTTCACCTGCATGGCCGTCGGCCTGGCCGTGTCCCGTCTGTTCTCGGGCAAACAGGTGGACCGCGGTCACATCACGGAGGTGATACACATCGCGTTCTATCCGGTGATACTGTGCTTCCTGAGCCTCTTCCTGTGCGAGAGGGTGGCGCCCCATTCGATAAGAGCGGCGGAGATAATGCTCTATACCACGGCACTGGTGCTCGGCGCCGGCTTCGGTACGATGTTCCCGGCCTTCAACACCATGTTCGTCAACCTCGGCCGGCACGACCAGCGCGGTACGGCGACATCGACCTATCTCACCTCGTGGGACATAGGCATCGGTATCGGTCTGGTGCTGGGAGGAATTATAGGGGAGCGTCTGTCTTTCTCCTACGCCTACCTGACAGGAGCTTTCCTAAGCCTCGTTTCCCTGCTCGGCTTCGTTTTCTACGCGGCTCCCCATTTCCACCGCAACCGGGTGGAATAACGGCTTTCCCGGGCATGATCATCGGCAGCAGCACGATGAGAGCGGCGTACGAGAAGAGCATGCCGCCCATGGTGCCGATGGCAAATGCAAACCAGAATACCTCTTCCTTGCCGTCGATGAGGAAGGGCGCGAGACCCAGCACAGTGGAGAGGATGGTCAGCGATATCGGGATGATCTTGTGGTTGTAGGCCCGCACGAAACTGCGGCGGTGGGCCGGCATGCGGTTGTACTCGTTGACGATGTAGATGCCGGCGTTGACCACGATACCCGCAAGCATGATCATGGACGCGAAGCCTCCCTGGTCAAAGGTCGTCTCCGTGAGGCGGAATACCAGGAAGATTCCTATGAATGATACCGGTATCAGGGATATGATGGCTAGGGGCTGCAGCAGGGACTCGAAGAGTATGGCGCAGATCATGTAGATGATGGCGGTGATGAGTATGAGCAGTATCCACTGTTTCTTGGCTTTCTGCATCCAGTCGTACTGAGGTGAGGATGCTTTGAAGCCGATGGGCAGCACCTCGGAGTTGAGCCGCTCTATCTCGCTTTCCATGAGGCGGTCCTCCAGCTTGGAGGAGCCGATGAAGTTGTACCTGACGTGGAGGATGTACTCCTGGTTGGCGCGGTAGATGTTGTTGCCGGAGTTGCGGCTGTCTATCGAGCCTATCTCAGCGAAGCGGATGTCGGTGCTGTCTATCCTGATGTACTCGTTCTGCAGGTGCCATACGTCGAAGTTGTCGGCGTCGTCGGAGACTATTCTCACTTCCATCAGGGTGCCGTCATCGTCTACGTATGAGCCGGCAGGGTTGGAGAAAAGTCTCTCGGACAGGGTGCTGAATGTGGAGTAGGGGCTGATGTTGTAGAGGGACATACGGTCATGGTCGTAGGAGATGAGGTACTCGCGGGTGACCATGGAGCTGGTGTTGCCCTCGATGCTCAGGTCGGAGACGCGGGGGTTGGACGAGAGCCGTGCGACTAAGTCCTCGCAGTAGCGGTACAGCAGGTCATAGTTGTATCCGGTCATCTCGATGTCGCCGCTGCGCCACATGCTGCCTCCCACGTAGTTGCTGAAATTCTGGTCATCCACTCCGTAAACCTGCCAGTTGGCCCCGCCGTAGTCATTGGCCTTGCGGATGACCTGCTGCTTGAGGATGGAGGGGAAGGAGGTCTCTAAGGCCTCTTCGGTAAATTCTACGGTGATGTTGCCCGAGCTGTAGGAGCTGATGCGGGTCCTGAACAGCTTGATCTCGTCGAAGCCGGAAAGGAAATTCTCCATGTAGACCATGATCTCGTTGAGCTGCTGGACTGTACAGCCTTCCGGCAGTCCGGCGCTGATGGACAGGGTGGGTCTCTCGGGCTGGCGGAACATCGAGGCGAAACCGTCCAGGCTCTTGCGGAAGAGCATGAACGAGCCGCCGAAGGCCAGGAGGAAGAAGAGGATGACGGCCCAGTTGAACCGCTTGGTGTAATAGATGAATTTCTCGTACTTCTGGGAGAAGCGCACTATCTTCCTGCGCCTCTTGACGGAGAAGGATATGCTCTCCGACTTGACCGGCAGGTAGTCCAGCAGGGCCGGTACGAAGAAGAGGGCCACTATCATCGAGACGCTGAGGTTGATGATGATTACAGCCGAGAAATCGGACAGTATCTGTTTCTGCTCCTCGGGCAGGAAGAAGATTACGGCGAGTGAGCCGATAGTGGTCAGCAGGGCGGCAAGTATGGCTAAGAACACTTTCCTGTCGTGGTAGTAGGAGTAGTGCGAGACCATGATAATCGAGTTGTCGATGATGATGCTCAGCGATATCGATATGCCGGCTAAGGAGTAGATATGGATGTCTATGTCCAGCAGGACGTAGAATATGAATGCGACGATGATGTTGACAGCCAGGGTGATGCCTATCAGCAGGGTGTATCTGGGACTGAAGGTGGTCAGGAAGATGAACACCAGCAGTATCACCAGACACAGCAGGGACCTTCTTACCAGCTTGTCCACCTCTTTCTGGATATCCTCTGATACATCGTAGGTCTTCAGGGCCGAGAAGGACTCGGGGAAGCTGGCCTCGAGCCGGTCCATGGTCTCGATGACGCTGGCGCAGAGCTTGATGGTGTTGACGGATTCCTCGGGATAGATGCTCAGGTTGATGGTGTTGAGACCGTTGATGCGGCTGTAGGAGCTGGGCTGCTTCTCCAAGGTCCTCACGGAGGCTACGTCCATGAGCCTTACGATACGTCCCCCAATGTTGCCCACAGGCAGATATTCCATCTCCATCGGAGCATTGCGCAGGATGATATCCGGCTCCTCTGACTTGTCGTAGGAGGAGGCGCTGCCGATGATGGCGGTGCCGCCGAGATAGCTGCTGACAGCGGAGTAGACGTCGGAGGAAGTGATGCCGGCCATCTTCATCTTCTCGGTGCTCAGGGATATCTCAGTGTAGTTGGGGGATGCTCCCGACAGTTCTACGGACTGCACTCCGTCTATCAGGGCCAGATCCCTGAGTATGTGGTCGTTGACATACTGCTCGATACGGTTGGTGGGAAGGTCTGCGTTGATGGTGTACATCAGCACGGGGTCGACCTCTGTACCTGATGCGGCTACGGACAGCTCCGGATAGGTCACTTCCTCCGGCAGCTTGTCGTGCATGGACCGTATGGCCGAGGATACCTCGAAGCGGACGGCGTCGATATCGGCATTTTTCTTGAGGTACAGGGTGATGGTTCCGCTGCCCTTGCGGCTGAGGGACGCTATGTCCTCGATGCCCTTGATGGAAGAGATGTATCCTTCGATTTTGGAAGTCACCTCACTCTCGATGACCCTTGCTGAGGCATTCTGCCAGTAGTAGTATATCGACAGGGTCTGCTTCTTTTCCCTCGGCATGTACTGCAGGTTGAGCGAGGGTATGAGCGCGACACCCACGGTGACGAGCACCGCGAATATCAGCAGGACTGAGAATGACGGTATCTTGACTCCTTTCATCTCCTGCGGGCCTTATCGGATTTTCTATAGATGAAATAATATATCAGCGGTATGCCGAATATGCTGACGATGAGACCGACCATCATGCCTCCTATCATCACTATTGACAGAGGGAACTGCAGGTCGGAGCCCATGTCGCCCTTGGTGAGGAAGGGCACCATGGCCAGCACGGTGGTCAGGGTGGTCATGAGGATGGGGTTGAGCCTGCGGGAGCCTCCGGTCATGATGGCCCGCAGCAGGCTGTAGCCGTTCTCCTTGCGCAGTCGGTTGATGGTATCCACCTTGAGGATGGAGTCGTTGATGACGATACCGCTCATGACGACAATTCCGATCATGGACATGGCGTTGATGCCGGCTCCGCAGATCCAGAGCAGCAGCAGGGCGCCGAAGATGTCCACCACTATCTCCGAGAGGATGATCATGGGCTGGATAAGGGACTCGAACTGTGCCGCTAAGATGAAATACAGCAGGAGTATGGATACTATCGCTATGAGTATCAGCTCGTTTATGGTTTCCCTACTGGAGAAGTAGGAACCGCTGAACGCCACATCGAAGGTGCCGTCTTCTACGGACAGTTCCCGTGAGGCTTCCATGACCTCCGGCACGATGTCGTCGGGGATGTCCAGCTCCAGGGGGTAGAAGTTGCCGGACATGCCCGAGACGATGGTCTTCAGGTCGCGGCTGCGGCTCTCGGTGATGAAGTTGCTCAGGGGAATGTCGGCCCCGTCACGGTTGCGCACGCTGCCGGAAAGCAGGTGGGAGGAGCTGTGGCTGTCGCCCATGACTACGGGGATGGAATAGTCTCCGGTGGCAATCGAGAATATATGGTCCTCGCGGGTAAATTTGCGCAGTGTGCTCATGACCTCCGAGTAGGAGATGTTGTACAGGGCCATTTTCTCCACGTCGACGGTCAGCATGACCTGTTCCTGCCAGCGGATGGGGGAGTGGTCGACTCCCGGTACGGCTTCGCATATCTCATCGATGATGGTGTTGAGTTTGTCCGGCTCGGGGGTCTTGCCGTCGCGTCCGCTTATCTGCACGGTGAGCTTGGAGGCATCATCGGAGAACATGAGGGTGAAGAGGTTGCCGGCGTCCGAGAAGCTGAATGCGGCCGTAGGGTGCTGGGCCTTCATATATTCTGCAGTCTCACTGATGATGCTGTCCAACCCGGCGGGAGTGCGGGCCATCAGGTAGATCTGGGCCTCGCTCTTGCTCATGTCGCGGGTGTGGGGCATGAGGAACTGCTGTGTTCCGGACATCTGGGTGCTCTGGGCGGTATGTGGACTGAGGGCGGCGACCAGATTGCGGCTGCGGAGGTCATTCTCCTCTATGGTCAGGGGACTGTTCCAGTCGATATTGAGGATGATGTCGCTCTTGGTCACAGGGGGGAAGGTGCTCTTGTCCAATACCATGAAGAGTACCCCGGAGAGCGGGATGGATACTATCATCAGGGTCATCACTATTCCGGCATGGCGGAATGTCCATTTGAGGGCCTTTTCGTATGCGGGACCCAGTTCAATGTATTTGGCGATGCGGGAAAGATACTTGTTGTCCATCTTCATGCCTCTCCTGCGGTAGAGGGCATAGTAGTAGACAGGCACCACCAGCACGGCGAACAGCAGGGACGCGAACAGACCCACCGTGATGGCCACCGCCTGGTCGAAGAATATCTCTCCGGCTATGCCGCTGAGGAACACCAGGGGGACGAATACGGCGCAGTTGGTGAGGATGGAGCTGAGCATCGGGGCAAACACCTCCCCGGAGCCTATGGCCACGGCGTCCTCGAGGCTGTCGCCCCTCTCCCACCGCTGGGTGATGTTGTCTATGACGATAATCGAGTTGTCCACCATCATTCCGACGCTCAGGATGAGGCCGGCCAGGGAGATGATGTTGATGCTTATGCCTATCAGGTAGAGGGCGAGCATGGAGGTCAGCAGGGATACTATGATGGTGGGGATGATCAGCAGGGAGAAGCGGAAGTTGCGCATGAAGAGCAGGATGACGATGCTGGCGAGGATGATGCCGGCGATGAGGTTCTGCTCGAGGTTCTCTATGGTGTAGCGCAGCAGCTCGGTCTGGTCGCGGGTGATGGTGAACTTCACTCCGGGGTAGTCTTTCTCGAAGCGCTCTATCCTGTCGTACAGGGCCTCGCGGAGGGTGTTCATCCTCGCATCGCTCTGCTTGATGATGGCCATGCTGACAGCCCTGTCCCCGTCAGAGCGGATGAGACAGTTGTCGGCTCCCGGCTGTTCGATGATGTCGGCCAGTTCCTCGAAGAGGTAGATGCGGCCGCCGATATTGATCCTTATCTTTTCGATGTCCTCCTTGGATGTGAGTTCTGACTGGAACCTCACGTTCCAGTGGTACTGCCCGTCCCGGATGGAGATGTTGCCGAGCTGGATGTTGTTGCTTTCTATGGCATTGGCCAGCATGGCGGGGGTCGCTCCGATGGCGGTGAGCTTCTCATTGTCCGGGATAATCAGCAGCTCGGGAAAGACCAGGCCGCTGAGGTCGACCATGGCCACCTCCGGTATCTGCTCGATGCGTTTGGATATGACGTTGGCGGCCAGGCGGCTCATCTCCATGACGCGGGAGCTGTCATCGACCGTCATGTTGACGAAGAAGGCAGGGATGTCGGTCGCGCTGGACTTGATGGCCTTCGGTCTTTCCGTACCGTCCGGCAGGGATGACAGGGACCGGTCTATCCTCTCGTTGACATCCACGAATGTGAAGTCGATGTCGGTGCCGTACTCGAACGACAGGCGGATGATGCCCACGCCGCTCTCCGACTGGGACCTGATGTCGGTCAGGGAGGGTATCTGCATCAGCTCGCGCCGCAGGCTCTGCAGGTACTGGTCTATCTCCCTGGCCGAGCTGCCCTCCACCTTGACCTGCACGGTGATCTGCGGGATGTCCACATCGGGCATGAGCGATACCGGGATCAGCTTGATGGACACTGCTCCCAGGACGGCCACGGCGAAGAGGACCATCGATACGGCGACAGGGCGTTTTATCAGTTTCCTGATCATTGTCTTGCGATTACTTTAGATTCGTGGGCGAGGTTGAGGTTGCCTGAGGTGATGATGATGTCCCCGAGGCTGAGCTCGGCGTTACGCTCCTGGTTGACCCTTACTACGTGGCTGTCGCTGTTGGACATGAGGATGTCGACATAGACCCAGCGGGCGGTGCTGTCCGCGGGCTGGTAGACGAAGAGCACTTCCTGGTTGTCACGCATGACGACAGCGCTTTTGGGCACTACCTGCTGCTGCGGTATGAGCTCCTCTACCAGGACCCTGACGTTCATTCCGTCCATCATGTCCCCGTCGGAGTTGCTGACGGAGGCGGTAATCTCTATCTGGCCCTTTTCATCCACCATGGGGTTCACGGCCGTAATGCGTCCGGCGTAGGTCTTCTCCGGATTGTTGAAGGGGGATATCTTGACTTCCATGCCGGTCCTTACCGACGGTATCTCCGACTCAAGCAGGGGGAAGCTGACGTCGAAGCGGCTGTCGTCTATCACATAGCAGAAGCTCTCCGAGGGAACGCTCTCGTAGACACGGCCCTTGATGCTGGCGATCTTGCCGTCGAAGGGAGCCGTAATCTTAGTGCCCTCGTAGTCGTACAGGGCCCTGCGGTAATTCTGTTCCGCGTCGGCGTAGCCCGAACGGGTCCTGGCTATGGCCATCGTGGCGGCGGGAACGTCGGAGGTGTCGGCATCTCCGTATCCGAATCCGATGAGCACATCGTTGAGGTCTATCTCAGCCTTGCGCATGGAGTTCTCGGCCTGGGAGAGGGCTATCGCTGCCGTCTCGGGGTCCAGGCAGGCTATCAGCTCGCCCTTGCGGACACTCTGTCCGTTGGTGAAACGTACTTCCGATATGGTGCCGGAGGTGTTGAAGCGCAGGGCGCTCTTGCGGGCGGCCACTAATTTGCCGTTGCTTATGGTCTGACGCCTGAAATCAGTCAGGCGTAGGGTCATCGTATCCACGTAGTTGGCCTCCACGGCCTGCGAAAGGCGGGTGAGGGTGTCCTCCTCCACTTCCTTGTTCTGGCCGCAGGCGGCTGTCAGCGCGATGAGCGGCAGTATGAAAAGTTTCTTCATTGTGTGTATCCGGTATTATCAGTTGTCGATTATCTTGTCAAACTCGGCGTCCAGGTCCTTTCCGTATATGTAATCGTAGAGGGTGTCCTTGCGCAGATTGTAGTAATAGCTCCAGTAGTTGGCCAGCTCGTTGATGTACTGGGAGGTGGCCTCGTCCCTCTCGTTCTGGGCGGTGTTGATGTCCAGGATGCTGATGGTGCCGTTGCGGAAGCGCTGCAGGGCCAGCTCGAACCGTTCGGCGGCGATCTCGTCTGCCTTGCGGGAGGCATCGCACTGCTTGGCCTGGGCATTGAACTGCACCACACGGATATAGATGTCCTGACGGCGCTCGATGATTTCCTGCTCGATCTGTGTCAGGATTATCTCCTGCTGGGTCTTGGCCATCTGTACCCGGCCTTTTCCGAGACCCCAGTCCACGATGGGCACGCTGAGGCTCAGTCCTACGATTTCCTGGTCGATGGGATTGCGGTAGGACGTGGCTATGTCGTCTCCTGTCTGGGTAAGACCGAACTGGGCTGTCAGCACCGCACTGAATCCTCTGTCGGCCTTGGCCTGGGCTATCGCGGCCTCAGCTTCTATGAGGCTTATCTCGTTGTCGAGGCTGAACGATGTGTTCTGGAGGCTGCGGGTGACGGCGTCCTCCTCGTTTATGACTATGTCGGAAAAATGGGACGGGGTGACCAGAGTTATCTCCGTGGCATCGTCCATGCCCAGATAGGACCTGAGGCTTAGCATGGCCTGCCGGAGCTCCACTTCCGCACTGGCTACCGCGATATCGGCGTTGAGTACCTGCAGCTCCATCTGCAGCAGCTCGTCCTTGGTGTAAGTGCCGATGTTGAATCTCTCCTGGGCGATGGCATAGAGCTGCTGGGTGCTCTCGAAACGGCTGCGGGCCATCTCCAGGCTTTTCTGGGTGCGGAGTACGTTGAAGAAGTAGGTGGTGGCGGAGACTGCTATGCCCTCCATGTTCTCGAGGTAGGTCCGCTTGGACATCTCGTAGCGTTTGGGTTCGGTCTTTTTCTCCCATTTCAGTCTGTTGTACTGGAAGATGGGCTGGTAATAGGTGATGTTGACAGGGTTGGAGTTGTAGGTCAGGTCTCCGTAAGGAGAGAACTGGTCGAAGCGGTTGAGATAGGTGTTCAGGGATATAGTACCTCCGGTGAAGGGTATGTTCTGGTCGATGGACAGACTCAGGGAGTTGTTCATGTTGTCGTTCTGGACATAGTTAGTCTCGCCGGTCTCGGCGTCCTGCAGGGCCACGATGGAGCGGTTGTACTGTCCAAGCTGGGCCCCCAGGTTGAGCGACGGCAGGAACTGCGCCTTGTAGGAGCGGAACTGCCAGTAACTGCTGATAAACGAGTATTTGGCCACGAGAGCCGGCAGGGACTTGCTCTGCGCCAGCACTATCACGTCCTCAAGTGTGAACTCCCAGTGCTTGACGGAATCCTGACCGGCAGTACTTTTCAGAGTATCCTGCTGGGCGCTCAGCGCTGGAACTGACAGACAGCTCAGGCATACGGCGCAGGCCAGAAAGTATGTCCGGAATCTATTCATAAGGTCAGATATAAGTTAAAACCGTTCAAAGTTAAACTAAATAATTTTTAAAAGCAAATTAATATTGTCTCAACTGCGCAGCCATTCGGAGAGGTCGTAAATCCGTATGAGCTCCTCATCCCGGTCGTTAATGTATATCAGTCCTGTCTCAGGGTCGGCGTAGAAGCTGCTTACATCCCCCTCTATGCTGTAGACGGCTTCGGGGCTCATATCGAAGTCGAAAACCATCAGCCTGGTCGAGCAGGTCCAGGTCTCCTCGTCCACAAGGTCGTTGAAAAGCAGGAGAAAGTGGTTTCCTATGAGGTCGCCGTCGTTGAATCCTAAGCCTCCGGCATTCTCCCTTACCTCATCCGGCCGCTGTTCCACGTACACCTTGCGGATAAGTCTGCCGTCCGTGCTGTGCAGCCACACGTACGGGCGGTCGGTGTAGACGAGCATCCTGGAATTGTCGGGTGTGAAGATCTCGCTGGTCTGCAGACGGGGAATCCACCAGTCCTCGTATTCCTTGGCATCGATGTTCTCGCCCCAGGTCTCGAAGTAAACGGTGTCCGAGTCACTGCTGATGAGGAAGTAGCGGTTCTCGTTGTTGCTGACGATGACCGAGCCGTCCGGCAGGGGATGCCAGGTCCTGTTCATTACCGGCACTTCTCCGATCTTTCTTACGTCCGTTTTCCCGTCAGTCAGACATGTGGCCACGCGGTTGAGGGAGCCTTTGAACGCGTCTTTGACGAAGATGATGACGGAGTCGCCTTCAGTGTATGGAGTTCCGTACCGGAGAGGGTATAGGAACTCCCCCGGACCGTTGCCGGTTCTGAGCGTGCGGACTATCACGTTGAGACTGTCATCGGTAACAGCTGCTCTATAATCATTGTCTCCTATGGAAGCCAGCCAGTAGTCTCCGGCGCGGGCGATGCCGTAGAGGTTGACCTTTACCGGATCGTATTTCATGGTCCTCACCGGCTGCAGCTCCCCGCTTATCGGGAAACTGTCGACGAAGGTGTAATTGTTGTCCGAACATGAGCACAGGCACAGGGCTGCGGCGACTGTAATGGCATAGATTTTCCGCATAGGCATTTAGATTTAAATGTAATGACGTTCAAATTTAAAAAATGTTACAGTCCCCGGCAAAATTTTCCGTTATTTCAGTGTGATCTTGAAGATGGTCGTGGAGCCGTCGTCGGAGAAGCGGGACCAGTAGAGGACGTTGTCCTGGACGTAGAAGTTCATGTAACTTATGCGGTATGTCTCTCCGTCGTATCGGAAGAAGAAGCCCTGGTCTTCTCCGTTCTCTAAGTCCTGCTCGGTATAGGTATTGTGGATGGCCCGCTTGCCGGTGCGGGTGTTGACGGCATCGAAGAACAGGCACATCTCCTTCTCGTACACAAATTCTGCAAGATACCAGTCGCCGCAGATATCTTCAGAGTTCTCCAGGAGGTAATTTGCTTCATTTGCGCCTACGACTGTAGCGTCATCCTCAGGCTGAGCGTACCGGCCCAGTTCCACGTGCAGGTAGGGAGCACCGTCCAGAGTGTAGTAGGTATGTCCTCCGTAAGGCTTGAAGAGGTATGTAGAGTTGTAGAGCAGCACGGGTTCGGAGACTATCAGTCCGCGGGTGGAAAGCTGGCTCTTGTTGTATATGGGCAGGGCCTTGCCAACTATGTTCAGGTCCCTGTCGAGGAAGATGATGCTGCTGTCCCGCTCTGTGTTGGACATCTTTGTGGCGGCGTACCTGTCCTTGGATATGGCGCGGATATCTCCGAGGACACCGGTCAGGCTGTTGCGGACCTCATCGATGAAACGGCCGTCAGAATCCAAGCGGATGACCTTGTTCATAGAATCATAGATCAGTATCTCGTGGTTGTAAGGATCATACGAGAAATCCGGCCATACATACTCACCGGGCCCGCGTCCTGACCGGTCATAGGCATGGAGCAGGTCTCCGTCCTCTGAGAAGATCACTAGCTTGTAGTCGGCGGTCTTGCCGAACAGCCTGCCGTCATAGACCGCGAAGAGGGTGATGTCGTAGAGGCTGTCGCACTTGAGCTCTACTTTCTCGATCTTCTGTGCGATGCTCTCAATGCCGACAGTGTCGGGCTTGCTTTTCAGACTGTTCTCGAAGTTTACTGTCCTGACACCGTCTCCGGCGCAGGAACCGGCCAGCACTGCGGCGGCCAGCAGGATGATGGGAAGATGCTTTTTCATTGTCTATGGTGTTTTACAGTAGTTGCGTATGTGGCGAAGGTCATCCTGTCCGTATCCGGGTCCAGAAGCTGGATGTTCAGTCCCTCCTCAGATACGAAGCAGGTGTAGCGGAAACAGGCATGGATGTCCTCTGCTATCTCACTTTCCCCGAGTATCCGGAAATCAGTGTCCATAATGATTACCGAGAGCCTTTTGGCCCTCTCGCTCATCTCCACCCCCGGCATCGGGGTGCTGCGCTCCACTATCCTGTAGTACAGGTCTCTCCAGCAGTCGTAGAGGATATTGGCGTATGTGGTCTGCGACCTGAAATGCTCTATGTCCAGACGCCACTTGCCGGCTGTAAACGGCTCTACCGGCGCGGCATCCCTGCTTTCCACCGTGTATTTCCGGAGGGAATGGTCCTGGAGCGAAAATACGTAGATGTGGCCGTCGGGAGGATATCCCACGACTATCTGCCCCCGGTCCGGATCGTACGCGGAATAAGGGTTGCTCATCAGCATATATCCATAGCCTGTATAATCCTTATAGAGTCCCGGATACGGTACTAAGGCCTCTTGTCTCGTCTTTCTGGGAAACGGGCCTGGATACAGACAGTAGGTGGAATACAGCCGTCGGTAGTCGCTTACGGTGTAGTACAGATTTCCTCCGTCTAAGTACGGCTGTCCGGAACCTCCGGGGAAAATCGTGGCCGAGGAATGCAGCGGCAGGGTCTTCCTCGTCTCTCCGCTGCTGTCTATCAGGAATATGCGTTGGATATTGGAGTTCAGCAGAAATATCGAGTCCTCGGAAACGATATTCATGCTGTTAGGGTTGATTGCAGCCCGGATATCCGTTATCACGGTGTCGGTTGCCTTAGAGATGAGGTTGTGGCGGATAATCCTGCCACCGTCGTGCGAGTAGATGTCATACCAGTAGAAATCCGATGTGCCGGGGTCAAAGAAGACGGTCATGTGCGGGCGGGCCGCACATGGAATGGCGAAGTTCCCTTTTCTCACCAGGGTCAGGGAGTCGGCCGCAGGGTATGACCAGGTGTAGATGCCGGAGGTGTCGAATGCCACGGAGGCGGCACCGGCATTCCGGGAGGAGAGGGAAGAGTCCATGCCCTCAGGATTGGTCCTGTGGATGATAATCCTGTCCGTTCTGCCGTGCTGCGCCGCAACTGGCGGAAGGACGGAGAGCAGAAGTGCTGATACTGCGGAAAGGATTCTCAGAAGTCGGGTCATGGTCTTGAATTTTCCGCAAAAGTACAGCGCGGGGTAGGAAAATGCAAATCCGGTTTGTTGCATGGAGTCAAGATGCAACATCGTGATAATCTGCGAAGTATACTCGGAGAAAAACCTCCGCAAAAGTTGCATCGGCAGATTTCAGCTGTTTTTTCTGCCGTCTTCCGGGTAGTTCTCGGTGATTTCCCTCAGCCAGGAGGAGAGCCGGGTGTCGATTCCCATGCGGCGGGCGATGCGGCTCTTGCGCACGTTGAGGCTCTTCGGCGGGATGTTCAGGATGACGCTGATGGCGTTGCCGGAGAAGCCGCAGCACATCAGGGCTATCAGCCTGCGGTCCTCGTCCTTGAGCCAGGGGTATTCCGCATACAGCTTAGGCAGCAGGCCCGGCCATGCGGCCTCGACGATATCCCCGATACGGGCGAAGGTGGCCTCCTGCGTCAGCTTGGAATGCAGCACTTCCTTGACCTTGCGGGAGATGTGCTCGGGGGATTCCTCATGGACGTAGTAGATGTCGGCCAGCTCCTTGGTGACTCCCAGCAGGTCCTCAGAGAACGCCAGCAGCTCCTTCTTGGCCGTGGCGGTCTGCCTCAGGGCGGCCGTGATGGCCCTGAGGTCGTTCTCTTCCTGCGACTGCCGCTCGGATGTCCTCCGCATCTTTTCCTGCAGCTCGCGGACCTCGTCCTGACGGCGGATAAGCTCGTCCCTGACCCTTCCGGCGAGAGCGGCCTGCTCCATTGCCCTGGATTTCTGATTGCGGTACAGGATGATGAAGATTACGGCCACTATGACTGCAGCCGCGAGCCATGTAAGGAGAAACATCGCGACGGTCATATTGTGTATCTTGCGCTGATACAGCTCCTCCCTCAGCCGGAAGAAGTCATATTTCATCTCAGCCGCCGCCAGTTGCTCCCGGTAGCCGGCCTGCTCGATGCTGTCTGCTATTATCCGGGTCCGGGTCTCGAACGTGTGTACCGACTTCCAGTCGCCGAGGGCCTGGGAGATGCCGGCCTGGGTCAGGTACCAGTTCAGGCTGTCCACGGCGTTGCTGACTACAAGCCTGTCGCGGAACAATGTGGCCGAGTCGGTCTGTCCGAGTGCGGCGTATGCGGTGGATGCAAGGTAGAAAAGGTTGTTGTACAGGTCTTTTTCTGACGGTGTGGCCGCCGACCAGCCGTATTCGGACAATGCGCGGGATACATACGATACGGCACTGCGGTAGTCCTGGCGTATGACTCCGGCGTAGGCGTAGAGTCCGTATGCAGACAGGCGGTCGCTCCGGTCGAGGGTCAGTGGAAACAGGTCGTTGCCGATACCTAAGTGATACAGGGCCGCGTCCACCGAGTCCGGCAGCAGCATCCTCGCCAAGGCCAGGTGAGTGTCCGCCACTCTGCCCGCCAGCCCAGCCGCCTCGAAGTACTTCAGGGCCTTTCGGTACCTTTCCACCGCCTCGCCCTGATTGACCACACTGTTCTGATATAGTTCCGCTATCGCATAATTTACCTCCCCGAGCCCGGCCGTGTCCCCTATCTCCGCCAGTATCGGCTCCGCCTTCTTGAAGTCGCTCATCGCCATCTCCCCTCCGCCGAGCTCCACCATCTCCATCCCGTGGGAGAACAGCTCGCGTGCCTTCTCCGCCTGCCTCCGGTTGACGGAGCAGGAGGCTGCTGTCAGCAGGACAGCGGCGATAACCGGTAACTTCAGCAGTCTGTTCATTTCATTGTTCCAGCAGGATTTCAGCGTAGCGGCCGGCGAGGGAGCGGCGGGTGTAGGCGGAGATGGCTCCGGGGTCGGGGCTAAATGTGAGGGTGCGGGTGTACAGGGCTGTAAGGTACTCCTTCAGCGGGCCCTCCTCCTCCCAGTCGAATATCCGTCCGGTGCGGGTGGTGGCGAGGGAACGCTCCAGGACGCTGCCGTGAGGGCCGAATGCGGCTATGGGGCGGCCGGCGGCGAGGTATTCGAAGTATTTTCCTGTGAGAATGCCGGCGGCCTCGGGCTCCTCGCGCAGGGGCAGCAGGAGCAGGTTGGCGGCCTTCTGCAGGCGGTTGGCCTCGTGGTGGGGGATGTAGCCCCGGTCGGTCAGGCGGTCGCCCAGACCGGCCTCACGCACTGCGGCGAGGATCTCCGGGTCAGTCTTTCCGGCAAATGTCAGATGCAGGTCGCGGCCGAAGCCCGGGAGGTCGCGGCAGAGCTCCGCGAGGACCTTCCAGAGCCTGCGGGGATTGCCCTCCGCGGAGAAGAGGCCGGTGTGCACGAGGTTGAATCCTGCCGGGAGCTCTGCGGCAGTGATGCCGGTGAAGTCTGCCTCGTCGTAGCCGTTCTCGATGACGTGGAATTTGCCTTTCTGCTCAGTCACAGAGCTGTCACCGGCAGTCTGCCGTCCTGAGGCGCCGCGCTTTTTATCTGCATCCAGTTCCTCCAGGAAGTCCCGTACCATATTGTCCGTGACGGCCACCACATGGTCCGCCTCGCGCAGTACCGAGAGCTCCATGGCGGCGTACCTCTTCCGGCTGCGGCGGGTCAAAGGGAGGTGCTTGAAGTAGAATATGCGGGTCCACGGGTCGCGGAAATCGGCTGTCCAGGGGATGCCGGTCGACCGGTGCAGCGCCCTTGCTATCAGGTGCATCGAATGGGGCGGGCCGGTGCTGACGATGGCATCGACGGGGTGCTCGCGGAGGTATTGTTTCAGGAACCTGACGGAGGGCCGGATCCACAGGAAGCGGGGGTCGGGGACGAAGACATTGGCCCTGAGCCAGAGGGAGAGGCGCATCAGGGGGGACTTGTGACCGACGGCGTTGATGGGGTTGACGGCGCCCGATCCGGCCGAAGCCTTCCCGGAATTTTTCCCCTTATTGCCTGTCAGAGCGTTGAATACGGCATACGGTTCGAGGATGGGCCGCTTGATGACCTCCACCTCCGGAGCGATGTCCCTCAGCAGGGATTCGTCCGTCATGCCCGCCTCCGGATTCTCAGGTGTGTAGATGACCGGCTGCCACCCGTGCTGCGGCAGATATTTGGACATTTTCAGCCACCGCTGCACGCCCGAGCCGGCTGTCGGCGGCCAGTAGTAGGTGATGATCAGTACCCGTTTCATATTTTATCCTGATATTCTCTGATGAATTCGTCGGCGATATACAGGTCTCCGTAGAGATACAGGCCTGTCTCTTTGTCGTGCAGGTCGGCGCATGTCTTGCTGCCGTAGAACAGCTGCAGAGCATCGGAGGGGGATATCCTGAGCCTTTTGGAAAGTTCCGCCGATATGATGCCTATGCGGTTGCTCAGGATGGTTTCCTGAATCTCAGGAGACTTGACGGGATCGTTAAATGCGTTCTGTCCGCTCATAGATGAGATATTTGTCGGTAAGTACCTGATTTAACAGGCAGATTTGGTTGTTTGGCCGGTGCATCGCAAGTCTGCGCAGAGCTGTATCGGAGTCCATCAATCCGGCCATATAAAGGTTTATCGTGTCTATGACACGGTCGTTTGCAACTCCGCCCTCTATGTAATCGTACGGAGCGGCAGGGTTGAGGCCGCGGCGGCTGGCGACTATGAAGTCCAGCCATTCATGGTCGTATGCGTTGAATATCCTGCATTTGCCTTCTTTGATAACAGCTTCTCTGTCTAAACTGTAGACGTTGATGAGAGCACTGCTGTTCCGGCGTTTGGCTGTAGCGGCAGCCCAGTCGGAGGCCTGTTTCAGCAGAGGTGTTACGTAGAATCCACGGCCAAAGTCCAAGTTCTCTCTGCCGAACATGCAGACCGGCCGCTCCACGGTCTGGGTACCTCCATGATATACCGTAATCATCTCTGTGTTTCTTTATTGTTCAGATACTCAATCATATCATCTGTAACACGCTCACGGCTTTGGGTATGGAGCGCATCGTAGCACGGAATGATGAAATCGTCTATCATCCTCACTTTCTTCATCCGCTCGTATATCTCCATATAGGACTTCCCAAGCCGTCTGGCAGTACTCTCAATGCAGAATGCAGCGAAGGCGAGAACGATTTCTGTATGTGATAATTCAATCAAGTTACTCATGATGGGTACAAAAATAACGATTATATCTTAATTTTTAAGATTAATTCAGCCACTCGGAGAGGTCGTAGAGGCTGATGGTCTCCTCGTTGTAGGAGATGGTGGCGAGGATGCCGGTGGCGGGGTCGATGGCGGAATAATTGGCCGGGGCGATGCTGTAGGATGCTTCGGGCTTCAGGTCCAGGTCGAATATGACGATACGCGAGGGGACGGGGCTGTATCCGCCTTCGTCGTTGATCATGCCCACGATATGGTGGCCCAGATATTCGGCAGGGTTGTAGGAAAGGTCGGCTGAATAGTTGCTGGAATGGATGTCGTCGGGGCCGTAGTCTACGTACACTTCAGCCAGACGCTCTCCGGTGTCGAGGGAGTGCAGGTAGAGGACCGGCCATGTGAGGCTGTAGACCAGCAGGCGGGAGCGGTCGGGGGAGACTGTCTCGCTTGTGAGCTGCGGGGGCTGATAGGTGATCTTGGCTTCAAGAACTTCGTTGACGCCTTCACCCCAGCCTTCGAGGTAGGTCTTGGCGGTCCCTTGGGAGTCGGTCGTGTAGTAGCGGTTGTTGTCCGCATTGCAGAGCCAGCGTCCATGGCCGAGCGGATGGATGGCCCTCATACTCTTGTTGAAGTCCTGGATGAGCTCTGTGCGGTAGCCTCCGTCCCCGGTGTGGGCCGTCAGCCGTATCAGCCTGCCCATAGTCCAGTCCCTCACCGTGATGACTATAGAGTCGCCCTTCATGCCTTCATATCCGTGGTACGATGGGCCGATGAACTCTTGCGGTCCGCGTCCCCACGTGCCGAACTGCACCACAGTCCGGAAGTCCCCGTCCAGCAGCGAGAAACATTTGCCCGACTCCCCGCTGTAGTTCTGTATGTTCTGCGATATCCACCAGTCCCCGGCCCTGAACAGCGCGAGGATATTGCTCTCGACCGGGTCGTAGTGGATGACTTTGACCGGCTCAAGAGTCTCCTCCACAGGGAATTCCTTCACCACTGTGTATCCCTTTCCGTTCTGATTCTGTCCGCAGCCGATGACTGCGATAAGAGCTGATGCGAGCAAAAGAAGTCTTTTCATCATTTTTTTGTGTTTTATCCGTAAAAATAATAAAAGTTTTCCGTTTTCGGCATTGCCCCTCCGTCCCGTTTCCACAACGGCAGCAGATTCCGCGATTCAGTGCCGTTGCGGAATCGCATTCCGCTTGGCCCCTTGCCACAGGCTCTCTCATCATACACCTTATCCTCCTTCCACCTTCTTCCACCTTCCGAAGGTGTGCAGGATTCCCCCTTTTTCGTCTCACCTTCCGAAGGTGTGCAGTTTCAAAATGAAAAGGCCGGATGTGCTTTGTCGTAAAACATCTATCGCGATTACGCGGATTTTAGTATTTTTGCCTCTCTTTAATCGGAAGTGACTCGAAATGGCAAACAAGGAAAAAAAGGAAAAGGAGGATACGCCGCTGATCAAGCAGTACTACAAGTTCAAGGCGGCTTGTCCGGAGGCCCTGCTGCTGATGCGGGTGGGGGACTTCTATGAGACGTACGGGGAGGATGCGGTGACTACCAGCAAGGTGCTGGGCATCGTGCAGACCCGCAAGTCGAACGGAGACCAGGGCTATATCGAGCTGGCGGGGTTTCCGCACCATTCGCTTCCGAGCTACATGCCCAAGCTGGTGAGGGCCGGGTATAAGGTGGCTGTGTGCGACCAGCTGGAGGATCCGAAGCTGGCCAAGAAGCTGGTCAAGAGGGGGGTCACCGAGATTGTCACGCCGGGCGTGGTCTACAGCGACCAGGTGCTGACCCAGAAGGAGAACAATTATATCGCCGCGCTGTGTTTCTCGAAGGACCGGGGCGGTATCGCATTCCTGGACGTGTCCACCGGAGAGTTCAAGGTGGCTGAGGGCGACCTGGACTACCTCGACCTGCTGATAGCCGATTTCGCGCCCAAGGAACTGCTGGTCCAGAAGGGTTTCGAGAAGGGTGTAAAGGAGAGGTTCACCAACCCGGCCTCGAATATCTACATCTCCACGATGGAGGGCTGGGCCTTCGTTTTCGAGTCGGGGTACCGCAAGCTGATCAAGCATTTCAAGACGGACTCCCTGAAGGGGTTCGGGGTGGAGAGCCTGAGACTGGGCGTGACTGCTGCCGGGGCCCTGCTGTTCTACTTAGAGTCGAACCGCCTGGAGGACACCGAATACATACCGGGCCGGACATTGGCCCAGATAAACACCATATCCCGCATCGACGAGGGAGGTTTCGTCTGGCTGGACCGCTTCACCGTCCGTAACCTCGAATTAGTGGAGCCGGCCGCTCCGGGGGGCGTGACCCTTCTGGACGTTATTGACAAGACCTCTTCCCCGATGGGCGCCCGCCTGCTGCGCTCGTGGCTGACCATGCCGTCGAGGGATTTGGCGGAGATATCCACACGGCAGGACAGCGTTGATGCCCTGCTGAACGACAGGGAATTGTCCTCGGAACTCTCGCAGAGGATAGCCGCGATGGGCGACCTCGAGCGCATCCTCTCCCGCGCCGCTTCTGGCCGCGTCTCTCCCCGCGAGGTGATGCAGCTGCGGCGGGGCATTGACCAGTTCCTGCCGCTGAAGGTATTGCTCACGGAGAAGACCGATAAGAAAGGCCCGCTCGCCCGTATGGCCAGGGAGATAGACGATTGCCCGGAGCTGAAGGCCGAGCTGACGCGGACGCTGAGCAAGGACCCGGCCGCCCAGATTGGCAAGGGCGAGGTGATAGCCCAGGGTGTGGACGCCGAGCTGGACGAGCTGCGCGGCATCGTGACCCACGGCAAGGATATCATCGCCGGCATCCAGCAGCGCGAGATAGAGCGCACCGGCATCACGTCTTTAAGAATCAGCTACAACAACGTCTTCGGCTACTACCTCGAGGTGCGTAACGCCCACAAGGACAAGGTGCCCCCCGAGTGGATCCGCAAGCAGACCCTCGTCTCGGCCGAGCGCTACATCACCCCCGAGCTGAAGGAGTACGAGGAGAAGATAGGCGGGGCCGAGGAGAAGATATACGCCATCGAGTCCCGCATATTCAACGAGTTGATTACCCGCATCCAGGCCGCCATCCCCGCCGTGCAGAAGGATGCCGCCCTGATAGCCCGCCTCGACTGCCTCCTGTCATTTGCCCAGGCCGCCGCCGACTACGGCTACTGCCGCCCGCTGGTGGACGAGGGCGAGATCCTGAAGATAGAGCAGGGCCGCCACCCGGTCATCGAGCGGATGATGCCCGCCGGGGAGGAGTACGTGGCCAACGATCTGTACCTCGACAGCGAGAAGCAGCAGATAATCATCCTCACCGGCCCGAACATGTCCGGTAAGTCCGCCCTTCTGAGGCAGACCGCCCTGATAGCCGTGATGGCCCAGATAGGCTCGTTCGTGCCCGCCAAGTCCGCACACATCAGCCTGTTCGACAAGATATTTACCCGTGTCGGCGCCTCCGACAACATCTCCCGCGGCGAGTCCACCTTCATGGTCGAGATGCTCGAGACCGCCGCCATCCTCAACAACATGACTCCGCGCTCCCTGATTCTGCTCGACGAGATCGGCCGCGGCACCAGCACATTCGACGGCATGTCCATAGCCTGGGCCATCGTAGAGTACATCCACGAGCGGGGCGGCGGGGCCAAGACCCTCTTCGCGACGCACTACCACGAGCTGAACGAGCTGGAGGAAAATAACAAAAGGGTAAAAAACTTTCACATCGCAGTGAAGGAATCTGACGGAAAAATCCTATTTTTGAGGAAACTTTGCGAAGGCGGGGTTGCCCACAGCTTCGGTATCCATGTGGCGAGGCTGGCCGGGGTGCCGCCGGAAGTGGTCCTCTCGGCCGAGAAGGTGCTCAAGAAGCTCGAGGCCGGGGCATCCGGGGCCGGGGACTCGTCCATCAAGGGCAGGGTCCAGTCCCTGAGGCAGAAGAAACGGGACCGCAGCGCCGCCCAGGAGGAAGTGCAGCTTTCCATTTTCCAGCTCGACGACCCTCTGTTGGTGAGCATCCGGGACACTCTCAAGGCGATGGACCTCAACTCGATGACGCCGATGGACGCATTCGACACGCTGCGGGAGCTCCAGCGCAAGGTAGGTATAAACAAATAACTATAGTTCAGACGTCTTATGAAAAAATTCGTGAAAGAGCTGAGGATAGTTGTGGGGTTGATTGCGGAGAGCGCCTCTTTCGCTTTTTTCTCCATCAAGTCTGACAAGCTCAGGACTTTTCTCTCGCTGTTCGGAGTCACTGTCGGCATCTTCTCGATAGTGGCGGTGTTCTGCGCCGTGGACTCGCTCAAGTCCAATATCATGGAAGGTGTCCGGTCCTTCGGGAGCGACATCGTCTACATCGACCGTTTTCCCATGACTCAGGAGGAAGGGGAGGACGGCGAGCCGCTGCAGTGGTGGGACTATCTCCAGCGGCCGGAGATCACTGAGGACAATTTCGAATATGTCGCCCGCAACGCTACTCTGGCCGAGAGCGTGGTCTATGTAATCCTCGGCAACGGCAATGCCTCTTACCGCCGCAACAATTATTCCAACGCCTTCCTGGTCATCACCACCGACGGGCTGGAGAATGTGATGAGCTACTCCCTCGCAGAGGGCCGCGACTTCTCCCAGATGGAGATCCGCGGAGGGGCCAATGTGGCTATTCTCGGGTACAATGTCGCCCGGGAGCTCTTCGGGGAATCCTACCCCATCGGTAAGAAGGTCAAGGTCAAGGGAGGCAGTGCAATAGTCATCGGCGTCCTGGAAAAGCAGGGTGAGAGCATGGCCTCCATCGTCAATACGGACGATGCGGTGGTCCTCCCGCTGCAGTTCGGCAAAACGGTGCTGGCCTCCGCGTGGGGCTCGGGGATGATGATGGCGGCTCCGGCGGAGGGGGTCTCCCGCGAGGCCTTCCTGGACGAGCTGCGCCTGCTGCTGCGCTCCTGCCGCGGTCTCTCCCCCTCGGAGCGGGATGACTTCGCCATCAACGAGATGACCTTCCTGCTCGACATGCTCGACTCCGTCTTCCGCGGCATCAGCAAGGCGGGTTGGATCATCGGAGCCTTCTCCCTGATCATCGGCGGCTTCGGCATCGCCAACATCATGTTCGTCTCCGTCCAGGAGCGCATGAGCCAGATCGGCATCCAGAAGGCCCTCGGAGCCAAGCGCTACGTGATCCTGACCCAGTTCATGGTGGAGGCCTCCTTCCTCTCCTTAGCCGGCGGCCTGGTGGGCATTCTCTTAGTCTTCCTGATTTCCATTCCGGTCAATGCCGTCTCCGAATACTTCACCATCACCCTCTCCCCCGACAATGCCCTTGCCGGCATACTCATAGCCGTCGTCCTCGGCATCCTCTCCGGACTCATCCCTGCCTGGAAGGCCGCTACGGTCGATCCTGTCCGCGCTATCAATGGGTGAGATTATACCGCAAAAGTTTAAAGCAAAACGCCACAAAAGTTTAAAGTAACTTTTGCAAGAAAAGATAACTCGCTTAAAATAAATCAATTGGTCGGATTGCTTGAAATTGGGTAACGAGATAGCAACCCCATAGGCTTGTCATAATCACAAATAGCAAATTCAACAAACGATTGATTAGAGGTGCTTAGGGGAAAGAGTTTTATTACTTTTGTAGAATCTTTAGATATTATTTCATGAAGCAGTTGTGGCAATACATCAAAAATCCTCAGGAAAATTGTCCTTATGATTTCAGCGTAAGGGTGATGCTATTGTCGGTTATACTGTGTCTGTTAGTACCACTGTTCTTTGAAGTTCTGACTGCATCCGTATTTGTCATTGCAGGAGTTGATTTGCCAGCAATGACATCTGTAAAATCTGTTTTGCCTCTATGTTTTCTGATTCAATACTTCGGTAAATTTTTACCGAAAAAATTTAAGAAACTGTTTAAATTTATTTATAATTAATTGTAAATCAGTAG
>DVGV01000041.1 GCA_018712545.1 Candidatus Coprenecus merdigallinarum | reverse complement strand
CCTACGCTCATTTCCAATAAATTACACTCTTTTCGTAACTTCGCAGTGCAAATTTACTATTTCCGAAATATATAGAAAATAAAATCGCTAACTTTGGAAGAAAAACAGATGCCTATGAACATTTCAGCTTTATTCTACAGGGCAGCCGCAGCCGCTGCTGTCCTGGCATGCATTTTCTCCTTTAATTTATCTGCCTGCACCGGCATATCACTCACTGCCCGTGACGGCAGCTATGTACTGGCGCGGACGGCCGAGTGGGGCGGGTCCGACCTGCAGAGCCGCTATGTGGTGGTGCCGCGCGGATTCAGGCATACGGCCCTGACTTCTACCGGCGGTACCGGGCTTATATTCAACGGTAAATACGGCTATGTCGGAGTGGCTGCGAGTCAGGACCAGTTCGTCCTCGAGGGGCTGAACGAGAAGGGGCTTTCGGCAGGGCTTTTCTTCTTCCCGGGCTACGGACAGTATCCTCAGTATGACTCTACGGAGGTGGACCGTACGGTGCCCGACATGCAGGTGGTCAGCTGGATACTGGCCAGCTTCAGCTCGTTGCAGGAGGTCATCGACCACTTCGACGAGATCATCGTGACCAAGCTTTTCCCTGAGGCCCAGACCTCGCACTGGAGGGTGGGGGAACCGTCCGGGCGGCAGATAGTGATAGAAATCGTCGACGGTAAGGCCAATTTCTATGAGAACAAAATCGGTGTGCTGACCAACGCTCCCGATTTCCCCTGGCACGTGAAGAATCTGAACAACTACGTCAACCTGGCTTTCGGCGAGGCTGACGGCAACGCTTTCTCGGCCTGGCCCGAGGTGCGCCGCTTCGGAGCCGGTACCGGCATGATCGGCCTTCCGGGCGACGTGACCCCTCCTTCGCGCTTCATCCGCGCCGCCTACTATCAGGCCACTGCTCCTCAGTACTCTACCGGAGCCGAGACTGTCATGTCCTGCTTCCTGATTCTGAACAATTTTGATATCCCTATCGGAGTCGAGCGGCAGAAGGGCCAGGACCCGACCGACATCCCCGGTGCCACCCAGTTTACGACGGCTGTCGATACAAAAGGTCTGAAAATGTACTGGCGCACCTGCTGGAACAGCACTATCCGCTGCATCGACCTGACCTCCATCGACTTCGCCAAGGTGAAATACACAGTTTCCCCGCTGGACAAGGTCCGTCAGCAGAGCGTGGAGATGATTACAGTCCGATAAATTCGCCCAGTGCGGTGTACAGCCTCTGTACGGGGAGTCCGACGATGTTGAAGTAGGAGCCGCGTATGGAGGTTATGCCTATGTAGCCGATCCATTCCTGGATGCCGTAGCTGCCGGCCTTGTCGAAGGGACGGAAGCGGTCGATGTAGTAGGATATCTCCTCGTCGGTCAGGGTCTTGAACTCCACTTCCGAGGTGCAGGAAAATACGTGGCGCCGCTCAGTGTCGCGCAGGCAGACGCCGGTGACGACGCGGTGGGTGCGGCCGGAGAGTTCGCGGAGCATCCTTGCGGCGGCGTCGCGGTCAGCGGGCTTGCCGAGGATGTCCTCCCCGCAGATGACGACTGTATCGGCGGTGATGAGGATCTCACCGGGCTTCAGGGGACGGTGGAATCCTTCGGATTTCGAAACGGCCAGTGCAGACGGTATCTCGTCCGGCTGTAAGTCGGGGGAATAGGTTTCGGGCGCACCCGGTGTGGCCTCTACTGTAAATTCCATGCCGAGCCCGGCAAGGAGTTCCCTACGGCGGGGAGAGGCCGAGCCGAGTACTATGCGGCGGTCTTTGAGGGCTTCGTGGAGCAGCATGACATTCAGCGGATTAGAAGATTTTGGCAAATACCTCTGTGTCCAGATACCAGTCCTCGTGGACTTTCAGAACCTGCTCGATAAGGTCCCGTACAAATGCCTTGCCTCCCGGACGCAGGGACACGTAGTCGCACACGTCCTTGACCTCTGGCACGGCGTCGGCGGGGGCAACGGCTAATCCGGCCATCCTCAGCACCGGGATGTCGGGCATGTCGTCCCCGGCAAAGGCCACCTCCTCCGGCCTGAGTCCGTGGCGGGAGCAGAAGTCCAGAAAGTCGGGCACCTTGTCCCGGGACTTTTGGTATATGTCCTCTTCCTTGACTCCCAGTCCCTTGAACCTGTGTACTATGCTCTGTGAGGCTCCGCCGGTGATGATGGCCACCGGATAGCCTTTCATGGAGCACATTCTCAGGGCAAATCCGTCCTTGGAATCGAAAGTCCTGAGCAGGTCTCCGTCGGATGTGGAGATGATGGAGCCGTCTGTCAGCACTCCGTCCACGTCGAAGGCGAAGGCGCGGATGCCGTGCAGCTTGACTTTATAGTTGTAGTTGGGCATGGTTTATCTGTCTTCGGGGTGATATTTTTTCAGAATCCTGTCGGTCAGGAGGCGGTATATCTCTTCCTGTTCGGTCAGCCCCATCTTCTGCAGGACTTCCAGATGCTTGTGTATCGTCTCCATATCCCCTCTACGGGCGGGGCCGGTGAGGGTGGAGGCGGGGGTATGCAGGAATGCGTTGCGCACTGCCTCGATGGTGGAGGGAATCAGCAGGGGGTGGTCATGCTGGACGATGGGGAAGGCCAGGCCGAGGAGGTAGTTGACGAAGTTGGTGGTGAATACCGCGGCCACATGCATCCTAAGCCTCTCTTCGGAAGAATAGAAATAGTGTTCTCCGCCCAGGTCATCGGCTATCCCGTCCAGCACCGTTCTCAGCTCCCCGGTGGTCGCCTCCAGGAGGAGAGGTACATCGCGGAACTCTACGTTCTTGTTGCGGTTGAGCGTCATCAGGGGGTACATCACTCCGCAGGGGCAGCCGAGCTCCGCGAGGGGATGCATGACGGAGAGGGGGGTGGCTCCGGAGGTATGGACCACCGCAGGAAGGGGATTGTCCCTGAGGGGGGCGAATGCCTCCGCGATGTCCGCCACCACCTGAGGGATGGCGTCGTCCGTGACGGCGATGACCAGCAGGGATGCCGTCCTAAGATCCTGTATGCTCTCCGCTGCCTGAGTGCCCGAACCATTGGCTCTTAGGGCCTTGACCAGGCGGTCGCGGCTTTTGGCGGTGCGGCTGTAGACAGCGCTGATATTGTACCCCTTCTCCTGCATGGCCAGAGCGAAGCGGAAGGCCACGTTCCCCGCACCTACGAAAGCTGTGTCGGGCTTCATCGGCTAGGCCTCCGGGGTGTTGTTGGGGTTGAATCCGAAGGGGATGGTGTTCTTGGGAAGATTAGGCGCACCGATGCTGATCTCGCCGTGCTGACTCTCGTATTTGCCGATATTGTCCCTTAAGGCGAGCAGGAGCCTTTTGGCGTGCTCGGGGGTCATGATGACCCGGCTTACCACCTGGGCCTTGGGGTATCCCGGAAGGACGCGGGCGAAATCAAAGATAAACTCGCTGTTGGAGTGGGTGATGAGTGCGAGGTTGGAATAGTTGCCGGCAGCGGTCTCCTTGGTAATCTCGATGCCTATTTCTTTCTTCTGAGGCTGATTGTCCATATACTATAAAATAATTAGTGGTTAAACGTCCCGCAAATCTACATAAAAAGAATTATATTTGCGGGTTAATTTGAAAGAAATATGGAATTGTCAGCGAAGTACAATCCCTCCGATGTAGAGGAGAAGTGGTATTCTTACTGGTTGAAAAACAAGTTTTTCCATTCGGAACCCGACAGCCGGGAGCCGTATACCGTGGTCATTCCGCCCCCCAATGTGACGGGAGTGCTGCACATGGGCCACATGCTCAACAATACTATACAGGACGTGCTCGTGCGCCGCGCCCGCATGCAGGGCAAGAACGCCTGCTGGGTGCCCGGTACCGACCACGCTTCGATAGCCACGGAGGCCAAGGTCGTGGCCAAGCTCAAGGAACAGGGCATCGACAAGTCGTCCCTGACCCGGGAGGAGTTCATGAAACACGCCTGGGAGTGGAAGGAAAAGCACGGCGGCATCATCCTCGAGCAGCTCAAGAAGCTCGGAGCCTCCTGCGACTGGGACCGCACCAGGTTCACGATGGACCCGGCCCTGAGTGAGGCGGTTATCAATACATTCGTATATTTTTACAAGAAAGGCTATATCTACCGCGGCGTGAGGATGGTCAACTGGGATCCCCAGGCCTTGACCGCAGTGAGCGACGACGAGGTGATCCACAAGGAGACCAAGTCCAAGCTCTACTACCTGCGCTACAAGGTGTCCGACGGAGCCGGCAACCCCACTGACGACTACATCGTCATCGCCACCACCCGTCCCGAGACCATCATGGCCGATGCCGCTGTCTGCATCAACCCCGAGGACCCGAGGTATCACCACCTGCGCGGCAAGAAGATACTCATTCCTCTGATCAACCGCGAGATACCCATCATCGAGGACTCCTACGTAACCATGGACTTCGGTACCGGCTGCCTGAAGGTGACCCCGGCCCATGACGTGAACGACTACGAGATAGGCCTGCGCCACAACCTGCCGGTGCTCGACATCATCGACGACCACGGAAGGCTCAACGAGAAGGCCGTGATCCTCGTCGGGGAGGACCGCTTCACGGCCCGCAAGAAGATTGTGAAAATGCTGGCCGAGGCCGGACAGCTCGAGAAAGAGGAGGACTACCTCTCGCCTGTGGGACACTCCGAGAGGACCGACGCAGTCATCGAACCCAAGCTCTCGATGCAGTGGTTCATCAGGATGGAGGAACTCTCCAAGGCCGCCCTGGCCCGCGTGGAGAACGGTGAGATTAAACTCATTCCAGACAAATACCGCAATACCTACCGTCACTGGATGGAGAACACCCGCGACTGGTGCATCTCCCGCCAGCTGTGGTGGGGACAGCAGATACCCGCATACTATCTGCCCGACGGCCGCTACGTGGTCGAGGCTACTCCCGAGGAGGCCCTGAAGGCCGCTCAGCAGCTCGACCCCTCGGTTGCAGCCGCCGATCTCAGGCGCGACGAGGACGTGCTGGACACCTGGTTCTCCTCGTGGCTCTGGCCCATCTCGGTGTTCGATCCCGCCAAGCCCGGCTTCCCGGACAAGGCTCCGAACGCCGACCTGGCCTACTACTATCCGACCAACGACCTGGTGACCGGCCCGGACATCATCTTCTTCTGGGTGGCCAGGATGGTCATGGCCGGCAATGAGTTCATGGACAAGGTGCCTTTCCGCAACGTGTATTTCACCGGTATCGTCCGCGACAAGCTGGGCCGCAAGATGTCCAAGACCCTGGGCAACTCGCCCGACCCCCTGAAGCTCATCGACGACTACGGCGCTGACGGAGTCCGCATCGGCATGCTGCTCTGCACCGCCGCCGGCAACGACATCCTCTTCGACGAGTCCCAGGTGGAGCAGGGCCGTAATTTCTGCAACAAGATATGGAACGCCTACCGTCTGGTCAAGGGCTGGAGCGTGGACCGCTCCCTGGAGGCTCCTGAGCACGCCGCCCTGGCCGTCAGGTGGTTCACCCAGAAACTGAACCGCGAGATAGCCGTCGTCGCCGACCATTTCTCCAAGTTCCGCATCTCGGATGCCCTGATGTGCCTGTACAAGCTGTTCTGGGATGATTTCTGCGCATGGTACCTCGAGATAGTGAAGCCCGCCTACGGAGCCCCGATAGACGGAGCGACCTACGACGCCACCATCGGATTCTTCGATTCCCTGCTGAAACTCCTGCATCCCGTGATGCCCTTCATCACCGAGGAGCTCTGGCACAACCTGGCTGAGCGTCCGGAGGGTGCGACCATCATGCTTGAGCGTCAGCCCGAGGGCGGAGAGTACGACGAGGCCTTCATTGCCGCATTTGACCTTGCGACAGAGGCCGTGGCGGCTCTGAGGAACATCCGCCAGAAGAAGGGATTGTCCCCGAAAGAGGCTCTGGACCTGCGCATAAAGGGCGCGTTCCCCCAGGAGATGACCGGCATAGTCCGCCGTATGGGCAATGTCGGGGAGATTTCCTACGTCGAGGACTTCGGCGAGAGGGAGGCAGGCGCTTCTTTCCTCGTTGGTACGGTAGAGATGTTCGTCCCGCTGGCAGGCAAGACCGACGTGCAGGAGGAGATAGCCAAGGCCGAGGCAGAGATCGAGCGTCTGGAGAAATTCCTCAAGGGAGTGAATGCCAAGCTGTCCAATGAGAAGTTCATGCAGAATGCTCCGGAGGCTGTCGTTCAGAACGAGAAGAAGAAACTTTCGGATGCGACCGCCAAGATAGAGGGACTGCGCAAGACCCTGGAGGCGCTAAGAGGTTGAATATTTTAGAGAGACAATGCCATGTTCATCCAGTCGGAGACACAGATAGAGGTCCGCTACTACGAGACCGACCAGATGGGGATAGTCCATCATTCGAACTACATCCGCTACTTCGAGTGCGGCCGGCATCAGTTCCTGATAGATGTCGGGCTGCCGATCATGGAACTGGAGAAGCACGGAATCATGATGCCGGTGGTGTCGGTCAATGCCAGGTATCACACGCCGGCCCGGATGGGAGACGTGCTCCGGGTGGTCTCCCGGGTGGAGAAGGAACCGATGGCGCGGATAGAGGTGCTGACGGACATCTACAACCAGAACGGCGACCTCGTCTGCGACGGCTCGGTGGTCCTCGGCTTCATCCACAGCGACAACCGCCGGCCGACCCGTATCCCCTCCGCCCTGCTGGAAGTATTCCGCAAGGCCGACATGGAACAGGCTGCTGCAAAAGAAAATAAACAATAACGAGAAGATATGCTTACACTTTTGTTTTTAGGATCCGTCGGACTGACCGAGATACTGGTGCTCCTGCTCATCGTCCTGCTGCTGTTCGGGGCGAAGAAGATCCCCGAGCTGATGAAGAGCTTCGGCAAGGGGGTCAAGAGCTTCAAGGAGGGGGTCAACGGCATTGAGGAGGACCTGAATGTGGATTCCTCCTCTGCCAAGAAGGAACCGTCATCCGCAAACTCCGCTGACTCCGCAAAGAACAGCTCCGCCGAGAAGAAGTAGGAGATGGGTGCCGTGGCGGGAGAAATGACCTTTTGGGAACATCTGGACGAGCTGCGAAAGGTGATCTTCCGCAGCTTTGCTGTGCTTATTGTCCTGATGGTCGCGCTATTCCTGTGTAAGGAGACGGTCTTCGACGGGGTGGTGCTGGCTCCGCTGACGGACGGTTTCTTCGTCTACCGGTGGATGGACAGGCTGTTGGGACTGCTCGGACTCGGGGCTCTTGAGCCTTTCCGGGTGGAACTGGTCAATATCGACCTGGCCGCCCAGTTCTTCACCCACGTGCGGATTTCCTTTTGGCTGGCGGTCATCGTAGCGCTGCCGTTTCTGATTTACCAGATTTGGCTGTTCGTGAGACCTGCGCTGTACGACCGGGAGAGGCGGGCTGCCGAGACGGCTTTCGGGCTGTCCTCCCTGCTGTTCTACATCGGCGTGGGGGTGGGCTACGTGGTGGTCTTCCCGCTGACCCTGCGCTTTCTGGGAACCTACCAGGTGAGCGAGTCGGTGGCCAACCAGATATCCCTGCTCTCGTATATCGGGATGTTCCTGAAGCTCAACCTGATTATGGGTGTGGTCTTCGAACTGCCGGCCCTGGCCCTGCTGCTCTCCCGGATAGGAGTTATCAACAGACAGATGCTCAGGCGTTTCCGCAAGTACGCGATAGTGGCCGCCCTGGCCATTTCGGCCGTCATCACCCCTTCGGGCGACGCCTTCACGATGATAGTGGTCGCCCTGCCCCTGTACCTGCTCTACGAGGTATCCATAACCCTGTGTAAAGACAAACCGAAAGAAGTAGAAGTTAGAAATGATATCGATAAATAATCTCACAGTAGCCTTCGGAGGCTTCACCCTCCTGGACGACATCAGCTTCCACGTCAGCGACGGGGAGCACATAGCCCTCGTGGGCAAGAACGGTGCGGGCAAGAGTACGATACTCAAGCTCATAGCCGGTGTGGAGCGTCCGACTTCCGGCTCCATCATGAAGCCTAGGGAGCAGACCGTAGGCTACCTGCCCCAGATAATGAGTTACTCCAAGGACACCACGGTCATGGAGGCCGCCATGTCCGTATTCGCCGACCATTTCACCATGAATGAGAGGCTGGAGGAGATCAGCCGCGAGCTGGGCGAGAGGACCGACTACGAGTCAGCGGCCTACCACCGGCTGATAGAGGAACTCAATGAACTTAACGACAAGCTGGCCATGTCTCAGTCTGAGTCACCCGCCGTGCTGGCCGAGAAGACCCTGGTGGGCCTTGGCTTCAAGAAGAGCGAGCTCGGACGGCAGCGCAGCACCTTCTCCCAGGGCTGGAACATGCGCGTGGAGCTGGCCAAGGTCCTGCTGACCAAGCCCGATGTCCTCCTGCTCGACGAGCCTACGAACCACCTCGACATCGAGTCCATCCAGTGGCTCGAGGACTACCTCTTCGGCTACCGCGGCTCGGTGGTGCTCATCTCCCATGACCGCCGCTTCCTGGACCGCGTCACCACCCGCACGGTGGAAATCGTCCTGGGACACATCTACGACTACAAGGTGCCGTACTCCAAGTACGTGGAGCTGCGCCGCGAGCGGATGGAGCAGCAGCGGGCCGCCTACGAGAACCAGCAGCGGATGATCGAGAAGACCGAGGAGTTCATCGAGCGCTTCCGCTACAAGCCCACCAAGAGCAACCAGGTGCAGTCCCGCATCAAGCAGCTCGACAAGCTCGAGCGCATAGAGATAGACGTCGAGGACAATTCGGCCCTTCACGTCAAGTTTCCGCCGGCACCCCGTTCGGGCCAGATCGTCTTCCAGGCCAAGGCCCTCACCGGAGGCTATCCGCCCAGAGACGGCTCGGGCAGTCCCAAGGTGGTGTTCACCGATATTGACCTGACCGTGGAGAGAGGGGAAAAGGTGGCCTTCGTCGGGCGCAACGGCGAGGGAAAGAGTACCATGATGAAATACATCACCGGGGAGCTGCGGCCCGTCGCCGGCTCGGCTTCTCTCGGGTACAATGTCGCCTTAGGTTACTATGCCCAGAACCAGGAGGATGTCTTAGATAAGAACGACACGGTCTACGATACCCTCGACAAGGTGGCCGTGGGCGATATACGTACCAAGCTGCGGGACATTCTCGGAGCCTTCCTTTTCCGTGGGGAGGATATCGACAAGAAGGTGGCCGTGCTCAGCGGAGGCGAGCGTTCCCGTCTGGCCATGGCAAAGCTGATACTTCATCCCTACAACTTGCTGGCCCTCGACGAGCCCACCAACCACATGGACATCCGCTCCAAGGACGTGCTCAAGCAAGCCCTCCAGCGTTATGACGGGACACTGGTCATCGTATCGCACGACAGGGACTTCCTCGACGGGCTGGTGGACAAGGTCTACGAGTTCCGCGACGGCCATGTCAAGGAATATCTGGGAGGTGTGCGGGACTTCATCGAGAAACGCAGGATCGAGACCCTGCAGGACCTGGAACGGTCAGAATCCAGGGCTCATAAGTCCGAAAAATCTTCAGCAGCCGGACAGCCGGCAGTCTCGTCATCAGTCCCTCAGGCATCATCCGCTCAGTCAGCCCAGGCATCTAAGCCCCGGACAGCATCCAGTCTCTCCTTCCAGGAGCAGAAGGAGCAGCGCCGCAAGCAGAAACGCATCGAGAGCTGCGAGAAGAAGATAGCCGACCTGGAGGCTCAGATGAAAGAGCTGGAAAAGGTCCTGGCCGCACCGTCGGCAGATACCGACATCGACAAGCTGACCAGGGAGTACCTGGAGCTGAAACGTACCCTCGACCGCACGATGGAGGAGTGGATAGAACTGAGTAACTGAAAATAAATGCAAGACAATATGGAAAATACCGAGAAAAAGGATACCGGATACCACCTCTACGGGATGCACCCCGTCCTGGAGGCCGTCCTGTCCGGAAGACAGATAGAAAAAGTGCTGCTGAAGCAAGGACTGGAGGGACAGCAGTTCCGTCAGCTCCTCACCGAGCTGGACAGCCGCGGCATTCCCTTCCAGTTCGTACCCGCCGAGCGGCTGGCCCGCTTCCGCGGAGGCAGGAATCAGGGAGTGGTGGCATATCTGCCGCAGATCGACTACATGCCGCTGGAGGAAATGGTGGAGAGGGCCTTCCAGAAAGATCCTGCCCCGGTTTTTGTCCTCCTCGACGGAGTGAGCGACGTGCGCAATCTGGGGGCAATAGCCCGCAGTGCTGAATGTGCGGGGGCGGGCGGCATTATCCTGCCTGCAAAGGGCGGAGCCGCTATCAATGCCGATGGTGTCAAGGCTTCGGCCGGCGCCCTGCTCCGCATCGGCGTGGCCAAGTGCAAGAACCTGCGCATGCCCCTGTACTACCTCAAGGAGAAGGGGTTTCAGATAGTGGCCGCTACAGAGAAGGCCGAGGGCCTTATCTATGATGTGGACATGACCAGGCCTACGGCTTTCGTCATGGGATCAGAGGGCAAGGGCATCTCCTCGTCGGTGCTGGCTCTCTGCGACGTGCAGGCCAGAATTCCCATGCGCGGAGATATCGGTTCCCTGAACGTGTCGGTAGCCGCCTCCCTCATGCTCTTCGAGACTGTGCGGCAGAGGCAGAAATAAGCTGCCCGGACGGGATGAGTCATAAAAAAGAGGTATGTCGTGATGGACGGCATACCTCTTTCTGTTATCTGTGATTACGTCTTATTCCTGGATGTAGACAGCGCTTGCGGGCAGTTTCTCGGGCAGGTTGGCGATACCCCAGAGGACTATCGCGTTTACGATGGAGGTGTGCTCCATGTACTCGGGAATGCTCTTGGTGTAGAGGTCGCGGTCAGTGTGCCAGATCTCGCCGTAGCTGAAGTTGTATCCGAGAGGGTCGCCTGTTCCGAAGCTGATGACGGGTACACCGTTCAGCATGAAGTAGGCATGGTCGGAGCCGCCTGCAGTCTCTGGAATCTCCATGGGATATCGGTCATTGACCCTGAGTGTGAAGGGGAACCTGGAATCCAGGTCTTTCAGCGGCTCGCATATGGGCTCTAAAGCGTCATACCACTCCTCTGGTACGGACATGCTGTTGGCAACTGTAGGACCACCGTCGCGGTTGAAGTAGTTTACTACATTGGGCAGCAGGTCTTTATGCTGCTCTACCCATGCCTTGGAACCGAGCAGTCCGAACTCCTCGCCGGCCCAGAGGGCAAATACGATGGAGCGTTTGGGCTTTGCACCGGCCTCGGCCAGAAGTCTTGCGGCTTCCATAGTGGGAGCCAGACCGGTACCGCAGTCTACTCCTCCGGTGGCGGCGTCATAGCTGTCGAGGTGACCTCCGCAGATGACGTATTCATCGGGGAACTCAGTGCCGCGCAGGACAGCGACTACATTGTGGTAAGGAACGGGACCCATGTAGAAATGGTTGCGGATATCGAACTCGAGCTCCACATATTCACGGAGTTCCACCATCTCCTTAATCTTCTCGTACTGTCTGAAATCAAGCTTGATGTCAGGCAGAGTGGGAAGATTCTCCCAGGTCATGTAGCCGTCGTCGATGTTGGCCCTGTCATAGAGGGTGGTGATGGGAACAGGAGCTGACTGAATGATGCCCAGTGCACCGGCTTCTATCATCTCGCGGTAGAAGAGAGCGGGCTCCTCGATCAGGGGGATGAGCTCCTTCTCCTTGAGAGACTCGATTTTGGCCTTGATTTTAGCGGCTTCCTTGGCAGACTTTGCTATCTGAAGCTGCTTGTCAAGATTCCTTTTCTGATTGAAGATCGAGCTGTTGTACTGACGTATCTCTGCATTGAGCTGCGATATAGAGTCGTTCTGGGCTATAATCTCAGCTCTCTTTGCATCGCCTCTGTCAGTGTAGTCGATGGGCCATCCTTTGCTGGTGCCTCCGATGAGTACCCATGCTCCTTTGATAGTCTGTTTCATCCTTTCGAATTCAGCTCTGGTCTTGGGCTCGAGGACTACGTGTCCTCTCTGCAGGCCCTTGGTGCCGGCAGTGTAGGAAGGAGTGGTGAAGTGGAGGGCCTCGTTGCCGTTAATCATACGGCCGAACCAGGGACCGCGGTTGAAGCCTACCGATACTTCACCTGCGTATTCCTTGTGAACCTCCAGTCCCCACTGCTCGAACATATGTGTTGCCCAGTCCACTGCGTGGGTGTAGGCATCCGAGCCGATGGGGCGGCCTCCGAAGCGGTTGGTCACTATGTCGAGGTGGTCCATAGTCTGGTTGTCCTCGGCGGCGAGGCTGATGACTTTCTGAACGATGGGATCATCTCCTTGAGGTAATGAAGCTTCCGCAGAAACTGGGAAAAGTGAAATTGCAGCGAAACCTGCAACTGCGAAAAGAATTGAAATATTTTGTCTCATAAGGTTAATATTTTGGGATCAAATCACATCCAAATATACGTTAAAATTCTTTACAATGTACCGCAAAAATGCTATATTTGAGGAGCCTTTTCCAGTTCTATGCTGATTATTTTACCGATAATACTGAACATTATGATCAATATTCATTCTCCGGCCGTTGCCGGACAGTTCTATCCGGCAGATGCTGAAACACTGAGAACAGTCGTAAACGGATTCCTGGGCAGTGCGGCTGCCCGTCCTGACGGAAGAGTGCAGGCGGTGATTGTGCCCCATGCGGGGTATGTGTTCTCGGGAGCGGTGGCTGCGGAGGCGTATGCTTCCATTGCCCCGACTGAGAGGTATGAGCGTGTCTTCCTCATCGGCCCCAGTCACCGGGAGGCCTTCCGGGGCGCTTCCGTGGATGTGGAGTGCGACTGGTATGAGACCCCTCTGGGGCGGTTGAGGGTGGATACGGAGGCGGGCTTCGAGCTCATCGGGGCGGATTCCATTTTCCGGGACTTCCACAATGCGCATGTACGGGAGCACTGCCTGGAGGTGCAGCTGCCCTTCCTGCAGGAGAGACTGCGGGAGGTCCCTCCCATTGTACCTATAATAATAGGCTCGGTCGACGGCGGGGGACTGCGGAGGATTGCCCGGGTGCTCGGGCCCTATATGAATGAGGACAACCTCTTTGTGATCAGCAGCGATTTTTCCCATTATCCTTCTTACGAGGATGCCTGCAGGGTGGACGGGGCTACCGGCGAGGCCATCGCTTCCGGGTCGGTGGACCGCTTCCTGGATGTTCTGCTGGACAATGCCCGCGCGAAGGTGCCTAATCTGGCGACAAGTGCCTGCGGCCAGCTGCCCATTGCGGCCCTGCTGATGATGATGGAGGGACGGGATGATCTGGAAATCAGACATCTGGATTACCGCAACTCCGGTGATGCGGCGGTCTACGGGGACAAGAGCGAGGTCGTGGGGTATCATGCGTTTTCAGTGGTATATAAGGAAGGTGTGGAAAAGAATACCGGGGCTTTGGAGGGATTCTCCCTGACTGCCGGGGAACGGGAGGTGCTGCTGGAGACGGCCCGGCGGAGTATTGAGACGGCTTTTGACGGCAAGTACTGGCTGCCGTCCGACACTCAGCTGACGCAGACGCTCAAGGCGGAGTGCGGGGCGTTCGTTACCCTGCATCTGCATGGGCGGCTTCGCGGATGTATCGGCAATATAGTGGGAGTCAGGCCGTTGTATAAGACTGTTGCGGAGATGGCCAGGGCAGCGGCATTTGAGGATGACAGGTTCCGGCCGCTGACTATGGAGGAACTGGAACAGGTGCATATCGAGATATCGGTACTGTCTCCGTTGAGGCAGATATCCTCGCCGGACGAGATAGTGCTTGGACGGGACGGGGTGCTGATGGTCAAGGACGGCCGCAGCGGGACCTTCCTGCCGCAGGTGGCGGACGAGACCGGCTGGACCAGGGAGGAGTTCTTGGGACACTGTGCCCGGGACAAGGCCGGAATCGGCTGGAACGGGTGGAAGGATGCGGACCTGTACGTTTATCAGGCGGAGGTGTTCGATGAGCAGTGACATTCAGCGAGGTGTGGAGGCCCGGTACTGTGAAGCCGGGGCGGACGGGAGCGTGACATGTACGCTCTGCCCGCACCGCTGCCGTCTGACCGAGGGACGCCGGGGGCTCTGCCGCAGCCGGGAGGTCCGGGACGGGAGGCTCGTGTCACTGGTCTACGGACGGGTCTGCGCCCTGCATGTGGACCCCGTCGAGAAGAAGCCGCTGCTGCATTTTCATCCGGGGGAGATGTGCCTGTCGCTCGCTGCCGCAGGCTGCAACCTTTCCTGCCGCAACTGCCAGAACTGGAGCATTTCCCAGGTGCGCCCCGAGGAGGTGGAGAGCAGTTTCATTGTTCCCGGGATGCTGCCGGAACTGGCCCGGAGGACTTCCTGCCGGATAGTCGCCTATACCTATACCGAGCCGCTGACCTGGATGGAGTACACCGTGGACTGTGCCCGGACGTGCCGGGAGGCGGGGCTGCTGAATATCCTGGTTTCGGCCGGATATGTCAATGAGGGGCCGCTGGATGACCTGCTGCCGTATCTCGACGCGGCGAATATCGATCTAAAGTCATTTTCCGAGGATATCTACCGGAAGGTGAGCCGGGCCTCGCTGGCTCCGGTGCTGAGGACCCTGGAGAAGATGCGGGATGCGGGGGTGTGGCTCGAGATTACCAATCTGCTGATTCCGGGGATCAACGATGAGCCGGGGATGCTGCGGGAGATGTGCCGCTGGCTGGTGGACAACGGATTTGCCGGGGCGCCGCTGCATTTTTCGAGGTTCTTTCCGCAGTACAGGATGCGGGAGGTGCCGCCTACGCCGATAGGGACTCTGCGGATGGCGGAGGAGATTGCGCGGGAGTGCGGGATCCGTTATGTGCATCTGGGCAATGTCTGATTTTTGCAGAATACCGTACAGAGGGCTGTTGCGGAGAAGATGACTCCGGTGATGCAGACGCCGGTCCAGCCTGCGAGCCGCCAGCCGATGCCCGAGAGCAGGGTCGCAAGACTGCCGCCGAGGAAGAGGGAGGTCATGAAGATGGTGTTGGCGCGGTTCGAGGCGTCCGGAACGGCCTGCAGGCAGCCGCTCTGGTTGCTCAGCTGCATGAACTGGGCTCCGAGCTCGAGGAGGATGATGGCGGCGATGATGCCGGTGTAGGTATGGCCGAGGGTGGCAGCAGAAGTCCAGGCCACGAGCTGGAGGATGGCCCCGATGGCGGTCATCCGTCTGATACCTAGGCGCGGGACATATCGGCCTATGCCGCTGGCCGCTATGGCGCCGACCACTCCGCAGAGTCCGAGCAGACCGACGGTGCGGCTGCCGGCGTGGAAAGGCTCTCCGGCAAGGTGGAAGGCCATGCAGGACCAGATGCTCATCATGCTGCCGAAGGTGCAGGCGCCGCGGAAGGCGTACAGACGCATGCGGGGATGGGTCGCGAATATTTTCCAGACACTTTTGATCAGACTCCAGTATGTGCCGCTGAAAGTACCCGGCATACGGGGCAGCATCCTCAGGGTGAGGACCAGGCAGAGCAGCATCAGGACGGCTGCCGCCAGGAACATCGTGCGCCATCCGGCCCATTGGCCTACATAGCCGCTGATGACCCGGGCGCCGAGGATGCCGGTGAGCAGGCCCGAGAGGACGTAGCCCATGTTGCGGGACTTGTGTTCCGGCTCCGAGAACTGGCCGGCTATCGGGATGAATATCTGGGGGATGACCGAGCAGACTCCGAGACCGAGCGAGGCCGCCAGTACGGTCCAGATGCTGTGCGAGACGGCTATGGCTGCCGACATGATGGCGGCTATGCTCATGATGGTCAGCACTATCCTGCGCCTGGACCACATGTCGGCCATGGGGACGATGAGCAGGAGTCCGAGGGCGTAACCGGCCTGGGTGACCACTGTGATGAGGTTGGCAAGGGTGCCGCTGCAGGCCAGGTCGGTGCGGATGTCCTCGAGCAGCGGCTGGTTGTAGTAGAGATTGGCCACGGTCAGGCCGGCCACTGCCGACATCATCAGCAGGGTGGGGGCGGGGATGCCCTGGTCGGGTCTGAGGGTTGAGAGTCTGACCATCCGGAGTACTGTTTGGTTCGTCCTTCAAATTTACGAAAATTTACTAAATTCGCGCTGTATGGATACGATGTCCCCTCAGCAGCGGCATAAGAACATGGCGGCCATCCGTTCGGCTGACACCAAGCCCGAGATGACCGTCCGCCGCTGGCTGCACTCCCGCGGATTCCGCTACCGGCTCAACCATCCGCGCCTGCCCGGCCACCCCGACATCGTCCTGCGCAAGTACCGCACCAGCATCTTCGTCAACGGCTGCTTCTGGCACGGCCACGAAGGCTGCCGGTACTTCCGCCTTCCCAAGACCAACGTGGACTTCTGGCGTACGAAGATAGAACGCAACCGCGAGCGCGACCGCCGCGACTACCAGGCCCTCGCCCGTCTCGGCTGGCACACCATAGTCATCTGGGAGTGCAGCCTCAGACCCGCCGCTCTCCGCCGGCGCACCCTTGAGTCGCTCGAGCAGACCCTCTATCACATCTATCTGGCGGACCGGGAGGTCGGGAACGGGCCTTCGCGGGCTTTGGAGTATCCGGTCCACGGGGAGGAGGATGGAGGCGATGGGAGGATGGTGGCGGAGCCGTAAACTTTGGAGAATTTTTGGAAATGCTTTTTGCAAAAAGCAAAAATATGCTGTGATTGCTCAATGCATTAAACACTGGATCTGAAGAGGACTGAATTTACTTACTGCTGACTGCACAGTCTGTTCATACCCAGTTTTACGTTTTTTTCTATTACATAGAAACTTACGTCAGGTGTGCGATTTACAGACTCATCATGGAGAAAATGTGCTGACCGCAGACTGCCCTTGCCACAACGCTTCTAAGGCGCATTTAAGAGAATACATGTCCAGGCGCACTGTTCAGTCTGTTATCCGCATAACCGTGTAACCATTTGTTTTATGGCCGGATACCCTAAACGGTCAATTACAGACTGTCAGCAGTACGGAAATGTCGCTTAGTAAAAATCATACTAACTTAACAAAAAAATGAACTTTATTTTGAGTTCTTAAAGAAATGGCATATATTTGTGTCAAAGAAGAGAAATCATGGGGCGTTTGATTCAGATACTGAGAACGGACAGTGAAGAGATCGAGATTTATTCTCCAAGGTATGATGGAGAAGAAGACTCTGAGTTTGAGAAGTTTCTAAAGATTAATGGT